>PWGY01000138.1 GCA_003554665.1 Bacteroidales bacterium | reverse complement strand
GGGAGGGGAGCCGGCTTGCGTTCAGGCTGTTTGCGGGTGCAGGTTTCCCCTATGGAAACTCGGATGTACTTCCTTATGTGAAACAGTTCGTGATAGGGGGTTCCAACAGTGTCCGGGCTTTCCACCCACGTACACTTGGCCCGGGCACCTATGCATCAGAAACAGAAAACGGGGGTGTGTATAACATACATCAGACCGGTGACCTGAAACTGGAAGCCAATGTCGAATACCGTTTCGCCATTACCAATATTTTTAAAGGGGCATTTTTTGTGGATGCAGGAAATATATGGCGCCTGAAGGAAGACGAAGAGGTACCCGGGGGCGAATTTGATTCCGGCAGGTTTTACAAGCAGATTGCCCTGGGGGCAGGAACGGGCCTGCGGATTGATACCGGCTTTTTTGTGCTCCGTTTTGATTTTGCCCTTCCCCTGGCGGATCCCGCCACCGATAACGGTCGTTACTTCGATGAAGTTCGGTTGTTTGACCGTGACTGGCGGCGGGATCACCTGGTGTTTAACCTGGGGATCGGTTACCCGTTCTGATTATTCGATTTCTATTTCGATCCAGCCTGACCTGTCGGGTTGTTCAGGTACAGGCCATCTTTTCTGTGGTTCTTCCTCAAGTTGCTGCAGAAGCACTTCAACGGCCTTTTCAAGTGAGGGGTCTTCGCCGCGTGCCAGTTTATGGGGATAATCGACCACTTCTATGTCGGGGTAAACTCCGACTCCTTCAATGATCCAGTCACCTTCTTCATTGTAAATACCAAACCGGGGAACGCCGATATAACCGCCGTCTTTCAGGCCTGCGTTACCTGTCATCCCAACCAGTCCGCCCCATGTGCGGGTGCCGATAATGGTTCCCAGGTCAAGCTGACGGAAAAAGTAAGGGAAGGCATCTCCGCCTGAAGAACTGAACTGGTTGATGAGCATGGCTTTTGGTCCGTCGTGGGCTACACCGGGTGTCCGCATCGGGTGTTCGAGTCCTGCGCGATACCATTTGGCGTGGGTCTGCCTGTTCAGGATTTCCACCATCCGGTCAGGGATGAAGCCGCCTCCATTGAACCTTTCATCAATGATCAGGGCCTCCTTGTCGTGATAGGCGTACATCCCCTTGAATAACTCTTCATTTCCTTCAGTTGAAGTATTGGGTACATAAATATACCCGATGCGCCCGTCAGACATTTCATCCACCATGGCACGACGGGTGTTGACCCAATCCAGATGCCGCAAACCGGTTTCGCTGCTGATCGGTTTTATGGTATAACTACGGGCTCCGCTGGCAGTTGGCCGGTCGTTGACTGTGATCCGGGTGTTTTTGTCAACACGGTTTTCAAGGTATTTGTAGGGGTTTTGTGACGTTGTGATGTCGTTGCCTTCGATTGCGATCAGGTATTCGCCCTCACTGATGGTAATACCCTGCATGGTGAGCGGAGAACGTAAAGAGTTGTCATAGTTTGCTCCATCATAGATTTTGCTGATCACAAACCTGCCATTTTCGTGGTCAGGTTGCAGGTCTGCTCCCAACAGCCCGGTTTCAACACGATCTACGCGTTCAAAATCTCCGTAGTCTACGTAGGCATGCCCGGTATTGGTTTCTGCAATCATTTCCCCGAAAATATAATCCAGGTCAAAGCGGTGATTCAGAAATGGCAGCAATGCGGAATACCTTTCATAAAATTCATCCCAGTCAACCTCATGCAGGTTCTCCACATAGAAAAAGTCGCGGTACATGCGCCAGCCATCGGTGAAGATCTGTTCCCACTCTTTGCGCGGTTCAATGCGCATGTTCATATCAGAAAGATCAAGCCTCCCTTCGTCTGTGCTTCTGCCGGGAGCCAGGTTTGACACTCCGTAATCGCCGCGGAACATGTACAGGAAGCTGCTTTCATCGGCCGAAACAATGCCTGTGCGGATGCCGTCCATGATCGAATGGTCTTCCTGCTCCACGTAATTGTAACGCCTCATTCCGCTGTCCCCAAAATAGACAAGGCCATCGGTTACGGCCTGGAGGCCGGAGTAACTTCCGGCTCCCATCGGGAATGCAACCACCCGCCTGTCGGCTCCTTCGGTCTGGATGGTGACATGGATATCTTCATCATTGTTGTTATTGCTTTCCTGGCTCTCTCTGCCCATGGGCTCAATTGTTTCTTCCGGTTCGAACAACCGCGGACTCTCATCGGTCAGGTACATGGCGTAGATCCTTGTTGACCGGTTGTAGAGGTAGTTGAACTCAAAGGAAGAAAAAGTCAGGTTAAAATCACGGTCTGAAGTAAAGAAAATATATTCTCCGTCTTTGGAAAAAACCGGATTGCTTTCGTTGTATTTGTCACCGGTGAGTTGAAAGGGTTCTCCGTCTTCGATGTTGTACACCCAAACAGCTCCCTGTTCGTTTCGGCTGCTTTTGGCATATGTGATCCACCTTGAGTCAGGCGAAAAGTCATAGTGGCGGATCTCTTCAGCGGTGGGCCTGTCGACCTCTGTCAGATCTCCGGTTTCGGTATCAAGCAGCTGCAGCCGCATACTTCGGTCAAAAAATACCAGGTAACGGCTGTCGGGTGACCATTTGGGCTGATATTTCCAACCCTGGCTGCCAGAGGTTACCTGACGGGGTTCGGCTCCTTCTGCATTCTCCAGCAAATACACTTCATATTCTCCGGTGGTATCGGCATAATAGGCGATCCATCTGCCATCAGGAGACCATTGCGGATAGACAGCCCTTTCTCCCTGGGTATGTGTCAGGTTAAAAGTGGTTCCCTCACCGGCCGGTACAGAAAAGATATCTCCCCTAGCGTCAAAAAGTACGCGGTTTCCGGTGGGCGAAATCGCCACGCTGTGAATATGATCTTTCACGTTTTTCTGGTAGGGCAGGGTGTTGGCAAAATCGTACTGGATATTCACAACAACCCTTTCCTGTTGTCCGGTTTCCAGATTCAGGCGGTAAATATGGCCGCCGCTCTCATATGTGAGCTGTCCGTTGGTACCCGAAGGCCACATGACATCAAAATCATCATGATAGGTCATTTGCTCCACTTCACCTGTATTGGTGTCGTAGCTGTGAATGTTCAGCCATTTGTCACGGTCGGATGCAAAATAGATTTTGTCTCCGTACCATACAGGGATGTGATCGGTTCCCTTGAAATCTGTGACCTGCCGTGAAGTGTTTTCTTCGAGGTCGTAGATCCAGATATCAGAAGCTCTTCCCCCTTTGTATCTTTTCCATGTGCGAAATTCCCTGTCAACGTAGGCAAAGGCCATTTTGTTCCCTTCGGGAGAGAGGACGCCAAATCCTCCGTGGGGGATGGGAAGGGGTTCCTCCATTCCTCCTTCTATGTCGACCGTAAAATATTTTCCCATACGATCGCCGTATGGAGTCCGGTTACTGCGGAAAAGAACTTCCCGGCTATCGGGGGTCCATCCCAGCACCACATTGTCGAATCCGCCCCTGGGGGGCATGGGACCTACGTCATTGTAATAGGTGAGCTGCCTGGGTGTGCCTCCTTCTGCAGGCATTACGTATACCTGGCGTGAGCCACTGTATTCGGCAGAAAAGGCAATCCACTCCCCGTCCGGAGATATTTTCGGGAAAAGCTCCAGTCCTTTGTGGGAGGTAAGTTGTTTGGCATCTCCGCCTCCGGCATTCACCGTCCAGATATTTCCGGCATAGACAAATACAATCTGGTCTCCGTTGATGTCGGGATAGCGCATCAATCGCGCATCCTCAGTGGCAAATACACCTGCAGACATCATCAGAAAACCAAACAAAGCAATGATGTTGATTGGTAGTGATCGCATAAGGTTTTGGTTTATTGTTTATAGATAATTGCATTAATATTCATTCCTGCGCCAACAGAAGCAAACATAAGGTAGTCTCCTTTTTCGATCTTGTGGCTGCTGAGCTGACGGTTCAGAATCATATCGTACAGGGTGGGAATGGTGGCCACTGAACTGTTTCCCAGTTCCTGAATATTCATGGGCATGACCTCGGTAGTTTCCGGTTTGATTTTGTACTGCCGGTAAAACCGCTTTACGATCCCTTCATCCATTTTTTCGTTGGCCTGGTGAAGGAGTACTTTACGGATATCCTTCACGTCAATACCGGCTTTGTCAAGGGCTGCTTTCATTGCAGGAGGTACCTGGGAAATGGCATATTCATAAACCTTTCTGCCATCCATTTTGATATATCTTGTATCAGGATCACTTTCAGGTTTGTATGATTTTCCCATATAGAGGTAATGCAATTCCTCTTCAGTGTGACTGACTGCTGCAAATGAGAGAATGCCTCTTTTTTCTTCCTCTTCAACAACTTCGATAACCGTTGCCCCGGCTCCGTCTGAGAAGATCATGGTATCCCGGTCGTATGTATCGACCACCCGTGAAAGGGTCTCGGCCCCAATTACAAGGCAGCGGCGGGCCATTCCTGTTCGGATAAAAGCATCGGCATGAATAAGACCCTGTATCCATCCGGGACATCCGAAAATCAGGTCATATGGAATGCACTTCGGATTTTTGATGCCCAGCAGATGTTTAACGCGGGAAGCTATGGATGGAACCATATCTGTCTGAATGGTTCCCCGGATCACATCACCGAAATTATGGGCAACAATGATCTGGTCAATGGTTTCCGGGTCGGCACCTGCGGCTTTAATGGCTCTTTTGGCGGCAATGGCTGCAATATCGGAGGTGGTTTGGTTTTCTTCCACCCAGCGCCGTTCTGCAATGCCGGTGATGTCGCGGAATTTTCGCACCACATCTTCACCAGGTGAGTCAATGATTGCTTCCGCCTTATCAAAGAAGGTCTGGCGGGCAAAATGGCTGTTATCGATGCGCCGGGTCGGGATATAACTTCCGGTTCCTGTGATTACTGTGTTCAGATTGCTCATATTGATTCAGAATAAGATTGCTAATTGGCCTTTATGGATTGATGCCTCTGTTTACAAAAAGACCGGAAAATTACAGATTTTTTTTTATTCAGGGAAACCGGGCTGTTCATACCTGACGGTCGGGGGTGCGAAGAAGGCCCGGAATCCATTTAATATGCTGGACAAAATAAATGTAACTTTGCAAAGTTAAAATAACATAAGCTGATTTTCGCACATCAACTTAACAATGATGCAATTTGTTTACCCAGGCTTTCTGTTCGCCCTGTTTGCTGTCAGTATTCCGGTAATCATACATCTTTTTCGGTTCCGGCGTTTCAGGACGGTGTTTTTCCCGAACATTGCTTTCCTGGAAAAACTGAGTGAAGCATCTGCCAGAGAGTCCCGTTTAAAGCACTTGCTGGTGTTACTTGCACGAATCCTCGCCATTGTTTTTCTGGTGCTGGCTTTTGCCCGTCCTCATATACCGGCCGAAGGCGAAGCGATCAGCTCTGAAGGAAATGCAGTGGGTGTATATATTGATAATTCATTCAGCATGGAAGCTTTGTCAGAAGAGGGGAGGTTGTTGGATGAAGCACGTTCCCGTGCCCTGGAGATTGCAGGGGTGTATGGGGCAGGTGATCGTTTCCTTTTGCTTACCAATGATTTTGAAGGACAGCATCAGCGGTTCGTAAGCCGCAGGGAATTTAAGGAAATGGTTAAGCAGGTGGAGGTTTCTTCCAGGGTCAGAACGATTGCGGAAGTGGCCACAAGAAAATCGGAACTTTTTTCCGATGAACCGGCCGTAAATCAGAGAGCTTACTACCTTAGCGACTACCAGAAATCCACCAGTGAACTTGATGACCTGGATCGTTCACCCTCACCGGATGCCTGGTTGATTCCTCTTGAAGCACGCAGGTCGGATAATGTTTTTATCGATTCTGTTTGGTTTGATTCACCTGTTCACCTGTCAGGAGAACAGGTGAACCTTTCAGTCCGTATTTCCAATGATGGCGGGCAGGTGCTTGAAAGCCAACCGCTGCGGCTTAATGTGGATGGACGCCAGCGAAGTGTGGCTGCATTCAACCTCGGTGCAGGTGAGACCACAGAGCTGTCAGTCAGCTGGTCAGCTGGTCAGGGACCCTTTCAACAGGGGTATGTTGAGATTTCCGATCACCCTGTAACTTTTGACGACCGATTATATTTCAGTTATCCCGTTGCGACTGAAATACCTCTGCTTGCACTGGAAGGCGATGGGCTTAACCCGTATCTTCAGGCACTTTATGGCGAAGACGAATTGTTCAGTTACCAGACCATGCCGGGGTTCTCCATCGACTACGGGCAGCTTTCGGAGCATCATTTGCTGATTATGGATGGGTTTGAACAGGTATCGGATGGGCTTGGGCTTGAGTTGCAGCGATTTGTTGAGGACGGTGGAAGCCTCATGATTTTTCCTGGTGCCGGGGCCGCCATATCTTCGTATAACCAGTTTTTTCAGTCTTTGGGTATTGATCATTTTGATCAGCTTGACACAACGGAAACGGATGTGTCTTCCATCAACGAATTGCACAGATTATTTGACGGGGTATTTGAGGAAGTTCCCGATCAGATGGATCTTCCCACTGTTTTTAGTCATTATGCGGTCAGCAGACAGGTTGGGACAGGCGGGGAGGTACTGATGACCCTGCAGAACGGCCGGCCTTTTTTCACTTCTTACAATGTGGGAGAAGGGAAGGTATATTTGTCAGCTGTTCCTATGGACGACAGGTATTCCAATTTTCACAGGCACGCAATTTTTGTGCCGGTGATGCTTAATTTCGCCCTGCAGGGGGGAGCCACACAGCCTGCTTATCATAGCATTGGTAAAGACCAGTCAGTGACCATCCCCGGTAAGGGATCCGGACAGGAACAGGTTTTTACCGTGAGCAGAAATGGGTTTGAGGCGATCCCCGAGCAAAGGCGCAGGGGGAATCAGGTTCAGTTGTGGTTTCATGATCAGATTGCAGATGCCGGTAACTACTTCCTGTCTTTTAACCAGGAAAAAGTTGGTGGTCTGTCTTTTAATTATGATCGCAGAGAGTCTCTGATGGAGTGCTACACCCAAAGTGAATTGCAGGATAAACTGGACGATTTGCAGACAGAGGGCGTCCGTGTGGTCGATACCGGCGACAAGCCCATGGAAAAGGTGTTGCATGAGATGGGTATGGGCCGTTCATTGTGGCAATGGTTTATTCTGCTTGCATTGCTTTTCCTGCTTGCAGAGGTGATCCTTATCCGTTTCTGGAAATAAAATCTTCATCGGGGATTTATTTATAAATTTGCAGCACTTTATTGAATTGCGGATTCGTCTGTTTTATTATTCTGCTACATGAGTGAAGAAAGACCATTTGGTGATGATCAGTCACCCCTTCCTGATAAAAAAGGGGGGGGAGAACCGGGAAATGACCCGGAAGAAGGCATGAAAGTGACCCGGTTGTCGGGAATGTATCAGGATTGGTTTCTGGATTATGCCTCATATGTAATCCTTGAACGGGCAGTCCCTTATGTCCGTGATGGTCTTAAACCCGTCCAGCGCAGAATCCTTCATGCCATGAAAGAGCTTGATGACGGACGCTTTAACAAGGTGGCCAACATCATCGGTCACACCATGAAATATCACCCGCACGGAGATGCTTCTATTGGTGATGCACTCGTCCAGCTTGGGCAAAAGGATCTGCTTGTTGACACACAGGGTAATTGGGGAAATATTCTTACCGGCGACAGTTCTGCTGCCCCAAGGTATATTGAGGCCAGGCCGTCAAAATTTGCCCATGAGGTACTATACAACCCCAAAACAACCACATGGAAAACCAGCTATGATGGCCGAAATAAAGAACCACTATGTTTACCTGTGAAATTTCCCCTGTTATTGGCCCAGGGGGTAGAAGGGATTGCTGTGGGTCTGGCCTCCAAAATCTTGCCGCACAATTTCAATGAGTTGATTGATGCTTCCATTGAATACCTTAAGGGAGGAGAACCGGACATTGCCCCTGATTTTCCCTCAGGGGGCCTGGCCGATTTTTCCAAATACAACGGAGGGATGCGTGGAGGCAAGGTGCGGATACGTGCCCGGATCAGCATCCAGGACAAAAAGACATTGGTGATTAATGAGATCCCCTATGGTACCACGACCACCAGCCTGATGGAAAGTATTGTGGCAGCCAATGACAAGGGCAAGATTAAGATTAAAAAAATTGAGGACAATACGGCTGAGCATGTGGAGATCATGATCCATCTGGCCTCTGGGATTTCGCCGGACCAGGCCATTGATGCCCTTTACCTTTTTACCGATTGTGAAATCGGCATATCTCCCAATTGCTGCGTAATACAGGATGACAAACCAGCCTTCATGAGCGTGAATGAGGTGCTGAAAATATCAGCGGACAATACCGTTGATCTCCTCAGGAGGGAGCTGGAAATTGAACGTGGAGAGCTGATGGAGCAATTGCTGTTTGCCAGCCTCGAAAAAATATTTATTGAAGAGCGCATCTATCGCGACATTGAAGAATGCGACACCTGGGAATCGGTGATCGAAACCATTGAAAAGGGTCTGGAACCTTTTAAAGCACAGTTTTACCGTGGAATTGTTCGCGACGACATCATCCGGTTGACAGAAATCCGGATCAAGCGGATTTCACGTTATGATACATTCAAGGCGGATAAAGAGGTCAGGTCATTGCAGGAAAGGCTTGACAAAGTGAATGGCTACCTGGAAGATCTGGTTGGCTATACCATTGATTATTTCCGGACGGTTAAAAGGAAATTTGGAAAAGGCAGGGAAAGAAAAACTGAGATCCGTCATTTTGACAGCATTGATGCCTCACGGGTGGCGGTGGCCAACGCCAGACTATATGTGAACCGCGAAGAGGGTTTTGCAGGTACTGCACTGAAAAAGGATGAGTTTGTTTGCGAATGTTCCGACCTGGATGACATCATAGTTTTCCGCGAGGATGGCACATATGTGGTGACCAGGGTGACAGAAAAGTCATTTGTCGGTAAGAACATCATTCATATCGGGGTGTTTGAACGCAACGATGAGCGTACCATTTACAATGTGATCTACCGCGATGGCAAGGCCGGGGCAACTTACATGAAACGCTTCCCGGTGAAAGGTGTAACTCGCGACAAGGAATATGATCTGACAAAGGGGAGCAGTGGAAGTAAGGTGCTGTACTTTACGGCGAACCCCAATGGTGAGGCTGAAGTGGTAACAGTATACCTCCGGCATAAACCACGGTTGAAAAAAACTGTTTTTGATCTGGACTTCAGTGACCTGGCCATCAAAGGACGGGGGGCTGCCGGCAACATCCTGACCAAACATGTTGTGCGCCGTATTACCATGAAGGATGCCGGTGTTTCCACACTCGGAGCCATGGACATCTGGTTTGATGAAACTGTATTGCGCCTGAATTCGGAAAAGAGGGGCAACTATATTGGTGCTTTTAAAGGGGATGAAAAAATTCTGGCCATATATCGTGATGGTCAATATCGTGTGATGAATTTTGACTTGTCCAACCATTTTGAGGAAAACCCCCTGATGCTTCAAAAACTGCACCCGGGTACCATTGTAACAGCAGTTTACTTTGACAGGGAAAAAGAATGTCACTACATCAAACGTTTTGAGCCGGAAGCCAACGGGAAATTTATGGATTTTCTAAACGGCCAGGGGAACTCCCTGTTACTGGTTTCTACAGCCAAACATCCCCGGTTGCATGTTACTTTCCCTTTTTCTGAAAGGAGGCAAAAAACACAGGAGGAAATTGATGTGTCCGAATTCATTGCAGTGAAAAGTCAGAAAGCCCGCGGAAAGCGCCTTTCCTCGACGAAAGTGGAAACTGTGCGCTGGCTGGAGCCTCAGCAGGCTGACATTAATCCGGATGATGATCACGCAGATGAAGCGGATCCCGGAGTTCAGCATATGCCACAGCAGGAAGGAGCATTGGATGAGGAAAAGGATGGTTCTGATATTGATCGTGAAAAGAAGGGGAGGGAAGGTCCGCCGGACGACAAAGAAAAGCAAATACGTCTTGACCTGGACCTCTAGCCCTTAAATCATGTATGAAACCATGGCCCTGAAATGATTAAAATTGGTATTAACGGATTCGGACGAATCGGTAAGCTGGTATTCCGGCTGATTCATCAACGCACCGATATGGAGGTTGTGGCTGTAAACGACCCCATGATGATGCGCGCCCTTGTACATTTGCTGAAATATGACACTGTGCACGGAAGCTTCGGACATCAGGTGAAAGGTGATGAGCATAATAACCTGCTTCAGGTGAACGGCCAGCGTATTAAAAAATATGCCCGGTTCCATCCGGATAAGATTCCCTGGGATGAACATGGGGTGGACGTGGTGATCGAATCGTCGGGCGCTTTTCTGACGCGGGATGTGTTACAGGGGCATTTAAAAAACGGGGTAAAAAAGGTTATCCTTTCATGTCCGCCCAAAGAAGCCCTGGATCATATGGTGGTTATTGGTGTAAATGAATCCACACTGTCTTCAGAACACATGATTGTGTCAAATGCTTCGTGTACTACCAATTGCATTGCTCCCGTGATAAAAGTGATCGATGAATACGCTGGTATTGATCGCGGTATGATGAATACGGTACATCCCTATACCAATAGCCAGAATGTGATGGATGCCCCGCATACCGACCTTCGTCGCGCCCGTTGTGCCAACGAAAATATCATACCGACAACAACAAGTGCCATCAGGGCAGTTAAGGATATAATGCCGCAAATGAGAGACCGTTTTGACGGGTTTGCCACACGGGTACCGGTCAGTGATGGCTCTTTTGTGGAGCTGAACGCCATGTTGAAGCGTCCGGTAACCCGGCCGGAGATCAATGATCTGTTTTATCAGGCTGCCAGGCGGGAGATGCGGGGTATCATCCAGTATTGTGAAGATCCGGTTGTGTCGAGTGACATTTTGGGAAATCCGCATTCTGCCATTTTTGACTCCCTGTGCACAAGGGTGCTGGGTGGGGATTTTGTTCAGGTGCTTGCCTGGTATGACAATGAATATGGTTATTCCAGCCGCCTTGTTGAATTGATCAATTTGCTGATCAATACCGGATCGGGGCATTCTTCGCAAACAAGCCCGTAACCTGTTGCTTCAGGGTGTTGATCAGTGTTGTCGTACTTTTTTTAGCATAATTCCGGCCATGAAACGGCCGCTGACACCCTCCAGCGCGCGGTTGGAGAAAAACTGTTCGCTCCTGCACTGAGTACATATTTGTGATACCTCTATGTGATCCGGTTTTACGCCGGCCTCAGTCAGCAACCTGAAATTGGCTTTCCATTGATCAAAAATATATTTGCTTTTTTCTCCGACCGGTATCAGGATGTCTTTTACCGACCCGAATGCCTTTACAGCTTCGCGGCATACATCCTCGCCCACTTCATAACAACACGGACCATTGGAAGGTCCAAGGCCGGCATAAATGTTTTCTGCTCTGGAACCGTAATGGCCCAGCATCTTACTGACAGCTTCCCTGGCAATCTTACGGATGGTTCCTTTCCATCCTGCATGCAAGGCTGCGATAACCCTGTTTTTTGGGTCATATAACAATATGGGTACACAATCGGCCACCTGAACGCCCAGACAGATTTCCGAAACACTTGTCATCAACCCGTCGGTATTGGGAAAGGCATCTGTTCTGTCAAAAGCCCCGCGACCTCTGCCTGCACCATCCACCAAAGCCACGTTTGCGCTATGGCATTGATTTGCAAAGGTGAATTTTTCCAGGGCAATCCCCAGTGAGTCTGCCAGAATACGACGATTCTGGGAAACACGAAAATTATCATCACCCACATGGAAGCCGGTATTCAGTGAGGAGAAATTCTTTTCACTGACCCCTCCCTCACGGGATGAAACAAAATGGGTGATTTCCGGGAAACGGGAAAGGTTTTCAAAGGTAAATACGGTGGTATCATTCAGTTCAACAGGTATCATAGATGCAGGAATAATTGCTTGTGAAACAGGTGATGAACCAATCAAATGTATGAAAATTCCGGCAAACATCATCCTTTTGCTTACCTTTGAACGAGTTATAGCCCCCATGTTATGGCAGGAGTTTACATCCACATCCCGTTTTGCCGCCAGCCTTGCCACTACTGCAATTTTCATTTCATGGCTTCGACCAGGGATAAAGATGCATACTTGCTGGCTTTACTCAGGGAAATGGAGCTGCAACGGACGTTTTTTGACCGGCATCGACAAAATATTACACCTTCCGTTATTAAAACCCTTTATCTTGGAGGAGGCACTCCCTCAGTGCTTTCAGCCGGTGAATTGTATAAAATTTTTGATGCTTTTGACCATAATTTTTCGCTGGAAGGTATAACAGAAGTTACCCTTGAAGCCAATCCGGATGACCTCAGTCCAAAAAAACTCAAAGAGTTGCAAAAACTCCCGGTAAACCGATTAAGTATCGGGGTGCAGAGTTTCTGGCCTGAGGATTTGCAATACATGAACCGTGCACACTCGCCTTCCCAGGCCTGGAAAAGCATACAGGATGCCAGGGCAGCAGGCTTTGAGAACATCAGTATGGATCTCATATACGGGATCCCTACTTTAACAGATGAAAACTGGGAAAATAACCTGCATCGCCTGGCCATGAACGGGATTCCCCACATATCTGCATATGCCCTGACGGTAGAGCCCCGTACCCCCCTTGCATACCTGATCAGTAAAGGAAAAGCAGAGGCTGTTTCGGAGGAACAGTCGGCCCGTCAGTTCTATATAATGAAAGATGTGCTGGAAGCATATGGCTACAGGCATTATGAGATATCCAATTTTTCTTTCCCCGGAAAAGAATCCAGGCATAACATGGCATACTGGACAGGTCAGCCCTATCTTGGACTGGGTTCTTCGGCCCATGGTTTCATCCCCGGAAAACGGTTCTGGAATGTTTCCAGTATCAGTCAATACAACGCTGCTATTTCTGAAGGAGTTGTTCCGGCCGATCAAGAGGTACTTGATCTGTCACAGACCGTCAATGAATACATAATGACCTCGATTCGGACGGTTTGGGGTTGCGACCTGGAATATATTGAACGCCTGGGGGGTGCAAAATATATCCGCTCTCTGAAAAAACGCGCTGAAGTTCATTTGCGTCGCAGGGCGCTGATTTGGAAAGATGACCACACACTTGTGCTGGGGAAAAAAGGTTTGTTTTTTGCCGATGGAATTGCTTCGGATCTGTTTGTTGAATAAGGGGAAGTCGCTTTGCCTATGCTGATGACTGATAATCCGGAAGAATTATTTTTTTGCACGGGGATGGAACGACAACAGGTTTTCTCGCAGATATTCCCTGCTTAGGTGGGTATAAACCTCGGTGGTGGTGATTGATTCATGCCCCAGCATATCCTGGACGGCACGGAGGTCGGCACCCCCTTCCACCAGGTGGGTGGCAAAGCTGTGACGCAGGCTGTGCGGACTGACCTTCTTTGTAATACCTGCTGCCTGACAAAGTTCCCTGATAATATTGAATATCATCATCCTGCTCAGATTTCTGCCGTTGCGATTCAGAAAAAGGTGGTCTTCAAACCCACGTTGGGGCGTTGTTTCAATTCTTGAGGCCGACAAATACAGCAGAATTTGCTTCAGGGCACTCCCTCCGACAGGGATCATCCGCTGTTTGTTTCCTTTTCCGGTAACCTTGATAAAAGACTCTTTTTTGTTGATTCCCGATACTTTCAGATGAATGAGTTCGGAAACACGTAACCCGCAACCATAAAGAGTTTCCACAATGGCACGATTCCGCTGACCGGCGGGTTTACTCATGTCGATGGCGCTGATCATCAGGTCGATCTCGTGAACGGAAAGCACTTCGGGCAACTTACGTGCGGTGCGGGGCATTTCCAGGCCAGCCGAAGGATCTGACCGGATGATGTTTTCTGTCATCAGGTACCGGAAAAATGCCCGGATTCCGGAAATGATCCTTGCCTGTGTGCGGTCGCCTGCCCCGCTTTTGTGAATATGTGCCACAAAGCTTGTAAGGGTTTCAGGTGAAAGTTCACCCGGCTCAGGCACCTGTTCAAAGTTCATGCAGAATGCAGCGAGTTTCCTGACATCAGATACGTATGCCCCGATGGAATGGTCGGACAGTGAACGTTCCAGTTTCAGGTATTCCTCAAAACCTCTTATGAAAGCATTCCAGGATGGCATCGGTTTTTGGTTGAATTGACTGTCACAAAGTTAAGATCCGGTTTGGAAATTGATCCCACCCTGCCATTTTTTTTTACTTTAAAGGGAGGAATTGTGTAATTTTGGTGCCGGTAATGCAGCTTTCGCATAAGCCAAACCAGCCACGGTGAAGTAGAATCTTATTCCCTATGAAGCAATCCAGAAACCTGCAGATCATTTCTTCGGTACTTTTTCGTCCATCCTCTTTTTTTGAAGAGTTTGCCGGTGAGCCTCCGGCTGCAAGGTCTTTTCTCTTTTCATATGGTCTGCCGCTGATGGTGCTGGGGGCTGCCGGAAGGATGGCCGTTGTGTTGCAGCAAAATGCCCTGGAGGGCACTGTGTTGCGTGCCGACCAGTTATCCGGAATATTTATAATCACCCTTACGGGTTACCTGTTGTCTGTCTGGCTGGGGGCACAGCTGGTCGGAAAGCTGGCAAAGCCCTTTCGCGGGAGTCCGGATGGTGAGCGGGCAATGCTGCTGATCATTACCTCCTATACCCCTTACATGCTTGCCCAACCCCTGGCAGCCATTACCCCGGCCATGGGGCCCGTTTCCATCCTGGGGTTGATTTATACGGTGTTTTTGTTCGGAAAGGGTGCAGGTCAACTGTTGGAAATCCCTGCTGTAAAGGTCGTGGGATTTACCTTCACAAGCTTTTTTGTTATTTTTGGGATTTCCTATGTTTCAAGACACCTGCTCACCGGTTTGTTTGTTTTTTAGGTAAAAAATCGTTTTTAATTATTTGATATGACTGGGGGGAAAAAAACATTTTCAACTTCTTCAGCCGTTGTGGCGGGTCTTGTTCTGTCAATGCTTGCTGCGCTTGTTTTTTTACTCGCAGGACCGGGAGGGGGTAATCCTGTTGCGGAGGCAAAGAAAGAAGAAAAACCTGTCAAAAAAGTGGCCCTTGATGAATTTGGGTTTGAAAAAGGTATCTACCACATTGAAGAAGGAGTTGTGCGCAGGGGGCAGACACTGTCGCATCTTTTGTCCCGGTTTGATTTTAATTCTGCCGACATCGATCAGGTTGCCCGGACCATGGAAGATGTTTTCAGTCCCCGCCGCATCAGGGGTGGAAATAGTTATTTCGGGTATTACAGTCAGAATCCGGATACGTTGCAGGAACTGTGTTATTTTGTGTATGAGATTTCAGACCTGGATTACCTGGTGGTGGATTTTCGCGACTCAATTGATGTGTACCGGGGTGAAAAAGAGGTTACAAACGTGTCCAGGGAAGCCACCGGGGTGATCACCTCATCTTTATGGAACACCATTGTGGAAAACAACCTGCCCCAGGAACTTGTGGTTCACTTGTCCCGTGTTCTTGCCTGGTCAGTGGATTTCTACAGAATTGAATCCGGTGACCGCTTCAAGGTGCTTTACGAGGAGGCACATGTGGGGGATCGTCCGGTGGGGGTGTCCGGTATCGATGCTGTTTTCTTTGTGCATCGGGGAAGAGAAATAGAAGGTTTTCATTTTGAGGCTGATACCATAGACGGTTATTTTGACGGAGATGGAAATAGCCTGCAAAAGGTTTTTTTGCGGGCACCTTTGGAGTACGGTCGTATCAGTTCCCGTTATTCACAAAGCAGGCTGCATCCAATTCATGGCGACAGACGCCCTCACCTGGGTACGGATTATGCGGCTCCGCACGGAACACCCATCCTCGCTGTGGGTGATGGAACTGTTACACGGACAAGTTATACCAGTGGTAATGGTAACTATGTCAGGATTCGTCATAACTCGGTTTACGAAACCCAGTATCTGCACATGTCACGTTTTGCTTCGGGAATTCGTCCGGGTGCCAGGGTGGAGCAGGGGGATGTGATCGGCTATGTGGGCAGTACCGGAATGGCCACGGGACCTCATGTCTGTTTCCGCTTCTGGAAAAACGGGCAGCAGGTTGATCATTTGCGCCTGGAGTTCCCCAGTGGGGACCCTTTGCCGGAGGATTACATGGACACTTTTGTTCTTATTCGTGACAGCCACAGGGAAAAGCTTGAATCTTTGAGTTTTGACAAAGCGGATGTTCCCGTGTAGGCTTTCCCGCAATCGGTTTTCGGCAAATCTGGTGCCCTGACAATGCTTCGTTTCGTCGGTTAATGCATCGCTTCCCTGATCCTCAAAAGTTTTTTAAGTAAACCCTCAAGTTGATCCAGCGGCAACATATTGGCTCCGTCCGAAAGGGCCTTCTCCGGCTCAGGATGGGTTTCAATAAAAAGTCCATCGGCCCCGGCAGCGATACCTGCCCTGGCCATGGTTTCGATCATGTGGGGAAGTCCGCCACTTACGCCGCTCCCCTGGTTTGGCTGTTGAAGGGAGTGTGTCACATCCAGAACAACCGGTAAATCAAAGCCCTGCATGATTGGGATGCCACGGAAATCAACCACCAGATCGCCGTAACCAAAAGTGGTCCCCCTTTCGGTCAGAAGTATTTTATCATTACCTGTTTGCCGGATTTTTTCGGCTGCATATTGCATGGAGGAGGGAGCCAGAAACTGCCCTTTTTTGATGTTAACCACTTTCCCGGTTTTTCCGGCGGCAACAAGCAGTTCGGTTTGCCGGCAAAGAAACGCAGGAATTTGCAGCACATCCACGTATTTGGCAGCCAGTCGGGCTTCATCCTCCGAATGGATGTCGGTAACTACAGGAATACCAAATCCGGCACCGATCGCTCGAAGAACCTCAAGGGCTTTTGTGTCCCCGATTCCTGTAAAACTATCCATCCGGGTCCGGTTGGCTTTTTTATAAGACGCCTTGAAAATAAAGGGAATGCCCAGGTTGTGCGTGATTCTTTGTATCTGTTCCGCAATTTGAAAACCCATTTCTTCATTCTCAAGCACACAGGGGCCGGCCATGAGAAAAAACGGATCATTTGCGGCTGAGGAACCCGGGAAAATTGAATCCATTATGCTGTTCATCTGCGGGTTGTTGTCTGTTTACAATATATCCTCTATGTTGCCTTTTCCCTGACGAATGACCTCCATCTCATCGCCTGTACAATCTATAACCGTTGAGGCCTCATTGTCACCACTCCCTCCATCAATTACCATATCCACCTGCTGCTGGTACCTTTCATGAATAAGTTCCGGGTCGGTGGTATATTCCAGGATTTCATCATCATCATACACCGAAGTGGAAATAATAGGGTTGCCCAGTTCCTGAACAATTTCCCGGATGATATTATTGTCGGGGACCCTTATACCAATGGTTTTTTTTCGGCTTTGAAAAAGTCTGGGTACATTGTTGTTGGCATTAAGGATAAAGGTGAATGGCCCCGGAAGGCTTTTCTTCATTGCTTTATAAACACTGGTGGGGAATGGTTTTGTCAGATCAGAGATATGACTCAGGTCATAACAGATCAGCGAAAAATTGGCTTTTTCGGCTTTAATTCCCTTAATCTGCGCAACTTTCTGGACAGCCTTCGGCTGGTTGATATCACATCCCAGGGCGTAAACAGTATCCGTGGGATAAATGATCACACCTCCTTCCCTGAGGCAGCTGGCAGCTTTTCTCACCAGCCGCTGGGAGGGCGTCTCGGGATGAATCTTAATTAGCATAGTAATCAGATTAAATGAACAGTTCCATACAAAGATACACTATTATTGCAGAAAATGCAGCTGGCAGTACTGTCCGGCAATGAAAGAAAATGCTACCTTTGCCGGGGTTAATAATGGACTTGCGGGTTTTACTATGATCAGGTTACAGACGTTTGCAACCATTTTGTTTCTTATGCTGGGCGGTGGCTATATCAATGCCGGTGAGCATGGGGAACCTGACTTTTCAAAGGGCTTTTCCTTTGATCCATACCCCGACAGTCAGGGCAGGATTGTCAATGATATACTGCAAACCATTGCCAAAGGATCTGGCAAGCTTCGTGTCCATACAGAATATTCTTTTCGTGGCCTGCTTCGTGCTGAACTTTCCCCCATTGCCGCCGATCGCCACCGTGCGGTCATAACTCCTGACAGTATTTATGTGACCGGAGATGTCAGCTATCGTGACTTTTCTCTTGCCCGGATTCTGATCCCTGACAAGGCATCTTTCCTGTTGGAGGTTTTAGATGCAGAAGGGGAAAAGGTTTATGGTCATTTTTTTGAGGATGTGGACATAACTGCTGCCGCTGACCATTGGGCTGAAGTATCATTTCCTTATGATGGGGCGACCGGTGACCTGAGTGTGGAATTGTCCGGATACCGGTTTTGGTATGATGACCGGATGCGTGAACACCTGGAGCACTGGGGGGTTGCCCTGGAAACTTATTATGAAGCAGGGGAAAAGCTGAAAAGAGCAGAGGGGCTGACAGAAGGGCTTTCAGCTGACAACCCCGAAACCCTGTTGCTGGAAGAATTTCGCTTATGTGAGGCGGAGGCAATGCTTGGTAATATCCGCCATGCCCCGTTTCAACAATGGCTGGATCTGTATCAGCATGATCCGGAAAATATATTAAGGAAGTCAGAGCGATTAAACAGGGAGTTGTCACTGCTCAGAAGGGACTTTAACCAGGCGGTTTCCCGGATTGATGAGTTGTATTACGAACGGGGTGAAATGATCGCACATTCTGAATCACCTGACAATGCAAGGGATGCCTATGAATCCGCTCTGGACTACAATCCTTTGCATATTCCATCACATCTTGCCCTGGTGAAGCTGGATATGCATGCAGGAGAAAAAGAGACAGCACTGGAAAGGATGGGAACAGTTTTTGACAAAGGATACCCATCGGGTGAATGGAAGGAAAAGGCCCTGATGCTGGCAGATACCGTGCTGGATTCATTTTTTATGGCCTCTTCTGAACTGATCTTCGAAGACAGGTTGACCGCATCATTAGACAACCTTGAGCACGTGGAGTTGTTCTGCAGCCGTGTGAAAGGCAATTATCCATGCCCCGGCGATCTTCGCAATTTATTGATCCGGACGCATCATGGGATTTACCGTTCTTTTCTGGTGGTATCACGCAGGGCAATACGGAATGACAACATGGATTTTGCGGCCACTTACATTGAAAATGCACTTGAATATCAGCAAATGCATCCCGAATATGTCCGGTCTTCTGAAGAAGCGCTGGAACTGCTTCTCCGGGTAATGACCCGCTACAGGGTGCTTGCTGATTTTTCCTCCCTGATGGGTGAACCCAACGGAAGGGATGAGTATCTGTCAAAAGTCAGGCGTATTGCTGACAGTCATCCGGAGTTGTTTGATTTTGTTTCTGGTGTAGTCAATCCGGATATGTTGGGGACCGCCGCCCTTAATTATGCTGCTGCCGGTCAGCCTCACCAAAGCATTCATTTGCTGAAAGAACTTGAAAGCAGGGGTGTTTCAGCTGAAGAAACGGCTTACCTGCAGAGGCAGGCAGGGGTGGCTTCCGCTTTTTTCTTTAAGAATGACCGCGGGGCTGACAAGAAACCTGAAACGCTGGTTGATGAATTGACCGGGGGGAAAGCCTGGTTCAGATTTTTTAAAGAGTCTTTTATGGATAGCTGGTAAGCGAATCGATCGACTGTTCCGCCCCTTGCTTCTCAAATGGCAGCCCCTTGCTTTGCGACGGGTAAACCCTTGCTTTTTCGGTAAGCCTGCACAGAACCTGCACTGGCTATGACAGAGCTGCATAAACATGGCAGAGTTGCACAAATCATTGCAGCGTTGACCAGAACAAGGGTTTGGGTGATGTGCTGTCGAATCACTTATTGATCTTCGGGATGGGGGCCCTGGTGCTGATCCAGTGCCACAATCCTGTACAGGTCGGTTCGCCGGTCGTTCCAGTTGGTTACAGTGCCCCTGTTGCGATGTCGTTTCAGAAGCTCCAGGTCAATATCGTTGATGATCACGGTTTCCACATTGGGTGTGCATTCTCCGGCAATCGCATCCCTTGCAAAAGAAAAATCAGAAGGGGTAAAAATTCCTGACTGGGCATATTGGATGTCCATGTTGTCGACCTGTGGAAGGTTTCCGACTGTACCTGCAATGGCCACAAAAATTTGGTTTTCCACACATCTGGCCTGTGCACAATACCTGACCCTGAGATATCCCTGCCGGTCGTCAGTGCAGAAAGGAACAAAAATCAGCCTTGTACCCCTTTCCACCGCAATTCTTGCCAGTTCAGGAAATTCAATGTCGTAACAGATCATGATGGAGATTTTACCCTTGTCGGTATCAAATACCTCAAGGCTGTTACCGGGTTGCACGCCCCACCATTTTTTTTCATTCGGGGTGATGTGTAGCTTGTACTGTTTGCCAATTTCGCCGTTTCTTTTGAACAGATAAGCGATGTTGTACAGGCTGTCGCCCTCGGGGGTAAAGTGGGATCCGGCTACAATATTGATGTTGTACTTGATGGCCAGCTCGCTGAAGAGTTCAAGGTACTGTTCGGTGAATTCTCCGATCTTTCTTGCGGCTGTGCCCGGTTCCTCTTTTGGGAAAAGGGAAAGCAACTGGAGGGTGAAAATTTCCGGGAACAGTACAAAGTCACTTTTATATCCTGAGGCGACATCCACGAAATATTCGGATTGAATGGCAAAATCATCAAAGCTTTTGATTGGACGCATCTGGTATTGTACCACACAGATCCGGACCGGGGCTGCGGCCAGGAATTGCTTTTCTTTTTCTTCCTGAAAATCAAAGTTTGTCCATTCCAGATAGGTTGCGTAGCCGGATGACTCACTGTCGTCATCAATGTATTGCCTGATGATCTTTTTAAGGGAAAAGCCATTGGACAACTGCGGGGTCAGTACCGGATCAAAAATGGCCCGGCTGGTTACCCGGTCTACGTATTCAGTGATGCTCAGCTTGTCTTTGTAGGATCTGTAACCGGGCAGTCTCCCGCCGATCACAATCCTTCGGAGGTTATACCTTCTGGTCAGGTCTTTTCTGGATTCATACAGCCTGGTGGCCAGCTTCATACCCCTGAATTCGGGGTGTACCATGATTTCTGTCCCGTAAAGGGTGTCTCCTTCAGGATTGTGGGTGCCAATGTTCCCGTAATCGCAGATCTCGTCCCACGACATATTCATGTCAAAATCTTCAGAGTCGATGATCAGGCTTCCGGAAGATGCCACCACCCTGCCGTCAATCTCAATCACTATTTGACCATCCGGGAAACGGGTTAACTGGTTTTCTATGTTCTCCCGGCTCCAAACTTCCATGCCGGGGAAGCATATTTTCTGCATATTGACCAGCTGCTCAAAGTCTTCAATGCGCAGATTTCTGATATTGAGCTGAAACTCAAATTCCTGGAGGTCTATCTTGTCCATTGTTTTTAATAGCTGTCCCTGATATCTTTAATGGCACCGTCTTCGAACCTGTCTGACAATAAGATTTGTGCAAGTTTTTTCCCTGCACTGGCGGGAGGGGTGAGTTGGCCGCTTTCTTTGAGTTCCACGAATTTATCACGGTGAATGAAGGCACGTTCATCTGTACCGCGAATGGTTGTTTGCATGTCTGTATCAATGATCCCCGGTGCAACAGCCATGGTTTTTACCTGGCCCGGTCCGGGTTCCTGCTCGGCAGCAATACACTGGCCAAACATGTCAAGCCCTGCCTTTGCCGTACAATAACTGCTCCATCCGTAATAAGGATTTGTTGCTGCTCCGGAAGAGATATTCAGTATTCTTTTTTCTATGGCCATTTTTCGGCTTCGACGGATAAATTCTGCGGCAAGCAGCATGGGAGCCAGAAGGTTTACCCGCAAATGAAAGTCCACTTCTTCCGGCCGGCAATCCTCCACCCGTCCTACTGGCTGAATAACTCCTGCATTGTTGACAAGAAACAGTCCGCTGGCAGCCCGGGCGTCAATTTGTTTAAAAAGTTGCCCGCAAAGCTCCGGGATTTGCCCTGTCCGGGAAAGATCAAAAGAAAAGAAATCCAGCAAAGTGTTTTTTGCTGCGGCCAGTTTTTTGAGCCTGTCACTTTCATGGCGTGATATGCAAAGTAAATGACGTCCTTCTTTTAGCAATTCAATGGCCAGAGCCTCTCCAAGGCCCTTGCTTGCGCCTGTAATGATAAAGTACTGCATATTTTCTGTTATTTGATTTTTTTCGAAAAATCAAAACAGCTTGTTTGCTGATTTAGCATATCAATCGTTGTCATCCTCTTGCCCTTTCAGATTTCCGATCGATTTTATGGAGCCGGTATTGGGGTAAAATTCAATGGTGGATTTTCCGGGGGGCAGGTTGGTTACAATACCAAACTGGTTGATCTGCATGCGGGCTTCCGCTCTTTTTTCGGTGCCGGTATAAATCAGCAGATTGGCATACTCGGGTATGCGATAATGAAACCCGGCCGCACTTCTTCGTCTTTCCTGTCTGGTTTCCCCGGTCTGATTTTTTAGATCGTCAGTGGCATGGCTTCTCTGGTAGGCAATAGTAACAGGTACCCCCCCTTCATCATCATGTGCCGGTAAAACCCCTTCATCCTGGGAGAAACGGAACAGGGTATGGCGGGTATCTGTCTGGTCTTTTTCCGGGGTGTGGATAAACCTGAAATTGATGGTCTGGGATGCTGTGATTCCTGTGAACAGGTCGAGGTAGTCACTTTCCAGCTTGTCCATTTCGGAATACATATATTCCAGGGCTTCTTTCGAATAGTTGATCTCCTGGAAACCACTGATTAGGTCAAACTTTTTTTCCCGGATCTCCAAAATATATTCAGCTACTTCGCTGGCTCTCAACTCTTCACCCTTTTCTACCCAACTGCGTCTGAGTGTTTGCCGCTGCACGGTAATGGTATCCATGCGAACATGTTCGATGACAGTATCCACCTGTTCCTTGAGGTTGGTGTCAATGAAATAGTTAAATGTGGCATCGCTGCCAAAGTAGCCGTAATCGGTACTTTCACTGAGGCCAAACTGAAACTCTTCGGTGTCGAATTCACGGTTCACGCTGGCAATTAATCCCTCTTCAGTCAGTGAAAGGTAGAAGGACTCTTTTTCATCTCCATCCTTTGGAAAAACCACGTAGTAAACGTGTTCCGGATCAGGCTCAGCATATCCGTTGATTGATACTTTGCTGACTTCATAATTGATCTCCGGAGCGAAAATAACATCATCAAGGCCCAGGTATCTCTCCGCATAAGCTGCATAAGGTCCCGGTTTTTTCACTGTTTGGGTAACCTCTACATCTATGGCGACAACGGTGCGTGGCAGGGAGTAATACATGCGTTTGCCTGTATCATCCGGATCCATGTCGCTGACATGTCCGCTTTGTAACGAAACCTGGCTGCCACAGGCTGTAATCAGCAGCATTGCAACGAATGCTGTAAAAACAGATAATTTTTTCATTGGCTGAAAGTTGAAAAACTATTTTAAGAAGTCAAGTGGGGCATTTTTGTCGAACTCCAGTGTCGGCTCGTCTTTGCGGAATACCTTGATTGTTTTGGATCCGATATAACGAATGTCTTCGCTTTCGATTCGAAGCATGGTTCCCTCTTTTAGCCCCACCACAAGGGTTTCGGGATTGGCGATCAGAAACTCCCTGATCCTTTGCTCACGGGTTTCTCCGTTGTGATTCGGGATGTTGGAATCCGTATAATGAGGGTTGATCTGAAAATTGACAAGCCCCAGGGTTTCAAAACTGGCAGGCTGGACAATCGGCATATCATTGGTGGTTTTAATAGACGGACAGGCCACATTGCTACCCGCACTCCATCCGATATAGGGAGTTCCTGCAATCACTTTCTGCCTGATGGCTTCCATGAGCCCCAGTTTATGCATGACGTCCACCAGATTGAAGGTATTGCCTCCACCCACCACTACAGCCTGGGCGTTTTCAATGGCTTCAATGGGGTTCTCGGCTGTGTGTATGGATTTTACTTCATAGCCCAGTTTCTGAAAGACATTCCCTACCTTGGTGGTATAATCATCCCAGGAAATACTAACTCCGGCATACGGAATAAACAGAACTTCACTGATCTCTTTACCCAGAAAGCTGCTGATCTCGCTTTTGGTGTAGTCCAGATATTCTTCGCCGTAATTTGTTGAATTGCTGATTAATAAGAGTCTTTTTGCCATATTTCTGTTGTTATCAGGTTTTCAAAATGAATCTGAAATAATGATGCCCCGGGCATCCTTTAAACCTCCAAAGTTATAAGAAAAATTGTAGCTGACCTTGTTCGGACAATTTTTTGTTTTGCTTCAGCAACCGGCACTTTACAGGATCATTCCTGGTTTCAGTAATCCGGTATGCTTTAACCAGTGCAATAATGCAGAAAACCCATAAAGAAAAAAATTGTATTTTTGGAAACGTGGTTAATTTCCTGTTCATGTTAAAACCCGGTGATAAAATAGGAGAGGGGAATTTCAGGGAGTGTTTCGCCGTTGTGGGGGAGCCGGGTCTTTGTATAAAAAGACTGAAGTCCGGATTGGGGCTTCGGCAAAAACTGCAGGTGATCTTCCTGCGCCGCCGCATGAATCATGAGGAATTAAAGACCTATAATAGCCTTCCTGCTGAACTTAAAGAATACTTTAACCCCATTATTGAGGCCTCAGATGATTGTCTGGTTACGGGGCGCCCCGTGGATTTTGACGGCACCCACTCCAGACCTGTATGCGACTATGGAAAGGTTTCCAATGAACTGTTCTGGAAAGAAGTTGAAAGGGTTGTTTCTTTGCTGGATAAACACAAAATTTGGTTCTTTGATACTTTCCAGATCGGTACCAATATTTTTGTGCAACGATTGTCTGAGACTGAATGGAAGCCGATCATCATCGATTATAAACATTTGGGGTGGAAAGCCTTTCCGATGCAGTTCAATTTATTGCTGCCCTCTGAAAAGCGAAGAAAATTTTTCCGGTGTTACAGGAGGTTTGAAAAGCGTTTCCGGGCCAGTTCTTCGTTGCAAAATGGTTCCGGCTCCAGCCGATGAGGGAGCCCACTCTGATCAATAAATAATATGCCAATTATACGAAAGAGAATGATGCCGGTTATACCTGACGGGGTGCTGCCAGTATCAATGGTGATGCCGGCTGTCACTGAAAAGATGCTGTCCGTACCCGGGGATGACAACCTGTATCTTACGTGACCACATACACGGAGATTAATGAAACTGCCCCGTAGATATAACGAAACTGCCCCGTAACCCTTTGAATTCCATTGACCGGACAGGGTTACGGGGCAGTTTCGTTATTTAGACGTCTTACAGATTGGCGTCTTACAGGAGTCAGCTGACCTTTTGAACCAGGTCGACGACCCGGCTTGCATAGCCAAACTCATTGTCATACCAGGACACTACTTTGACAAAGTTTCCGCTGATCACCTGGGTGAGCTGGGAATCCACCACGGAAGAGTGGCTGTTTCCGATGATGTCAGTCGATACAATGGGATCCTCACAATATTCAAGGATGCCATTCATTGGTCCGTCAGCAGCCTCTTTCAGCGCCTGGTTGACCTCTTCTTTGCTGACTTCCTTTGACAGTTCACAGGTCAGATCAACAATCGATCCGTCGGGTGTGGGAACACGCAGGGCAAATCCGTCCATTCTCCCCTTAAGTTCGGGAATTACCAGCCCGACAGCTTTGGCTGCACCTGTGGTTGTGGGAATGATTGACATCGCTGCTGCACGCGCACGACGAAGATCTTTGTGGGGTGCATCCAGAATAACCTGGTCATTGGTATAAGAGTGGATGGTATTCATCAACCCGTGGTTTACGCCGAACTTGTCATTCAGAACTTTTACCACAGGGGCCAGGCAGTTGGTGGTGCACGAAGCATTGGAAAAGATTTCCTGATCTTCTTTCAGGTCGTGATCATTGACTCCCAGCACAATGGTCGCATCCACATCGTCAGCCGACTTGGAGGGCACACAAAGGATAACTTTGCGGGCACCTGCCTGTATATGTTTGCCAATGTTCTCCCTGTCTCTGAATACGCCGGTTGATTCCACCACAACATCGATTCCCAGGTCTTTCCAGGGTAAACTTGCCGGATCTTTTTCGGCATATACCTTGATTTTATTTCCATTGACAATTAAGTCG
>PWGY01000251.1 GCA_003554665.1 Bacteroidales bacterium | reverse complement strand
CCCGCGATGGGAGGTCTGGTGGCCGGGCAGCCCATGGGGGTGGCGGTCGCAGGTAAACCTGATCAAAAACTGCCCGGGAGTCTGAAAACAGCTATAAGGCTAAAACAAAGTTCAGGCGGTTGCTCACAAAGCAACCGCCTTTCTTTTTTGTGCAGACTCTGCTGTTGTCAATCCTTTAAATCCCTGTAGAGTGCATCCACATTGTCGGGCTTTTTGGTCAGGCGGCTAACAATAACAGTGGTGATAGTGGCGATGATGAATCCCGGTATCAGCTCATACACCCAGGCTTCCAGTGCAGGGATTCTGATCCAGACAATGACAGTAACTGCGCCTGCAATCATCCCGGAAATGATGCCTGCTTTGGTGGCTCCTTTCCAGAAAAGTGCCAGGATGGAGGTGGGACCGAAAGCTGCACCAAGACCCGCCCAGGCAAAAAGTACTAGCCAGAAAACCAGTTCTTCCGCCAGCAACCCGAGCAAAAGGGAAAGAGTGACTAGCAAAATGACTACGCTCCGGCTCAGAAAGACCAGTCGTTTCTGTGATATTTTGCGGTGTCGGTGGATCAGTTTTTCATAAATATCCCTGACCAGTGAGGAGGCTGCCACCAATAACTGGGAGTCGGCCGTGGACATGATGGCTGCAAAAATACTTGCGATAACAACCCCAAACATGGCCGGATGCAGGTGCTGGTTGGCCATTACCGGATAGATGTTTTCCTGGTCTGCTCCCGGCAGCAGGGAAACATCCGGGAAGTAAATTCTGCCAACCATGCCGGTGATGATTGCTCCCAGTCCCATCAGTACGTTGGCTCCGGTGCCCACCATGGCAACGAGCTTAAGTTTTTTTGGATCTTTAATGGACATGTACCTGGCAATGATATGCGGGTTACCGGGCGAGCCAAGGCCAATTCCGGCGAAACCGATCAAGGCGCCGGCTGTAAGGGCCAGTGGGTTGAAAAACTGCCCTCCGGCCAATGCAGATGCTTCATGGTAAAAAATACCGAATCCCCCCAGGTGGACAATGGCAATAATGGGTAAAAAAAGCAGTGCAAATATCATAAAAATCCCCTGGATGGTGTCAGTCAGGCTGACTGCCAGAAACCCACCGACCATGGTATAAAATAACACAATGGCTGTGGTAAGTAAAATGCCCTGGGTTTCGGAAATACTGAATGTAGACTCAAAGGCCTTGCCTCCGGCTACAAATTGAGCGGACACGTAGGCAATCATAAAAATGATAATGATTCCCACCACCACAGATCGCAAAACGCCGCTCTTATCATTGAACCTGGCTGCAAAAAAATCGGGAACAGTTATGCAGTCACGTTTTTCGCTGAAGCATCGGATTCGGGGCGCATAAAAGAAAAAGAGAAAGAATTCGACCACTGTATATCCGGCTACAGCCCATATGGCCGCAAATCCCATTTCGAATGCCATGCCGGTTACACCCAGCAGGAGCCACGCACTTCTGCCGCTAACCACTGCTGAGAGAGCAACCACCAGCATACCCATTTTTCTTCCACCAATAAAAAAATTGGCAATTCCACGCGAGGAGAAGCGTGCTGCATATATTCCGATCATGATGATCAGGAAAAGGTAGCCGATGAAGGACCATACGGCCACCCGGTCGACATCCATGGCAAAGGTTTGAACTTCTTCCATAGTTTGCGTTTTGGTTCAGACTGCAGTGTTAAACAAACCTAATGGATTCTGTATTTTTTTGCAAGTTTTACCCAATATAAAACCTTTTCCATGGGCAGTACTGCTTCATACAATGTAGCATCCTAGATAAAAAATAAGGTAACTCCGGCTACACTGATCACGGCCCCGATAAATTCTTTCCAGCTTACCGGATGCCTGAAAATAATAAAAGTGGCAGGCAAAATCAGGATGGGAGAAATAGCCATGATGGTGGAGGCAATACCGGTAGCCGTGTTCTGAACAGCTATCAGGGAGGAGGAGACACCCAGAAATGGCCCGAAGGTAGCTCCCAGCAACATGAGCCATAAGGCCATTCTGTTATTCATCGCCAAACCCACTGAATCCCATTTTTTAAATACATGTATGACGATGGCAAAACCGATAATACCTGCCATGACGCGAATCTGGGTGGCAGAAAAAGGGTCATAATCCTCCATGCCGAATTTGCTGAGAACCAATCCTGTGGCCTGGCCCACTGCCCCCATGACTGCGAAAAAAAACCCCTGAACGGGAACTTTGGCAAGATTCTTCTGATCGGCTCCTTTTTTGCGGTGTTTATAGAATATGACAAGGGCGATTCCTGACATGGTGAGTGTCATGCCTCCAATGTGAATCCACTGCAGGGTTTCACCCATCAGAAGCCATCCCACAAAAGCTGCAATGGGTGGCACAAGCGTCATGATCAGCAGTGAGAGCCTGGACCCGATCACTGTAAACGCCTTAAAAAGAAACAGGTCACCGACCACGAAACCGACAAGTCCGGACAATGCCAGCCACACCCAATTATATGTGGTTGCGTCGGCGGGGAAGAAGAACCCGCGCCGGAACCATGAGAAAAGGCTTAATAAAAGCAGGGCCATAACCAGGCGGATAATGTTAACAGGAACACTGCCTACCTTTCGGCTGGCAGTTTCAAAAGCCATGGCTGTTACTGTCCAGCATACTGCGGTAAACAAGGCTGCCAGCTCGCCTATCCTCATTTCCATAATTTCACAATTTGCCGCAAAGGTAGAACAATTATTAAAGTGTCAAATATTTGTTAAACATTCAACCCAGGGAGGGCAGGCTGCGACCTGCAATAATATTCTTGTTATATTTGCCTGAAAAATTGGTAACTGTAACTGAGTAAACAAAATTCATCAACAACATCAAATAATTATGAAACAATTATTCCTTTTCCTTTTCGCAGGATTGGTTATTTCATCTTGCGGAGGACAAACAGAACAGCAACAAGCTGAACAAGCAATGGAAGTTACAACCGTTGCGGAATTAACCACCAACCCCATGGATTATGAAGAGAAAACCGTCACTTTTGATGGTATTGTCGGGCATATGTGCCAGACCAGTGGCGACAAGATGCGCGTTCATGACATGGAAGATACGGATTTCAGTATCCTGGTAATGCTGAGAGACCTTCAGGATCAATTTGAATATGAATATGAAGGCAGGGAAATCAGTATTACCGGAACAATGAATGTTGCACTCGTCAATGAAGACGAAATGGAGGATGACCATGACGACGAGGATGACCACGAATGCACCTCTACCGAAGCTGCCATTCAGCGGATGGAAGACAGGGGAATCGATCCGCAGGTACAACCTTATATTGATCTTGAGAACTTCCGTCTGCAATAAGCAACGGAACCGGATCTGAATAGAAAAACTGACGGGATTCATTTGCCGTCAGTTTTTTTATAGGGACGTGCGGACAAAACCCTGTTCTGTAAGGTGCTTCAGGGAGGTAACTGTTTTGTTACCGTGAAATCAGGAAAACAAAGTTTGTTGATCAGGAAAATCAGGAAGGTCAGGAATGCAGTCCTGCTTCCCGGGCAAAAAAGGTTAGTGTTGAAAAAACCTCCCTTGCAAGGGGTTTGGTAACCCTGGAAAGCCCGAGGTAGTTCTGGCGTACTTCATTCATGAGCGGCAACCCTGGCTTTTCTTTGCGCATATTTGCCAGAATCAGTGTGGAAAGAGCCGTCCGCAGATGGTTGCCTTTAATCCTGCGGGTAAGTCTGGAGTGGCGGGCAGGGTGGAGGTGTATATAGGCGCTTTCGTGTTCTTCATTCTTCCGAAGGATCCATTCTGAGCCATCTGAAATGGTAATTTGCCAGAATAGTTGGTTCGAGCTGTCTATCCACCGGAAATAATCCTCTTTTTCATAGGCTCTGAAACCGAGTAAAGTATTTATGATATCATGGGCAATTTCATCCGGGGTCAGCTCACCCGCATACATATCAAACTGTGATTCTCCAAGCGTTTTTGTTTTGGCCACAAATAAGGGGAAAAGTTGTTCCGGTTTGCCGGACCATTTGCGCACCTCACCAACCAAAAAGCCCAGGTGGTGCTTCCAGCCGTTGAACATGACCGGTGCTTTCGTGCAGCTGATGGTTTTAACCATTGATCCCATTACTCTTTGTCATCAGATTAGCCATTGTTTATACAGTGCAAATATACGGGCATTGTATCAAAATGCAGAACTTTATGTGCATATCAATGCATTTTTTCGGACATTTGTAACGTTTTTAATTATTTTGAAATGAGTGAAGATAAGAAGATCATTTTCTCCATGGTCGGGGTAAGCAAGGTATTCCCCCCCGGCAATAAACAGGTGCTGAAGGATATTTATCTTTCTTTTTACTACGGCGCTAAAATCGGAATTATCGGGCTGAACGGATCGGGGAAGTCCACCCTGATGAGAATCATTGCAGGTGAAGAGAAATCCTATCAGGGTGAGGTTGTGTTTTCGCCAGGGTATTCAGTGGGTCACCTTCCGCAGGATCCGGAACTTGACCCCTCCAAAACGGTCAGGGAGATCGTTCAGGAAGGGGTGCAGGAAGTCGTTGATATCCTGAATGAATATGAGGAGGTTAATCTGAAGTTTGCCGAACCGATGGAGGATGAGGAGATGACAAAGTTGATTGAACGCCAGGGTGAGCTCTCCGACCTCATTGAGCAGCATGGCGGATGGGATCTTGACAGCAAACTGGAACGCGCCATGGATGCACTTCGGTGCCCCGATCCGGATACTTCTGTGGCCCACTTAAGTGGCGGGGAACACAGAAGGGTGGCCTTATGCCGGCTGCTGTTGCAGGAGCCGGATATTTTATTGCTGGATGAGCCCACCAACCACCTGGATGCGGAAAGTGTAGACTGGCTGGAGCAACATCTGAAACAGTATAAAGGTACGGTGATTGCAATCACACACGACCGGTATTTCCTTGATAATGTGGCAGGCTGGATACTGGAACTTGACCGTGGCGAAGGCATTCCCTGGAAGGGCAATTATTCTTCATGGCTGGAGCAGAAAACAAAGCGCCTGGAGATGGAGGAGAAGGCCGAAAGCAAACGGCGCAAAACCCTTGAAAGGGAGCTGGAGTGGGTGCGTATGTCACCCAAAGGCAGACGTGCCAAAGGTAAAGCCAGGCTGAATTCCTATGAGAAAATGCTTGGTGAGGATGTGAAGCAAAAGGAAGAACGGCTGGAAATTTTTATTCCGGACGGGCCCAGACTTGGGGATAAAGTCATTGAGGCAGATGACATCAGTAAAGCCTTTGGGGAAAACCTGCTCTTTCAGAACCTGAGTTTTGCACTTCCTCCTGCAGGAATAGTTGGAATCATCGGCCCCAATGGTGCAGGAAAAACCACTTTATTCCGTATGATGATGGGGCAGGTCCCTCCGGATGATGGCAGTTTTGAGCTTGGTGATACTGTCAAAATTGGTTATGTGGATCAGGCCCACGCTGATATTGATCCTGAAAAGACGGTGTGGGAAGTCATTTCAGGTGGTCATGATATCATCAACCTGGCAGGCCGGCAGATGAACAGTCGTGCTTATGTGGCCAGGTTTAATTTTACCGGTGTGGATCAGGGAAAAAAATGCGGTGTATTATCAGGCGGGGAAAGAAACCGTCTGCACCTGGCTATGACATTGAAAAGTGAAGCGAATGTTCTGCTGTTGGACGAGCCCACCAACGACATTGACGTAAATACCCTCCGGGCCCTGGAAGAAGGACTTGAGAATTTTGCCGGGTGTGCGGTGATCATTACCCACGATCGCTGGTTCCTTGACAGGATTGCCACTCACATACTGGCTTTCGAAGGAGATTCACAGGTTTATTTTTTCGAAGGCGGGTATTCCGATTATGAGGAAAACAGAAAAAAACGCCTGGGAGATATTACCCCCCGGCGCATCAAATATCGCAAACTTAAAACTGATTAAATCTTATTTCTAAATCCATTTCAATAATGACAGATACCGGTAAGCTAAAAAAGATCGCAACCCAGGTCAGGCGGGACATTCTGCGCATGGTTTATGAGGCCCGGTCAGGACATCCCGGAGGTCCGCTCGGGGCCACCGAACTGTTGACGGCATTGTATTTTAAGGTACTCAGGCACGATCCTGATAATTTCACGATGGAAGCGAAGGGCGAAGACCTGTTTTTCCTGTCCAACGGTCATTTATCCGCCGGATGGTACAGTGTACTTGCGCGGAGTGGTTATTTTTCGACAGAAGAGCTCAGCACCTTCAGGCGCATTGATTCCCGGCTTCAGGGGCACCCGGCCACAGAAGAAGGGCTGCCGGGGGTTAGGGTTGCAAGTGGTTCTCTCGGACAAGGATTGAGTGTGGCCTGCGGAGCTGCACTGGCAAAAAAACTGAATGGAGATGATCGTCTGGTATATTGCCTGATGGGAGACGGAGAGCAGCAAGAGGGACAGATATGGGAAGCAGCCATGTTTGCGGCAGGCAAAAAAATTGATAATCTGATCGGTATCATTGACTATAACGGACAGCAGATTGACGGAGCTGTGAACGATGTAATGCCGCTCGGTGATTTAAAGGCCAAATGGGAAGCCTTTGGCTGGCGGGTTCTTGAAATGGAAGGAAATAAAATGGAGGCCGTGCTTGAAGGTCTGGAACAAGCCCGCTCACTTTGCAAGAAAGAAGAACCGGTAATGATTCTGATGCACACCGAGATGGGGTTTGGGGTGGATTTTATGATGGGCACCCATGAGTGGCACGGGAAGCCACCGAATGAAGAACAGTTTGAGCGTGCCATGGCAAATTTTGAAGAAACCCTGGGAGATTACTAACACTTGATTGGTCAACCATTATTAAAATTGTCTTATGAAGGAGTATACATATAAAGAAAAAAAAGATACCCGTTCAGGCTTTGGTGCAGGACTACTTGAGCTCGGACAAAAAAATCCCAATGTGGTAGGTCTTTGTGCAGATCTGACCGGATCTTTGAAGATGAATGATTTTCAGGATGAATTTCCCGACCGTTTCTTCCAGATTGGAATTGCTGAGGCAAACATGATGGGGGTGGCAGCCGGTCTGGCTACAGGGGGAAAGATCCCTTATACAGGAACCTTTGCCAATTTCAGTACGGGCAGGGTTTATGACCAGATCAGGCAATCCATTGCGTACTCTCATAAAAACGTCAAAATAT
>PWGY01000207.1 GCA_003554665.1 Bacteroidales bacterium | reverse complement strand
AAGATGTTCTTTAGGAAGGCCATTCAGTACTCAATAATGCGGAAGTCAATTCAGATTGTTAATTAATGCGTGACAAAGATACAATAAAATAATTGAATAACTTCCAAAAAATTGCGATCAATTTTTTTTACCAGATAATCGGAGAGCAATGAGGCCTGATTACTTCAGAAATGAATCAAGATCAGCTGAAATAGCCGCACCTATTGCCGTACAGCAGTCAGCATGGTTTGGAACATGAAACTTCGTGCCGTAAAGCTTTGACAACTCTTTAAAAACCAGACTGGCCATGGGGATATTAACAAGTTTTCCGGTCAACACAATGTCGCGGTCTTTTTCATTCCTTGCAGCAAAAATGGCCATCATGCCGACAACCTGAAACGTCATGTTCAGCACCCCTTTTACCATATCGTTTTTGTTGGCCTGATCTGTCATTTTACCAAAATTGGAAGCGGTAATATTGACGGGCAGATTGCCAATGTCGGTATGGGCAATATCTCCCACGCTAAGATCAATTTCTTCAAGCCGCCCCTTTTCCGCTGCCTTGGTAATGCTGTTGATACTGGTCAGACCGGCCATCACACCAGACAACCCCGCAATGGTACCTCCTCCCACGCCTGTTCCACCAAGGTGACGGATGCAGCGTCCGTGTGCCTTCACAAATGCCGTACCCGTACCCATGCTGACGATTATGGCTTTTTCAAGACCGGTAAGAAACAAGCCACCGTAGCCCAGGGCTTTGAATTCATCTACCTTGGTAATCGGTATGCCAAGCAATGCCTGTTCAAGAAAGGATGAACCAACACCAGTGACAATGATGTGACGGATATCGGGGAATTGCAGCCGGTGTACATCGAGAAATTTCCCCAACGCTCCCGAAGCTGATGCAACGGGATCGTTTGCCTCAACCGTAAGGGGTTTCACAATGTTTTGGTCACGTACACCTACAATTTTGGTAGTACTCCCGCCAATATCAATTCCAATGGTGATCATCAGCCGAATTTTAAGTTTTCAGGACAACTCTTTGGCGAGCAGGTCCGCAATATGAATGGTTTGAATTGGGATTTTGTGTTTGCTGATATATCCCTCAAGGTGCATCAGACAGGAGGATTCTGTGGAAACAATATACCCTGCACCAGTATCCAGTGCATGTTGGATTTTTTGCTCTGCCATGGCCGTTGAAATGGCTTCATGTTTCAGGGCAAATGAACCCCCGAAACCGCAACAGACATCATTGTGCGGCATCTCAAGTAACTCAAGGCCCCTGACATGGCTGAGCAATTTCCTGGGCTGATCACCGAGTCCGTACTCCCGCAAAGCAGCGCAGGAATCATGGAAACATACCCTTCCTTCAAAAGTAACCTCCAGATCTTCTGCCTCCATTACGTTTACCAGAAAATCCGTGAACTCAAAAATCTTGCGGCGCAAATAGTTGCTTTCGTTGTGCAGTGCAGAGTTGTAAAACATCCGGGTATGATAGTTCCTTACCATGGCAGTACAGGATGCTGAGGGGGCAACCACATAATTGAATCCGGAAAAATCCCTGATGAACTTTTCCCCAAGATGTTTGGCTTCATCCCAGAATCCGCTATTGAATGCTGCCTGCCCGCAACAGGTTTGTTCCGGATTATAATGGAACTTCATATGTTTCTGCCTGACCTGATCCGCTCTTTCCAGCACCTTCAGCATGCTGAAACCGGTTTGTGGAAACAACTGATCTATAAAACATGGAATGAACAAACCCGTATGTAATCTTTCCTTGCTCATAATTTATTGATGGGTACGTTGCCGCTGGGTTTCAAATACCACAATCCCGGTTGCCACAGACACATTCAGTGAAGCAATATGTCCTTTCATGGGGATTGAAACGCAGGTATTGGACAGCTTTCGTACAGCAGCCGAAACCCCTTTGTCTTCGGCCCCCATGATGACTGCCATTGGTCCGGTCAGGTTTTCATCATACAGGTTGGTTTTACCCCTGTCATCCAGGGCAAGCAGTTTGATTCCGCATTCTTTCAAAAAAGCAATGGCATGCAGCAGGTTTTCTTCTTTGCAGACAGGTATGCGTGAAAGTGCACCAGCAGATGCCTTAACCGCATCCGCATTGACAGGTGCTCCTCCTTTTTCAGGCAAAACCAGTGCATGCACACCCGCGCATTCTGCGGTCCGGGCAATTGCACCCATGTTTCGCACGTCAGTGACACCATCAAGCAAAACAAGAAGAGGTGTCTCACCGCTTTCGAATATGCCCGGCAAGAGGGTTTCAAGGGAGTGGTATTCGATTACCGGCATGATGGCAATCACCCCCTGGTGATTTTTGTTGGTGATTTTATTCAGGCGGGCGGATGGTACGTGCTGAAAAGGAACTTTCAACGCCCTGATCTTAGCAAACAATTGCTGGAAGGTATCTCCGGTCAGCCCTTGCTGTATCAGAACCTTTTCGGGTTTTTGTCCGCTGTCAAGGCTTTCCAGCAGTGGCCTTATGCCAAAAATATAATTGTCCAAAACAGTTTATGTTTGATGATTATGAGGCCAAAGTTCGCAATTATTTTTATTTCACGGCCCACTCGATTTCGTCTTTCCCCTGTTCTTTAAGGAGTCTGTTGGTTGCCGAGAAGTGCCTGCAGCCGAAAAAACCCCTGGCAGCTGAAAAAGGAGAGGGGTGGGGTGCTTTAAGTACATGGTGTTTCCCTGTATCGATAATGCCTGTTTTGGCCTGGGCATAACTCCCCCATAATAAAAAAACGAGTCCGCTTCGCTGTTCCGACAAAGCTACAATGGCAGCATCTGTAAATCTCTCCCAGCCTTTGTTCTGATGTGACCCAGGCTGCCTGGCCCTGACAGTCAGGGTTGCATTCAAAAGCAAAACACCTTGCCTCGCCCACGAACCAAGGTAGCCATGATCGGGTTCGGGAACCCCCAGGTCGTCATTCAACTCTTTAAATATATTTTTAAGGGAAGGGGGTTGTCTCACTCCCTTGCTGACTGAAAAACACAACCCGTGTGCCTGACCCGATCCGTGATAGGGGTCCTGCCCCAGAATCACAACTTTTACTTCATGGAATGGTGTGTTGTCAAAAGCTGCAAAAATTTGCTTTCCGGGCGGATAAATATTGTATTTCTTTTTTTCCTCCACCAGGAAATTTTTTAATTCCCGGAAATAAGGTGCGGCAAATTCATCCGACAAGACTTTCCTCCAGCTTTCTTCAATGACAGGTTTTACATTGGGTTGATCTGTGTTAAGCTGCTCCATAGATAGTTTGTTACCTGTTTAAGTACGTTTGAATTTGCCGGTCAGTTGACCCAGATCCAGACCACCAAAGTGGCCGGAACTCATCATCAGCAAACAGCTGTTTTCATGAACGACCTCTGAAATGGCCGAAGCAAGTAAAACGGGGTCGGTGATCACCTGCAATCCTTCTTTACTGAATGCTTCGGTAACCAATTCAGGTGAAAGAGCCGGAAGCCTTTTCAGGGCAAGGGCATGCGGACTATAGAATACAATGGCCCTGTCGGCTGGATCCAGGCTGTGGCGGTAATGGGGCAAATAATCACGACTGAGGCTGCTGTAGGTATGCAGTTCGAGGCAGGCAACCATTTCTTTTTCAGGAAACTGATCTTTTACGGCCCTGACCGTAGCAGATACCTTGGAAGGGGCATGGGCAAAATCACGTATCACTTTATATCCGTTGTCATCATACAATACTTCCAAACGCCTGCTTGCTCCCCTGAAATGAGAAATGGCATCTGAAAACATGTCATCTGAAACCCCCAGTTGCCTGCAGACAATTCGGGCAGCTTCCAGGTTCAGCATATTGTGCTTCCCGAAAATCCTGACAGGAAGAGGCTCTGAAGCCGGATACATGACATAACTGATTCCGTCTTTGATCTCATATCGGGGTGTATGGTATGGTAACAATTGAAGGTTTTTGCCGGCATTGTGTTCACACAGTTTTTTGACCTCAGGGTCTTCAGCATTGTATATCAGTACACCATTATCTTCAATACAGCTGATGAATTTTTGAAACTGGTCCAGGTATTGATCAAAGGTTTTAAAAACGTTAATGTGATCCCAGGCAATTCCACTGATCAGGCCAACGGATGGCTTATATAGATGAAACTTGGGTCTCGGATCGTTGGGTGAGCTGGGGGATTCATCCCCTTCCATGATCATAAACGGCGCATCATCAGAAAGTCTGACCATTACCTCGAAACCTTCCAGCTGGGCGCCGACCATATAATCCGTATCAATTCCGTGATGGTTGAGCACATGCAGGATTATGGCGGTAATGGTTGTTTTTCCATGGCTCCCGCCAATCACCACCCGGGTTTTATCAGCAGACTGCCTGTAAAGGAACTCAGGGTATGAGTACACAGTCAGCCCCAGTTTCCTGGCTTTAGCCAGTTCAGGATTGTCTGCTTTGGCATGCATCCCCACAATGACCGCATCCAGCCCCGGATGTATCCTGTCCGGCGCCCAGCCGGTGGTGTCAGGCAGCAATCCGTAATGCAGCAAACGGCTGCGGGAGGGGTCAAAAATTTCATCGTCTGAACCGCTCACCACAGCTCCCTGTTTGTGAAGAGCAATGGCCAGGTTATGCATGGCACTGCCACCGATGGCAATGAAGTGAACCTTCATGGGCATTTGCTGTTTGGTGTTGTAAAGATAAATGTTTTTGTTGGCCTGAAAAGTGGAACTTCGCTGTATTTGGCCGCTTCCCGCACACAAAATTTGTATTTTTGCCGGAAAGAAAAATTCAACATCATGAAACTGTATCCTGTAATAGCCGAAAACTTTAAAATGGACGGCGGCGCCTGCTTTGGTGTGGTTCCAAAAGCCATCTGGGAAAAATATGTAAAAGCGGACGAAAACAATATGATTCCGCTTACTTCACGTTGCCTTCTTGCCGATACCGGCAACAGGCTTATTCTTGTTGATGTGGGAATGGGAAATAAGCAAAGTGAGAAATTCTTCAGTTTTTATCATCTTTTTGGTGATGAGAGCCTGGAGAAATCCCTGAAAAAGCATGGTTACAATCCCGGGCAAGTTACCGATGTAATCCTTACCCACCTCCATTTTGATCATGTGGGTGGTGCCGTCAAATGGGGGGAAGACGGGAAGACGCCTGAGCTTGTGTTCCCGAACGCAACGCATTATTGTTCAAAAGAACACTGGGATTCAGCTATGAACCCCAACCCCCGTGAAGCAGCTTCATATTTTGAAGAAAATCTGATGCCTCTGTACGATTCAGGGCAGCTTGAGTTTATTCATGAAGCGGGTCCGTTCTGTGAAGGGGTATACCTGGAGATTAAAAGCGGGCATACTGCCGGTCAGATTGTTCCCATCTTTGACTATCATGGCCGTAAGGTAGCCTTTATGGCAGATTTTATTTCAGCCGTGGGAAACATTCCTCTCGCCTACGTCCCCAGTTTTGATATCGATCCTGTCCGATCCATGGAAGAAAAACAAGAGTTTCTTTCAAGGGCAGTCAGGGAGGATTATGTGCTGGTATTTGAGCACGACTACGACAATGAATGCTGCACATTGAAAGAAACTCCCAAAGGTATCCGGCCCAAAGATATTTTTACCCTGGAAGAACTGAAGCCAGGAGCTGAGCATTAGCCCCCCCTGGAAGCAGCTGTTATTTTTTCGGAGGGATCAGGTCATTTTCCACCATAACACCGCCGTCTACCGGGATGATGCTGCCACTTATCCATGCCGCATCATCAGAAAGAAGAAACATCACCATATTGGCGATATCCTCGGGTTCGCCAATCTCCCCAAGCGGATAACGTGGTCTGGCCTTATCCAGCATGGCTTCATAGGCATCCCTGTCTGCCACAACTTTATTGTCCAGGTGTATATTGGTTCGGACAAGTCCCGGGTTTACCGAGTTGACACGGATTTTATAGGGGCCAAGATCACCTGCCAAAAACCGGGTCAGCATGTCAAGTCCGGCTTTGGATACTGAATAAGCCACACTGGTTCCCGGTTTCAGCCCGGCGACTGAAGAAATATTCACCACAGATGCACTCCCGGCCTTTTTCAATAAAGGCAGCAGGGCTTTGGTAAAAATATATGGTCCTGTCAGGTTGACGTCCAGGGTGAATTTCCAGTCTTCCACGCTGATGGTTTCCATGGTACCTTTTGTCAGTACCCCTGCATTGTTCACCAAACCGTGTAAAACACCATAGTTCTCAGACACGTGTTTCCGGACCTTTTCGGCATCCTGTTCACTGGAAATGTCACCGGTAATGAAGTCCACTTTGTTTGTCAGATCAGGATATTGCTTCAGTCCTCTTTCAATTTTTTCCCTGCTGCGACTGAGGGAAATAACCTGATGTCCTTCCGTGGCCAATCCGGCCACAATTGCAAGCCCGATTCCCGAGCTTCCGCCACTGATCAAAAACACTTTTTTTTTCATAACAAACAACTTTTGGTTAATTTCGTTTATAATGCAACAACCAACAACCACGCAGCTCCGGCCACGGAATACGGGCTACCGCCAAAGCTCTTTGCCCATAAGAACCAACAACCAACAACCCATTTGTTTATGTCCCTTCAAACTTCTTTATCTTTTATTGTTTTCATTTTTCTGGCAGTACTTATCATTGTCCCTTCCTTTGCTGAGAGCACCAAAGATAATGAGGAATCAGATGAAAGTCCATGGAAAATCAGTGGTTTTTTCAGCCAACAGCTAAGCCAGGCTTCGTTTTCATACTGGGAAAAAGGAGGGGAAAACAGTTTGTCCTCCAGCAGCATCGCAAACTTCAGGGCTGATTTTGACGGAAAATACCTGGAATGGGAAAACCGCCTGAATTTGCGTTATGGCATCATTAAATCAGAGGGTGAGTCAATGAGGAAGAACGAAGACCGTATCCGTTACAGCTCCAGGCTGGGCCGTGAAATCTCTCCGCACTTCAGAACAACTATGCAGACTGAGTTTCAGACCCAGTTTGACAAGGGATACCGCAGCCGTGATGATGAGCAGTATTCTTCCCGCTTCATGGCTCCCGGAGAGCTGACCCTTTCACTGGGTATTGATGTAAGCCTTCGGCCTAGTGCATCTTGACTGGTGTTATTCCCTGCGGTACTTTAGCTGGCAAAAAACACCCATGGAAGAAAACACAACGACCAGCCGCAGGCAGCAGATGTTTGATCTTGTT
>PWGY01000037.1 GCA_003554665.1 Bacteroidales bacterium | reverse complement strand
TGGATCATTCTGATGTCGGGGCTCATATTCATCGGGATCCCCATTGCCTATTACAGCGTAGGTGGCTTATCCGGAATGCAGGAAGTACTCCCTCCGCAATATTTCAGCCTGGGAAATATCAGCTGGCAGCAAATCCTCAACTGGGCGGTGACAATCATACCCATATGGTTTGTCGGAATGACCCTGTACCAGCGCATATATGCGTCACGCAACAGAAAACAGGCACAAAGGGCCTGGTACATTGCCGGATTGTTTGAGTGGCCCATCATGGCCTTCATGGGCGTGTTGCTCGGGTTGTTCGCCAGAGTAGCCATTGCCCAGGGGGCATTTGAGTACCTCGGGTTTACCGACTATACACAAATCGACGCTGAGCAGGGTCTGCCAATGCTTTTACGAACCGTTTTACCGGTGGGCCTGATGGGTCTGATGATGGCAGCCTATTTTTCGGCCATCATGTCTACGGCAGACAGCTGCCTGATGGCCTCCAGCGGTAATTTTCTGACCGACATCCTGACAAAGTGGTTTAAGGTACCGGACGGGAGAAAGGCCTTTTTGCTGGTGTCACAGGGCCTTACCCTTGTGCTGGGTACAATCGCACTGCTGCTGGCCTCGGTCATGCCAAGCGTGCTGGATCTCATGCTGCATTCCTATGCGTTCATGGTTTCAGGTTTGTTTGTACCGGTAATTGCCGCACTTTTTGTGAAGAACGCCAGACCTGTGGCCGCTTTCTGGGCCATGCTGCTGGGTGGCGGTACAACAATTACCCTGATCATCGGGAACTGGCCGCTGCCCCTTGATCTGGATCCCAATATTTTCGGGATCACTTTATCATTTATCTCATTCAGTTTGATTAACTTTAGCATCAACAAACTTAAAAAACGAAAGTAATGGAATACACATTTTACACTCCGAAAGACAGCGTTTCTGAAGAAACCAAAAAAGAAGTTGCAGACTTTTTGTATGAGCACCTGGATGAATTTGGTGACGAGCATGAATACATCATGAACTGCATCAACTTTGCCCTGGATGACAAGAAGAAATTTGGAGGCTCTGTGCTGGTGGCCAAAGATGGTAATACAGTTACCGGTGCCGTTGTGATGAACAAAACTGGTATGGCAGGTTATATTCCGGAGAACATCCTGGTGTATATTGCCGTGCACAAAGATTACAGGGGCAAAGGCCTGGGTAAAGACCTGATGCTCAAAACATTTGAAAACTCAGAAGGAAACGAAATTAAATTGCACGTAGAACCGGAAAATCCGGCGCGTTTTCTTTATGAGAAACTCGGCTTTACCAGCAAATATTTGGAAATGCGCTGGAAACGCCAATAAAAACCGACATTATATATCATGGCAGAAATAGCAATTAGCCGCAAGAAGCTACAACATAATTACGACTTTCTGGAAAACTTGTTCAGCCCTTACAATATCCAGTGGGGCATCGTGACCAAGCTTCTTTGCGGAAACCCCATGTACCTGAAAGAGGTGATCGGGCTGGGTGCCCGTGAGTTGATGGACTCAAGGATTTCCAATCTGAGAACCATCAAAAGGATTGATCCTGACGTCAAAACCGTATACATCAAACCCCCACCACGCCGCAGTATTCGCAGCGTGGTTAAGTATGCCGATGTAAGCCTTAACTCGGATCTGGAGACCATGAAAATGCTCTCTGCAGAAGCCCAGAAACAGGAAAAAGTTCACCAGGTGATCATCATGGTGGAAATGGGCGAGCTGAGAGAAGGCGTAATGGGAGACAATCTGGTGGCTTTTTACGAAAAGGTATTCCAGCTTCCAAATATTGAGATCCTGGGTTTCGGGACCAACCTGAATTGTCTGTACGGTGTAATGCCCTCACGTGACAAACTGATTCAGCTCAGCCTGTACAAACAGATTGTACAGGAAAAATTTGATAAAAAGATTAGCCTGCTTTCAGGCGGTACCTCAGTCACCATCCCCATGCTCTCCAAAAAACAGGTCCCCCCGGGGGTTAATCACTTTCGTGTGGGAGAAACCCTGTACTTTGGAGCCAACCTGTGGACCGGAAAAACGATCAAGGGGATGAAGGATGATGTGATCACCCTGAAAGCTGAGATTATTGAACTGATTGAGAAGCCTGTGGTGCCTGAAGGCACACTGGCCGAGAACCCGTCCGGAGAATCCTTCGAGATCAATGCAGACGACTATGGTAAAACTTCATGGCGTGCCCTGCTTGACGTGGGACTGCTGGATATCAGCCCGGACTTCCTGATCCCCCTGGATAAAAAGATGGAGATCGCAGGTGCCAGTTCCGACATTCTGGTTATTGACCTCGGAAAAAACCCGAAGAAATATCAGGTTGGAGACTTCATTAAGTTTAAACTGAAGTATATGGGAGCCCTGGGCCTGTTCAACAGCGATTATATCATCAAGCGGCTGGAGGATTGATTTCAGCAGCCGGCGGCAATCAGCTTCAACCGGCACTGACAACTCCCTCCTGCGGGGCACCCGCACAACGCTTCAATCCGCATGACTGATTCAGCGGATCCGGTCTGCTGAACGCACCAGCTCTTCATCTCTGCGGATGGCTTTGTTGGCCAGTAAAATCAGGATCAGACTGACTATCGGGAAGAAAATCCCGGCGCCGTATGAGAACCCCGCGTCATGAACCTGGTTGCGAATGTTGTCAAGAAAAAAGAATGCAACCAGGATCATGGCGATGTGGACAAATATGTTTAGTTTGCCCATTTTGATCTGGTGCAACCTCCTCTTGTATAGGAAGGTGGTGTAAACAGTAATCACCAAAGCAAGAATAAAGAATACAAGCAGCGCGATCCCCATCCACCTTCCGGTTAATTCCGGGATTGCGTTAAAAAACAGGTGATGGTTGGATAGCCTCAGGGGCATATCAGCCATTTCCGCAGGAAAATAGGCCATTGGCAAAACGGCAAACAGGACGGCAAAAACAAATACAAAAAACAGATATAAACTCTGAATTCGTTGTAACATGGGTTCAGGCTCTTTTTAGGTTTATTACTCAGGCAAAAATAAGCAAAAAGCAGTATTTTTTTTTGTTTTGTCAATAATACATTATATTTGCAGTCCGTTTTCTCCATCATCAGTAGTATTCTTTATAACAAAAGAACCATAAACCACACTGTTTTTCATTTTTTCTTTCTGCAGTATCCTTCTCTGGCTACTGTATTCTTTCTCCGGGATGGCAACTGTTTCAATGCCGGCGTTTTTTCCTTCTTTCGAAATAATCAAATTAATCGCACAGAATTTAACGATTTATAATCTTTCCAATGTACGACATAGTAGAATTAAACAGCAAGCTTCTGCCTGAACTGAAAGAAATTGCCAAAGGCCTCAACATTAAGAAGGTTGACTCTTACAAGAAGCAGGATCTCATATACAAAATACTGGACGCCCAGGCTGTTAACCCTCCTGCAGCTCAGGAAGATAAGGAAAATAAAACTTCCCGTGGACCGGGCCGTCCGCGCAAAAGGATTCCTGCAGGAAGTTCCAGTGACCGCAACCTCCAGGATCAGGGCAAGGACAAGCGAAAGCAACAAGCTGCCCAAACGGAAAAGATTAAAACCATGGAGTCAGACGAAAAACAAGCTGACAATCAGGATGATCCCGGCAAGGATGTTTCACAGAAAGGAAGCGGGCCAGCTGCCGTCCAAAAGCAACCCGAACCGCCGGAATTACAGCAAGGTGAAACTGCAGCCTCTCAGGGCACAGAAAGTTCTGCAGAAAAAAAACAGGGGAAGCGACCCCGGCAGGAAAAACAACAGCCGGGAAAACAAAAGCAGCAAAAAGATACCAAAGCTGCACAGGATCAGCAGAAACAACAGAAACAACAGAAACAGCAAAAACAGCAACAGAAGTCCCAGCAACAATCGCAACAACAACCACAAAAGCAGCAAGGCAAAAAAGATACCCATGCCGCGGACAAAGCCGGTCAGCAAACAGCTTCTTCTGAGCCCGTCAGAGATCAGGACAAGTCAGCCCTGCTAAAGCAAGCGGCAGGGCAGGAAACCCAGCAACAGGGGAAACCGGAACAACAACACCAGACTAAACCTGACCAACAGCATCAGGCTAAATCCGACCACCAGCATCAGGGCAAAAAAGACAAAAACCAGGGTCAGCAGGAACCCGCTCAAAAAGAAGGTTTTCAAAAGCCCAAAGGATATGATCGTCGCAGTGAACCAGTGTATGAGTTTGACGGGATCATTGATGCAGAGGGTGTGCTGGAGATTATGCCTGACGGTTATGGTTTCCTGCGTTCTTCTGATTATAACTACCTGAATTCCCCGGACGATATTTATGTATCGCAGAGTCAGATCAAACTTTTCGGTCTGAAAACCGGCGACACGGTAAAAGGTGGCATCCGGCCCCCAAAAGAAAATGAGAAATACTTCCCCCTGATCAAGGTGGAACTGATCAACGGCCGGGTTCCGGCTGAGGTCAGAGACAGGGTACCCTTTGACTTCCTTACCCCGTTATTCCCTGATGAAAAATTCCAGATCACGGGCCATCAAAAAGAAACACTTTCAACCCGGATCATCGACATGTTTGCTCCTCTTGGCAAAGGGCAAAGAGGACTGATCGTGGCGCAGCCGAAAACCGGCAAAACCATATTACTCCAGGAAGTGGCCAATGCCATTGCACAAAACCACCCGGAGGTTTACCTGATCGTACTCCTGATTGATGAACGCCCGGAAGAGGTGACGGAAATGGCCCGCAATGTAAGGGGCGAGGTGATCTCCTCCACTTTTGACGAACCTGCCGACCGTCATGTAAAGGTATCCAATATTGTACTTGAAAAGGCCAAGCGGATGGTTGAATGCGGCCATGATGTGGTGATCCTGCTTGACAGCATCACCCGCCTGGCACGGGCCTTTAACACAGTATCTCCTGCCTCAGGAAAAGTCCTTTCAGGTGGGGTTGATGCCAATGCACTTCATAAGCCTAAACGCTTTTTCGGGGCCGCCAGAAACATCGAAGACGGCGGATCATTGTCAATCATCGCCACTGCACTGATCGACACCGGATCCAAAATGGATGAGGTGATTTTCGAGGAGTTCAAGGGAACCGGCAATATGGAATTGCAGCTTGACCGCCGCCTGTCCAACAAGCGGGTCTTCCCCTCCATCGATATTGTTTCTTCCGGCACGCGTCGTGAAGACCTGTTGCTTAACAAAGACATCATGAACAGAATCTGGGTGCTGCGCAAACTCATGGCAGACATGACACCCATGGAAGCCATGGAATTTCTTATGGAAAGAATCAGGCATACCCAGAACAATGAAGAATTCCTGATGTCGATGAACAGTTAGCGAAGTTTCCTGCGTTTCAGGCGAAGGGAATTGGCCACCACGATGATATCCGAGGCAGCCATGGCAAAGGCTGCCACGATGGGCGTCAGCAATCCGATCATTGCAAGCGGAATGGCTGACACATTATAGAAGAAAGCCCAGAAAAGGTTCTCCTTCACAGTTCGTAGTGTGGTTCGTGTAAGGCCAAAGGCTTTGGCCAGCAATGACAAATCACCTTTAAGCAAAATCACTTCAGCAGACTTCACAGCTACCTGGGTGGCATCACTCATACTGATCCCCACATAAGCCTTGGCAAGAGCAGGTGCATCATTGATGCCGTCACCTACCATCCCGGGTTTCCCGGATTTGGATAACTGATCAATAATTTGAAGTTTCTGATCCGGCATCTGCCCCGCATATACTTCCTCAATGCCCAACTCCGCAGCAACCTCTTCACAACGTGGCTTACGATCACCGCTCAAAAGGACAGTTTTCAAACCTTTCTCCTTCATAAAGGAAATGGCTTCCGCGGCTCCGTGTTTGATGTCATCTGCAATGTCGACCCAACCGATCAGTTCGTCATTCATCAACAGATAAATATTATGGCTGTCATCGGTGGTCAGATGGGAGGCCACATTGTAGGATCCGGCAACAAACTGGTTCCCGGAGTAGTCAACAGCTTCAATCCCGAGTCCTTTCTGTTCACTGACAGATTCAAAGCGCATCTCACCGGCACCTTTAAAATGCTGTGTTACAGCCTCTGCAATGGGGTGAGAGGAGTGTTTCTCCATGTTATACAGGATCGCACGGACCTCTTCTTCTGTGCGCCCGAAACTTTCCAAGTTGGTGATACGGAATTTCCCGGTTGTGAGCGTACCGGTTTTGTCAAACACCACGGTGTCAATGGAGGCAAACTTATCGATGGAGGTACCTCCCTTGATTAGTATCCCGGTTTTTGCGGAGCGTCCCATACCAACAGTTACCGCTGTGGGGATGGCCAGACCAAGGGCACACGGACAGGCAATCACAAGAACCGCCACCCCGCGCATCAGGGAATCACGGAAAGGAAGGTCTGTACCGAAAAACCAATAGGCAATGGTCAGAATGGCCAAAGTAACCACCACAGGTACAAAGATTTGACTGATTTTATCTGCCAGGTTCTGCAGTTTGGGTTTATCTTTCCGGGCCTCTCTGACAAGTTCAATGATCTGCGACAGTACCGTATCTTTTCCCGTGGCAGTGGCACGAACTTTCAGGGTTCCGGTAACCAGCAGCGTACCCCCTACCACTTTGTCTCCTTTTTTCTTTTCCACAGGTATGCTTTCGCCGGAAATAATACTTTCATCCAGGCTTCCGCTTCCCCAGTATATTTCACCATCTACAGGAACCTTATCGCCTGAGTTCACCAATACATGCTCCCCTTCTTCCACCAGGGCGGCATCTACTTCTTCAACAGTCTCCTGTCCTTCATAGATTTCTGTGGTAATCCGTCGTGCCTTGTTTTTCTGCAGGCGCACCAAATCATCAATGGAGGAAGTGGTCTTTTTTACAGACCTGTGCTCCAGCATGTTACCGAGAAGCACAATTGAAATAATACTGGCCGATGTTTCATAAAACATATAATCGTGGCCAAGCCCGTAAATAGTACCTATCAGGCTGTAAATGAAGGCAGCGGTACTACCGAGGAATATCAGAACATCCATATTGGTTACCCCCGACCGTAAACTGAACCAGGCACTGCGGCCAAAGTGCAGGAATCCCACGGTGAAAACGGGTATGGTTAGGGCAAGCTGAAACAGGTCGTTGTGCAGGAAATCCACCGGGATGAACATGGATAAAATCAGGGGTACGGTAAAAACAGCCGTGAACCAGAATTTTTTTTCAAT
>PWGY01000101.1 GCA_003554665.1 Bacteroidales bacterium | reverse complement strand
TCGAAAGCACCTTGGCCAACCCCGAATTTATCCCTGCTCCTGTGGATGAACCCACGGACATGGTGCTTCAATTTACGGGTTATGGCGCCGGTACCTGCACCGGTACATATGCCACCTCCACCCTGACGGTTACGGTGGATCCCCTGCCGGAAGCAACGGCCCCGGCTTCTCTTGTAGTTTGTGAGGATGGATCAGTTCAAATCATGGGAGCATCGGTTCAACATGCTGACAGCCTTCGATGGACGCATGATGGCTCCGGTTCCAGTCAGCTTTTTGGCAGCGACCATTTGGAGCCAGTATATTATCCATCTTCTGAAGATGCCGGAAATATTGTTGAATTTACCCTGACCGCCTATGGAGGAGGTGGATGTGGCACCCGAACCGCCACGGCCCATACCAGTCTTCTGGTGTTTGCACTTCCTGAAATACATGCCGGTTCGCCCCAGGAGGTTTGTGGAGTTTCCACTACCCTTGATGCCAGTGTTGAGTCTGCAGGAACAGGCAGCTGGACCTGGAGTAGTTCTGTTGAGGGAGCCGAAGTAACTTTTGATGATATCAGTGATCCTTCTGCGCGGGTGACGGTTTCGGAGGCCGGTGCTTATAAATTTTACTGGTCTGTTTCAAACGGCCCATGCCTGGTAACTGATGCCGTGGAGGTGGTGTTTGACCCAATGCCGGTCATTGATGCCGGAACCAGCGAAACCATTTGTGCCGTCTCATGTTTTGACCTGGAAGGCACGGCTCTTTATGCATCGTCCACTACGTGGTCAGTGATTGACGGACAGGGTTATTTCGATGACCCTGACCAGCTCGAAACATCTTTCTGGCCTGAAGTTGGGACTGTTACCCGGTCTACCACCATGTTTATTCAATTGACTGCAGAAGGACAGGGCTTTTGTGCCGGTCAAAAGGTAAAAGATACCACAAGTGTCAGGGTGGATCCCTTGCCTTATGCAGATGCGGGAGAACCTGAGTTGCTCTACCATGAATCAGAAAATCTTAAAACCGAAGATCAAATAGCTTCCGAACAATTTACAACAAACTTCCATCCTGGTAAGGAAAAACTACCCTCTGTGGCAAGTTGCGAGAATCGGGCTTTTGCACTGGAAGGGCATTCAGAACATGCTGCCCGGTTATTGTGGGAAGTGAAAGATGGGAGTGGTTCCTTTAGCCCCCGCAACCAGGAGGAGTCACTGTTCTTTCCGGATCCGGTCAATGAAATTACCAATATGACCCTAACGTTTACCGCCTTTGGCAGCGGGGGTTGTGAGGGTCTTTATCATACGGATGAGGCAGAGGTGGAAGTATGGCCCGGTGCCGTTGTTTATGCGGGAGAGGATGACGTAATTTGCGAGGATGGCACCCTGGAGCTAAATGAAGCCTTTGTTGACCATGAAACCCAGTTCAGCTGGTCGAGCAGCGGTAACGGAGAATTTTATCCCGATAACAAAAGCCTGAACCCTGTGTACCATCCCGGTACTGAAGACATTGCCCGTGGCGAGGTGTTGCTAACCCTGGAGGCCTCCAATGAACAATGCGGAAGTGCCTCAGATAATATTTCATTGCAAGTGCGGCGTAATCCGCTGGCTTTTATGATGGTTGAGCAGCCTGCCTGTTCAGGGGGGGAGGTGTTGTTCACGGATTTGTCTTTCGGAAGGGAAGGATACATTACAACCTGGATCTGGGATTTTGGCGATGGCAATACCAAAACAGTGGTTTTCCCGGACAACCGTAATGTCAGCCATGTTTATGAAGAAGCCGGCCGAAACTATACAGTTGAGGTAACGGTTATTACCTCCCATGGCTGCAGCAGTTCAATGTCTCGTGAGGTTTATGTTGCTCCCTCACCCAAGGCCAATTTTTCCTTTACAGAGGGCCATGCCGGTAGTGTGATACAGTTTACCGATCTCTCACAGCGCAATGCCAGCATTAGCGATCCCGGTGGTGATCTTGCCGATTATTCATGGAACTTTGGTGATCCCGGTTCTGGCAGCAGCAATTATTCCGTTTCGCAGAATCCGGAGCATATATTTCACGAACCGGGTGTATATAATGTCCAGCTGGAGGTGACCAACCTTTACGGGTGTACTGACATGATATCCAAAGAAATAACCATTGATGGGGCGCCCAGGCTTTCCATTTCTGCTGAGAAGGCATGTTTTGGCGAGCCTTATCTGTTTATGGCTGAAACAGATGCGGAGATAGCTTCATATTACTGGGATTTTGGAGATGGCAGCGGGTCTGAAGTACCGGAGCCTGAGCATGTATTTACCATGCCTGGAACCTATGAGGTTAACCTGATGGTCAAAACTGTTGATGGAACAGAGTTGCATGCTGAACCCATTAAAATGACTGTTTTGCCGCCTGCCGCAGCTTATTTTTCTGTATCGGACGAAATATGCGCCGGTACACCGGTTGAGTTTACCGACCTTTCAGATACGGGTAATTTGTCTGTGGTCTCAAGAACCTGGTATTTTGGTGATGGGCATGTTTCTGATGAAGAAACACCCCTGCATGAATACCAGGAGCCAGGCCTTTATAAGCCCCGCCTGGAGATTCTGGACGAACATGGATGTCTGACCTCATACTCACAGCCTGTTCAGGTCTTCCGTTCACCTGAGGCATCCTTTGGGTATGAAGGTTCGTGTGCCGGACAGGCAGTCAGGTTTACCGACCAATCCCTGGCTGGTGAAGACAGCGCAAACATAACTTCATGGGAATGGAATTTTGGCGATCCTGATTCTGGCCAGAATACAGCAAACACCAGGAACCCAATACATGTTTTCAGTGCGCCGGGAACCTATGAAGTGCATCTGACAGTAACCAACAATCACGGATGTACGGATGAAATCGTAAAAGAGCTGACAGTCGCAGAAATGCCTTTGCCTGAATTTGAGGTAATTGCCGGGTGTTTTGGCGAACCCTTTGCGTTTGTTCCGGAAGTGGCCACTGAGGTTATGAGTTACTCCTGGGACTTTGGAGACGGCCAGCACTCCGACCAGGAATATCCCGAGCACACCTATAACCGTCCGGGCGTATATAATGTAAGTCTTGAGGTAACTTTTTCCAATGGTTGCCGGGCAAGAAGCGATACCACGGAAGTTCAGGTGGGTGTTCCTTTGCATGCCGATTTCCGGCTGCCTGAATCTGCTTGTGCAGGAAACGAATTGTTGTTCCGGGATCTGTCTGCGGATGGCGAAGAGGCAGTTCCTGTGGAGTCATGGAACTGGGATTTTGGAGACGGCAACACTTCCACAAATCAACATCCCAAACATGTTTACCAGGAGGAAGGGATTTACGAAGTCAGCCTTGTTGTCACTGATGCTGCCGGTTGCACCGATAGCCTGGCCAGGAATCTCTTGGTAGGTGGAGTACCTGAAGCAGATTTTGATTTTTCGGGTGACTGCCCGGGTGAGGAAGTCGCCTTCTTTGATCGCTCCCGGGTTGAAGGTGAAATGAGTCAGATCACCTCATGGGCCTGGGACTTTGGTGATCCGGGATCGGGGTCACATAATACCTCCAATCGGAAAAATCCCGGGCATGTATTCAGTGCTCCCGGGACTTACCCGGTTCGTTTAACTGTGTTAAGCAACCACGGATGCAGTGCGGAAATTACCCGTGATGTGGATATCCGGCCTGGCCTGACCGCTGATATGCACTTTAATGACGATGCTTGTGTCGGGGCGCCTGTTTCCTTTACTTTTTCCCTATCGGGGGATGGGGACATCGGCGAGGTTGAAATGGTGGAATGGGATTTTGGTGACGGAGAGTCGGCAACCTCCGCAAATCCGCAATGGATACCCGTACATTCCTATGATGAACCGGGAAATTACTCTGTGAAATTACGAATCACCCATCAGGAGGGTTGTGTAACCGAAGAAAGCAGGCAGCTCAGGGTAACAGAAGCCCCCGTTCCTGTCTTAATGATCAGTGACCAGCAAGTGTGTGCGGGTCAGGAAGTAACCCTGACCAACATCACCACACAGTTGGGGGATAATTTGAAGGCCTGGGAGTTTTATGTGGATGATCAGCGATTCGGACCCTATGAATCCACGAGTCAATCTCAGTTGATTCATGCATTCGATTCACCCGGGATCAAACAGATAAGGCTTGTTGTGTATGACAAGAGTGGATGCATGGCTGAAACTTCCCGGCTGATTCATGTACTTGCAAAACCGGTGGCTGATTTCCGTTTTGATGCCGGTTGTGAGGGTGATCCTGTGCAGTTTACGGATGAATCCCGAAGCACTGTGAATGGGGCAATTGTTGACTGGGCATGGGACTTTGGCGATGGTGAAACAGTAACCCACCGCAACCCGGTGCATACATTTATGCAATCCGGGGTAAAAACGGTCACACTGACCGTGACTGATCACCAGGGATGCATTTCCAGCCAGTCGAAGGGTGTGCCAATTGCCGGAGCCCCCCATGTTGACGCAGGTGAAGATTATAGTATATGCCGTGGAGACTTCATCACGCTGGAAGCTTTCAGTAAAGATTATCCGGATGCAGACAGGGGTTTATTTGTGTGGAACAATGGTCGTTATGTCCAGGGTGAAACCTTTGCTCCGGATACAACCCAGACATATGTGGTTGAAATATTAGATGGAAATGCATGCCTGGGAAGGGATTCTGTGAAGGTTGTGGTAGAGGATGTCCCTGCCATTCAAATTGAAGGAGAAGCTTTGCTGACATGCGAGGAGCCTAGGGTACGTCTGAATGCCCTTGTGGATGCAGGTGGGCATGACTGGGAAGTGCATTGGTCATCAACTCAATGGGAAGGTGCAGAAAAGGGTGGTTTTATCTGGACAGACGAACCAGGATGGTATTGGGCCAAAGCCACTACCCCGGGGGGGTGTGAATCATCAGATTCATTGAAGGTCAAACAGGATCTGCAGGTGCACATACCCAATGCATTTCGTCCTGAAAGTGATATTGCCGTTAATCAGCGATTTATGCCTTCGTTTTATGCCTGTGAGCCGACAGATTACCACCTGCTGATATTGGATCGTCACGGCAATGAGGTTTTTTCAAGCAATGACCCTGAAGATAAAGGGTGGGACGGGACCATAGAAGGAAGGCTGGCCCCTGCAGACACCTATCTGTATTATATTGAATATGATGTTGGGGAAGGCACTCAGGTTAAACAAGGGGTTGTTTACCTGGTTCGCTGACGGGGTTTTTACGCCGGGAGGAGCTCGCAAGGTCATGGCCTGACCAGGCAGGCCCCCAGATGGCCTGATTATAATGAAACCTTTTTTTTCTGATGCCGTAAACCCTTTGTGTAGCTGCATAGCTGTGTTTATTGGCTTTTTCAAACATATCAACCAAATTTGTTTGTATCTATATAACAGGCATTTAACATATTTTGTGTATATTGCACCCGCAAATAATTTGACGATTTTCCGAAGGGTTTGTAAAAAAATTTTCCCTTGCGGTTGTCGTTTATAATTGTTTTTGGGTTTAAAATAGATCATATGAAGGGTATTTTACGGTTCTGTATAGGATTAATTTTTGTGCTGTGTTCTTCGGCCGATGCGTTTTCAGAAGAAGAACCTTTAGGTGTGGTAACCATTACTCAGACCAGTTCTACACCAACTACATGTCATAGAGATAATGATAGAGTTAATGGGAATGCGGATGATGGAACGATTACGATATCTATTGAAAGTAACGAGGAGTCTGTTAATTTCACATATCAGATAATGTCCCTTTTTCCTACTGGAATTAATATTAATCAGGATCATACCACTGCGGACCTAACCCATACTTTTTATAATTTACCAAATGCATATTATTTCGTTGTTGCTGCGATTGAAGGGGCATATGACCCTGATGAACTTGATGAAGAATTTAATATAGAAGGCAGGGACGATATTGATAGAGATGATGTAACGGTTGGTGGACCTTCCAAGTTAACCGCAAAAATTACTCCTGATCCGGCCGCAGTTTGTGAAACCTCCTCCCTTAATCTTGATGGCAACCCTTCAGGTGGCAATGAAGGAGATTACTCACATTTATGGGAAGAGGAGGGTGCCAATTACCTTGACAGGACAGATGTCCACGATCCTGTGTTTGATCCCTCCAATGGTGGTAGTTTTTTTATTTCCTATAGAGTTACTGACTCAAAGGGCTGTACAACCACTACGAATACTTTTATTACAGTAGATGAGCAACCCGTGGCCGATGCAGGTGAAGATGATTACAGATGCTTTCTGCCCGGTGAAGATAAGGTGTACGGGTTGTCTGCAGAGCCCTCTGTAGGAGAAGGTACGTGGTCGCAATCAGCAGGCACCGGAACGTCTGTTTTTTCAAACGAAAACGACTTTAATAGTCAAGTCACTGTATCTGATTTCGGCACATACACTTTTACCTGGACCGAGGTGAACGGCACATGCAGCGACTCGGATGATGTTACAATACGGTTTTTGGAGCAGCCGGTGGCCACTGCAAGTGCTGAGCATCATGAGGTGTGCGGTGAAACTGCTGATCTGGAGGGTGGTGCTTCCGTGGGTGAGGGTGAATGGAGTTACGAAGGCCCGGGTACCGTTGTGTTTACCCCTTCTGACGAGGATCAGGAGGTAACAGTTACCCTGGACAATCCAGCTTCGGAGGAGTATGGATTATATACTTTTACCTGGACGGTCAGCAATGAGGAATGTACGGATACCGCCATTGCCACGGTAACTTTTTATGAGCAGCCTGAGGCAAATGCCGGCGAGGGCGGAGAGGCTTGCTGTACAGCTTTTGATAATCTGATGGCATCTTATTCTGTGATCGGATCCACAGGAGAATGGACCGTAACCGGTTTTCCGGATGGAGCAGAAGAGAGCCACATAGAGATTGTTCAGCCAAACGATAGGGAGCCAACCGTTACCTTGCAAAACACCGGTGACGGATACATATTTGGAACCTATACCCTTCGCTGGACCGAGACAAATGGTGTTTGTCCGGAAGATTACGATGAAGTCGATATCACTTTTTATGAAGATTTTGAGATCACAGAAGTCACTTCTGAGGCAGAGGATGATGAGGTCTGTGGTTTGACAGTTGGTATTATGGCCAGTATTGATCCTGATGTGGGTACCGGTAGCTGGATGTATGAAGAAGATGGTCCCGGTGATGTAACCATTGCCAACGAGGGTGATCAGCAAACTACCGTAGAAGTTTCAGAGCCAGGGGAGTATACGTTTACCTGGCATCATGTGAACGGTACCTG
>PWGY01000169.1 GCA_003554665.1 Bacteroidales bacterium | reverse complement strand
TGGAACTTAGTGCAGATGTTACCGGCAACAAGCTTTTTATTGTTATTAATTATATTGAAGTTAACGCTGGGGATTAATACATGTTAAAAGGTTCTATGGATATACGTTCAACCCTTCGAGGTGAGAAGAACCTCCGTACTGAGTTAGAGGGTTCAATAAAGCTTAGAACGAACCTGAAGGGGTCGTTTGGTGTGGAATTCACTCCAGAAATAGAACCCGTGGTTGACGTAGCGGGTATATTTGAAACAACTACCAAACTCCAAGCGGTCGGAGTAATCATCGGAGACGCCACCGGCAGTCTTGAAGCGACAACCAAGTTGGAGGCAGCCGGGGACGTGCTTGATGACGCTTCCGGGGGTTTTAAGGCAACTACAAAACTTGATGCGACCGGGGATATATACAAATACGTATTAGAATTCGATGGCGAAAACGATTATGTTAATATAAACACTATTAGCTATCAAGACGGAGAAGAATGGACGTGGAGTGCTTGGATTTTGCTTGAAAAGGGGTATGAGGGTTCTGCCGACTTTCAATTTGTAACCCAAACCTCTGCCCGGGGTATTTGTTTCCGACCGGAGTTTTCAACAATCGTGGTTTATAGAGATGAGGATGGTAATTATTACTATTTAACGGATATTGACTTGGGCGTATGGAAACATATTGTATTTGTTGCAGACGGAGACGGAGGAATGACCCTTTATATAGATGGGGAGGAAGCCGCTAGTGAAACAGACGTAAACACCGAAAACTATTTTAACCATGTATTAGGAGGGAGCGCCCACCCTTACCGTTTCTCGGGAAGAGGTAGCGATGTCCGCGTCTATTCAAAGGCACTAACTGATGAAGAAGTGTTAGACTTATATAATGGCGAAGACGTTGACGACACAGGCTTGGAAGGCCATTGGCCGATGGATGAAGGAGAAGGGGAGACAGCTTACGATTTATCCGGGAATGAGAATGATGGGTCACTTATAGGCCCACCAGACTGGAGAAAGAGGATATTAGAGGGGAGTGAGTAAGTATGGGTCTGACTATGAGCAACCATCTTGGTAATAAGGTATTAAACGCGGTATTTAAAGGCCAAAACCTTAGTTATGAAAAGGTTTATTTGTCTTTGCACACAGGCGACCCAGGAGATGCCGGAGGCAGTGAGGTTGAGGCAGGTGGTTATAGTTATGCACGTAAAGAAGTTGTCCTAGAAGATTGGACAACCCCAAGCGATAAAACGGTTGAAACCAACAAGGAAGTTGAATGGGAAAACTTACCTGGTGTGACCGTTTCTCATATCGGGATATGGGATCAGGTATCAGGCGGTAATTTCTTGTGGAGCGGGGAGCTTGCAGAAAGTAGAAGTTTAACAGCGGGACAACATCTTCGGTTTAAAGCAGGAGAAATAACCGCAGAAATAGACCCTAACAGTTAGGGGTGAGGTTATGAAAAGAAATCAAAATGCCCGGATGTACGCAGGTGCTCATAGTGGATTAAAAGTTCAGATGACTGGTGTAACTAGCTTGTCGGGTGCAAATATATTGTGGACGATGTCTAAGGCAGCCGGAGGAGAAGTCTTGTTGAGTAAAAGTTCTGATTCATCCGAAGAGATTGAAATAACCGGGGCAAAAGAATTTGTGATTTACTTTGTACCGGATGACAATAAAGATTTTAGTGGTAGGTACTATCACGAGGTTTGGGTTACTGACTCAGAGGGGGTTACGTTTCCCGCACTTAACGGTAATATATTTGTACCTACACTTACATTAAAAGGGGGTGAGTTATAATGACTAAACCTTGGGAATACAAAACTTTGCTTCGTGACATGGAGGAAGCTGTTATACCCCAGGAGTGGGACGGAGAGGAGCAGAAGTTTATTCCCTACGAGGGGAGTAAGTTATTCGAGGAGCTTCAAACTGCGCTTACCGGTCTGCTTGAAGCTGTGAAAGCTGAGATAATCGGGTTTGACGGTAACGTGTCTTCCGGTTTTACCGGTGTGGAATCGGCTCTCGGGGATGTGGAAGATAAAATGGATCCCATTGTCCCTGCTATTAACGAGGTTAGGGATAAAGTTGACTGCTTGAATATGGATGATATTCGATCTAGGATAACTGAAGTAAGACAAGCTGTTCAGGATTTTGAAACTAGCTTAGTTCCTTTAGTGGATAGTATTGACTTAGGTACTATTGAAGATGAATTGGATACTATAAAAATTATTACGGATGTTATTAAGACTCAGCTAGACCACCATGCAACTCAGATTAAAACTAAACAGGACGAGCTCAGGTATGTAGTTGAACCTATTCATGGTATGATAGCGGGGTTGTCAGCTAAAATGGATGCCCCTTCTGACTTTGTAGTTGGGGAGATTACTGTTAGTACTACTGCTTCTGCTATTGTTTCTGAGGAAACCCCTTGTGTTTCGGTTAATGTGAATAACAGTGTGGAAAGTGAAGGAGACCTGTTGGTAGGTAATTGGTTGTCTCAGCCTCGTAGGCTATTACCCGGGGCTAATCTGACAATACCTATTGACGATGCCTCTAAGATTTACGTTAAAAAAGAGGAAGGAGAAACGGTGGAGGCGGATTATATTATCTCTGGTTAGGGGGTGTGAACATGGGTTTGTTTGGAGATATATCAGGTGCTGTTCTTAAAAAACTTAGAGAGCATATTGGCTCTACGGACCAACACCCTGTAGCTACTGAGGAAGCACCGGGTTTTATGAGCCCCGAAGATAAGGGCAAAGTTGACGAGTTGATCGGGGGGGCTAGAACCGAACCCTTTGCTATTATATTTGACTGTGGAGGGGCTGATCCTCCCGGAAGCCTTAGGTTTTTAATTGACGGAGGAGCTGCTGATGGAAGCGGGTATTGGTTTGGGCATGTAATTAATTATCCTTAAGGAGGTGAAGAGATGTTTAGGGTAGTATTTAGAAGAGATACAGAGGAAATTTGGAATGACATTAATCCAGTTTTAGCAGAGGGAGAACTGGGGTATGATACTACTCATAACCAGTTTAAAGTAGGAGACGGTAGTACAGAGTGGCAGGATTTATCTTACGTAGGTGCTGGAGCTTACACCGGAGGATTTGGAATTGGTATAGATTCCGACGTGATTAGCCTTGATATTGAGGCCGGGGAAAACCTGGAGTTTGATAATGAAACCCTCAACTGTACGGTAGAAGTACCTGACTATAACGCTGGGGACGGTATTAATATTGACAATGAGATCATCTCAGTGAATGAAAGTTATTTAAATGATAATCTTTCTTTTGCTGATGAAGTCCATACTCACTCTTTTGATTCTTTGGATGGAAGTCCTTCAGACGTGATTACTGCTGGAGATAATCTTGTTTGGGACGGGGACACTATTCACGTTGTGGGAATAGGAGAAGAAGGAGTAGAATATAGTGCCGGGGAAGGTCTTCTACTGGACGAAGTGGAAAATGAATTCTCAGTGGATATGGCTTATTTGGAAGACAACTTAGACATTGAGGGTTTACCGGAAGGGTTTGAAACTAAATTAAGAATGGGGGCGATGTAAATGACGACTGTAACTCCTAAAAAATTGGCACAAAGTAACCTGGATGAAACGGCTGTGGAATTTTACGAGGTTCCTGCCGGTAAAAGAGCCCAGGTAACGGAAATGTGGATAGCTAATACTTCGGGGACTAGTAGCCGTGAGGTTACTCTTTATGCACATGGAACTAGCAGCGAGAATACTTTGCTTCACAGCCTAAGTGTGGAAGAGGGTGTGACCTATATTATCGACGGTAGTAAGATTGTTTTGGAAGAAACGGAGGTATTAGCAGCTAAGCAAGACAACGGAACGGATGTCGTTGTCACAGCCTATGGTGTGGAGGAGGATGTTAGCTAATGGCAAATATTAGAAAATTACTTCCTGCCGGCTTTAGGTTTGGAGAGCAAGTTGTAGACTTTGTGGGGGAGAGCGGAGTTAGTATAGATGCCGGGGTGGTAACTGCTGACCTCGATTTCTTGAATGCGGAGCTTAACTTCTCAGAGAAAGAGCATACTCATAGTTTTGGAGAATTGACAGGGAACATCGATGAGCAGATCACTGCGGGGGATAATCTTGAATGGGATGGTAGTACTCTTAACGCAACTCAACCTGGAGGATTTGGGCAAGCGGACGGTTATGGGGAATTGGATGATAGTAAGGTTACTGACATTGAATCCGAGGCGGACGGTCGATACTTATACCTCGTTGACCCCGACGGGGATAATAGAACTGACCAATCTACCCCTGCGGGTATTGACGGGGATATGGGAGGCCATCTCATTGCTTATGATTCCGACACGACGGAGTGGTATGATTACGGGGCAGTTACTGGTATGGCCCTTAAAAGCCACGGTAACGAGGTTCACTTAGACACTTACACTATAGCAAGGTCCGGGGCAAGAAATCAGTTTGTTCAATCAACTACTCCCACTGCTCGTAAAGAAGGGGATATTTGGATTGAAACTGATTAACTCACTTTAAACGTAGAAAGGAGGTGTGACCGTGCCTGAAAAAGTTTTAAACGCCGTTGGATATGATATGGAAGCAGACGAAATTACCTCTGAGTTTGAACCCGGGCAGGAATTTGCTCTTTTAGTATTTGTTCCTGACGGGGAAGGGGACCCAGACTCGGCTTATGAAGGTTACCAAGTTAATATTGTAGATAGTGCAGGGCTGACTCTTGCATCTGAGGTAGACGGTGTATGGGGTGACTATGGTTATGGTATAATAGGTTCAGGTGGAACTGCTATCTTTACGGGGACGGCTAATGAGGAGGGTGAATATAATTTTGAGTTTGAGCTTGATGACGACCCAGAGTATAATGCGCAAACAACTCTTAATATATACTCAGCTTCTTTACTGTTGATTGAGTTTCGGGAGGGAGCAGAGCCTTTTGGTTTAAGACAGATGGCTACTCCTACAGAACCCACATTAATTAACGTTGGGATTAGAAGCGGGCCCTATTCCGTAGATGAATCTTATGCAGGGCAGACTATTAAAGTTTTGGATAAAGGGGGTTTGGCGCATACTTATGTTGAATCTTCTCCTGGTGAAGAGGATTGGGCTCCCGGAGATGAGGCGATAATAGACGAAGACGGTATAGCTACTTTTTTCCTCAGCGACCCGAGCAACCCTCAAAACATAGGGGTCCACCGTCCTGAGTTTGTGCTTAAGGAACATTATAAATACAGAGATTTTGGTACAGCTGTTTATGTAAAAGATAATCCCTTGATAGTTCAAACTTACTATACCTCAGGTTATCCTGGGTCACCGGTAGAGGAGTATAAAGATACTTTTACCAGGAACGAAGCTGTGATTCATCATATTTGGGTTCCGGGGGAAAACGTAGAGACCCCTAAAGAATTACCAGAGGGCTATAGAGTTATAGGGGAGGACGAGACTGATTATTTTCTTGCTACGGAAACCGACGAGCCCGACCCCACTTTCCCCGAGGAAGATGATGTTTATATATGGGAGTTTTTAGGGTGGTCTGAGATTAACGAAGAGGGTAAAGCAGTTTTCGGGGCTTGGCATTATCATCCAGAGGGAACTTTTGAAACTAATTTCGAGCTTGAAGGTCGGGGTAAATTTGAATTTACAGCAGGGGGAGACCCTCTTAATTCTAACGATGACGAACAAGCTCAGGCGGCTGCGTTGGCTTCTGAGATAGAAGAACATTTCAGCCATGTAAAAGGCGTTAATGTTACAGCCGATGGAGCTGTGGTAACTATAGAAGAAGCTTCTAATGAAGAAGCAACGGGGGGTTATTTCGAGGTGTTAGCAGGTAACACCTATATCGATAACTTTCAAGAAGAAGTTGAATCCCAAGAAGGTACTCAAGCCGGTAAATGGAGTTTTGAAGTAATGGGATTTGAGGACGAGGATTCTTTAGAGTTAAAACGAACATATCCCCATGTTACCGGAGAAACGTCTTTCGACACAGAGTTCGACTTTTTAGCTCTTTCCCCCGAACAAAAATTACAGCATAAATATAAGCTCAGGTTCTACCAAGAAGACGGGGATGTTATAGCAATGCAAGTTTCTTCTGACAATAAACCCTATGTAGACCAGGAGAAAGGTAGGATTTTTCTTGAGGGAGAAAGCGACTGGTTTAGTGAAAGTTACGTTTTTGTTACGGAGGATAACTACCAACAGTACTCTTATAATCTAAGCACCCCTTTCCACGAAGTTTTAGATTATAATTATAATTGGGAAAGGCTTGTGAGCCCGATGGTGTGGGACGAAGGTGAAGGAAGATGGAAAGAACATTTGTCCTACAATATAGCTGATAGTTCTTTAAATTTTGGTAACCCTAAAGCTGCTTATTATTCCAATGAATATGGTAATTGGGTGGGGTACTACCCCGGAGAGATTACTGTAACATTCGTCGACGTTTGGAAAAATGCTGTGGGGGTTGAAAGGGGCCATATTAAGGAGCAGTATTCAGCGGGAGGCACGCTACAAAGGATAAATGTGGAAGAGGGTGCGGAGGTTCAAGCTGAAATACTTGCTGAAGAGATACAGGACGATTTTGAGGATGTGTTAGTAACAGTAGACGGAAGGAAAGTAACTATAGAAGAGGAAGCTGGTAAGGCTAAAGGAGATAGCTTTACTATAAACCACAATGACATTGAAAATTACATGGAGGAAGAGTCTTCTATACTACCCGTTCCCGGGGAATGGAGTTTCGAGATAGATGAAAATGGGTTTGGGGACGGGGAGTATGTTACTGTAGACCGAGGGGGTATAACCTCTACTTATCAATTTACGGACGGGGGAGACCCGTTTGACTCTAATGATATTGCAGAGAACCAAGCCAAAGCTCTCGCTTCTAGTATTAGAAACGATTTTAGCGGAGTGAGAACTACTCCTCTAAACTTGTATTCCGAGCATACTAGAGAAGTAACTATAAAGGAGAGAAAGGGAGAGGAATCCGGAATTAGTTTTTCCATTAGTGAAGATTCAGGAGGAAATATTAAAAACTTTACCGAAGACACTTCTTCTTCCCATTTCGTTCAGCCAGGAAAGTGGAGTTTTGAAATCAAAGAGACAGGTTTAGGTTCTGTGAAGGAGGAGATTAATTATCCCCCTGTTAAGATTTATGATGGAACCGTGGTTAAAGAAGAAGAAGAGGTGACTATAAAGTATGATGCAGAACCTCCTGAAGATGACCCGGATAATAGATATGGATATACTTTTGATTTTTGGAGAGGCCCGATTCTTCCGTTTGAGGGTGAAAGGGATCATACTTTCATAACGGAGAGGAG
>PWGY01000292.1 GCA_003554665.1 Bacteroidales bacterium | reverse complement strand
GGGTGGAACAGGACCTGAACTCTGATGTTTATGTGGCTTTTAACCTGAAAGAAAGAAAAGCCGTTGTGGGGGGCACATGGTATGGCGGAGAAATCAAGAAAGGTTTCTTTTCCATGATGAATTATTACCTCCCGCTCCGGGGAATTGCTTCCATGCACTGTTCGGCCAACATGGGAAAAAATGGTGACACAGCAATATTTTTTGGCCTTTCAGGCACCGGAAAAACCACACTGTCGGCCGATCCGGACAGGTACCTGATTGGTGACGATGAACATGGATGGGATGATGATGGGATATTCAATTTTGAGGGTGGATGTTATGCCAAGTGCATCAACCTGAGCAAAGAAAAGGAACCCGACATTTATAACGCCATCCGGCGTAACGCACTGCTGGAAAACGTAGTTTATGACGAAAAGACCGGCGAAATCGACTTTTCCGACACCAGCAAAACAGAAAACACAAGGGTTTCATATCCACTTTACCACATTAAGAATATCGTCAAACCTGTTTCCAAGGGTCCCCACCCGAAAAAGGTGATCTTTCTCACAGCAGATGCCTTCGGAATTCTGCCCCCCGTGGCACGTCTGAACCGCGATCAGGCCATGTATTATTTCCTGAGCGGATATACAGCCAAGCTGGCGGGTACCGAACGGGGGGTCAAAGAACCCCTTCCAACCTTTTCTTCGGCTTTCGGGGCTGCCTTCCTGCTGCACCACCCTACTGTTTATGCCCAGGAACTGGCAAAGAAGATGAAGGAGCACGGTGCGACTGCTTACCTGGTCAACACGGGATGGATTGGAGGGCCCTACGGCATCGGGCAACGCATTGACATTGACAGCACCAGAAGCATCATCCGTTCAATCCTGGACGGTTCACTGGATCGTGCCGAAGTGGAGGAGCTTGCACCATTCGGGCTGATGATCCCGAAAGAAGTCAGAGGAGTTGATAGCGGCATCCTGAACCCCAAAAACACATGGAAATATGAAACGGCCTATATGAAGCGGGCCGATGAACTGGCCCAGAAATTTATTGAAAACTTTAACAATTTTACCGATACAGAAGAGGGTCAGCGACTTGTGGCGGCAGGACCGCAGAACAAGTTTATGAAGCAGTATTACCGGTACTATGAAAAGAAAATTGACCGGCTCGAGAAAAAACATGCGGCTGAAATCAACCGCCTGAAAGACCAGATCTATATCCTTCAGAATTCATTCAATGAATACATTTCCTTCAACTCCATCAACACCGACTACAAAAAAAGAAAGCTGAAAAGACATGTGCCTGTAGTTTCCTTCTTTGACACCCAAAATCAGAAGCAACTGGAGCACTGCAACCAGCAAGTGAATCGCCTGATGGATTCTGTGGGTTTCGAATTTTTCTCCAACCAGGAAAAACAGGATGGGCTGAACGAACACATGACAAAATCGCGTGATGACCTGAGTCTTTATGAAGTTTATGAGCGGATTGACGATATCGCCAAATGTGTCAACGGCCGTAAATGCTCCAATGAACAACTTGAGAAAACGACCGTAGAGTTGCTGAATATGACAAAGGATATCCCGGCTTTCCTGATCAAAACAGGCTCATTGCTCGTGGTTAAGCTGCCCGGAGAAGACGTCAAACAACAAAACAATGTTCGGGCCGTTAAACTATCAGTGTCGGGGCTCATTCACATCGATAAGAACCCCGGGCTGCTCCAGCAACCCGAGCAGCTGATGGAGGAAATCAACCACTTCTAGACCATACCCTGAAACAACCGGCAGCAACTCCGTTTGACCTTAACCTCTCTACTTGCACAAATGACACAAACGGAGACTGCCGGTTTTTTTCAACACACCCAACCCGCCGTTCAGTCATAAATTTTCACTGTTTGCAGGTAATTTTTTCAAAAACTCTTGTAAATGGACAAAAAAATCGTACATTTGATTTATCTACTATTTTAATATTAAATCAGTTTGTTATGGAAACCGGTACAATTAAGTTTTTTAATGAGAAGAAGGGGTACGGCTTCATCGTAGATGACAAAACCGAGAAGGATGTTTTTGTTCACCACACCGGCTTGCTTGATCCTGTCACCAACAATGACAGGGTAACGTTTGAAATCTCTGAAGATGAAAGGGGGAAAAAAGCAATCAATGTAAAGAAAGACCAATGATCTGTCTGTCTTTATGCTGCTAAAGCTCCGTAAAGTGATACGGGGCTTTTTTTTTGAAAACCATTACTTTTACACAAAAAAAACGCATGGTCATTGTTGGTATAACGGGAACACTGGGAGCAGGAAAAGGAACAGTTGTCGACTACCTGGTCAGAGAAAAAAAATTCGCCCATTTTTCTGTACGTGAATATTTAAGAGAGGAACTGGAAAAACGAGATATTCCCGTTAACAGAGATAGCCTCACAGCCATCGCCAATTCAATCAGGTCAAAATACGGTGCATCTTTCATTGCCGAAGCCCTGATCAAAAAAGCAAAGGAACGGGGTGATGATTGTGTGATCGAAAGCATCCGGACACCGGGTGAGGTGGAAGCCCTTCGCAAGGAAGAAGCGTTTTTCCTGCTCGCCGTTGACGCAGATCCCCGCATCAGGTATAAACGGATCCGATTCAGGAACTCAGAGACCGACCGGGTAACTTTTCAGACATTCATCATGAATGAGGAACGGGAGATGCATACCAGCGATCCCAATAAACAAAATCTTGCAGCCTGCATTGGTTCTGCCGATCATATAATCAGAAATGATGGCAGCCTTGAAGATCTTCACAAACGTACAGAGGCGTTTCTCAGGCGGATCGGTCAAAATAATAACAGAAAATAAGCAAGTAAAATATGACAACCAGCAACTATCAACGACCTTCATGGGACGAGTATTTTATGGAGATCGCCCATACCGTAAGTAAACGTGCGACCTGCGACAGAGGCAGGAGCGGGTGTGTCATTGCCCGGGGAAGGCAAATCCTGGTCACCGGTTATGTGGGCTCCCCTACCGGTCTGCCCCACTGCGATGATGCAGGACATCAAATGAAAAAACTTCAGCATGAAGATGGCCGTATCACCACGCATTGCATGCGAACCGTCCACGCTGAGCAAAATGCCATCTGCCAGGCGGCTAAACTGGGCATCAGCATCGAAGGTGCCACGCTCTATTGCCGGATGACTCCATGCAGGGTATGTGCCATGCTCATCATAAACTGCGGAATCCAGCGGGTAGTATGCGAAAAAAAATACCACGCCGGCTCTGAATCGGAACAATTGTTCGCTGAGGCCGGCGTGGCACTTGAATATTTTGCAGATGAGGTACTGCAGTATAAAGATCAGTAGCAGGGATTATTCATCGTCGCCAAATATCTTTACCACGCGCTCCCCGTCCGAACGTGTATAACCGCGAAACATTCCCGAAGTATTGAATGGCATGCTTACGTTTCCGTCTTTATCTACCGCAATAAGTCCGCCATTTACCCCAAGATCACGGAGGGTTCCGTGAATAATACTGTTGGTGGCCTCCTCCAGCTCAGCACCCTTGTATCTCATCTGTGCAGAAACGTCATAAGCCACGGCATATTTGATAAAATATTCACCGTGCCCAGTGGCTGAAACGGCACTCGTGGTGTTTTCGGCATAGGTTCCGGCACCGATAATCGGGCTGTCTCCCACACGATTGTAGCGCTTGGCGGTCATTCCCCCCGTAGAGGTAGCCGCTGCAAGGTTACCGTTTTTATCAAGGGCAACCGCCCCAACGGTACCCATCTTATCTGCAGAATCAATGTAGCCGGTTTCATCCATCTGACGAAGCCGTTCCTGCAGCTGGTCGTAGCGATACTGGTCAAAAAAGTAGGATGGGTCAACAATCTCAGCACCATGTTCCATGGCAAAGCCTTCCGCTCCTCTTCCGGTAAGCAGCACATGGGGTGACAGATCCATTACCTTCCGGGCAGTACTGATGGGATTACGGATATTGGTAACGCCCGCAATGGCACCAGCAGTCATCTGCTGCCCACACATGATGGATGCATCCAGCTCGTTGCCACCTTCATGTGTAAAAACAGCCCCCCTTCCTGCATTAAATTTCGGAGAGTCTTCCATGATCCGGACAGCAGCCTCCACTGCTTCAAGGCTGGAGCCCCCGGCCTCAAGTATGGATTCTCCGGCATCCAGGGCTTCATCCAATTTGGCATAAAAAGCCTCTTCCCGATCCTCGGGCACTCGTTCACGATCCACATTACCTGCCCCTCCATGAATTACCAGGGTATAATTTCCCTGGGCAAAAAGCCCGGAAAAACTTACCAGGCAAACAAGCATTAAAAACAAAGTCAGTTTTTTCATCATTTTTTAAAAGAATTTATTGGGTTTGTTCATATTCATAATTCAACTGATCCAGTACTTCCATCGTCAAGTCATACGCCTGGTCGGCAAACAGAATGCCTCCTCCGCGTGCATAACCCAGGATAAAATCATACCCCTTATCCTGGTTGTAACGCTCAAGGAAGTCACTGATCTTGTCAAGCAGTTCATCATTCAGCTCCCTTTCCTTTCTGGACAACCTGTCCATGTATGTTTCATTCAGTTGCATCAAATCCTGCTGCCGCTGCATCAACTCCTGCTCCATGAGCTGGGCCTCTTCCATCCCAACAGATCCGGCCTGGATCTGCTGCTGAAAACGCTCTACATCATTCTGAAAAGTACGCTGTCTCCGTTCCAGATCACTTTCCAGCTGACGTTGTTCGGATTCAAACTCTTCGCGCATATCAATGGCCAGTTTATATTGCTCCATAAGAATCTCATTGTTCACATAAGCAATGGCATGCGTGGCATCATCAATTTTTCTTTCAACAGCAGGCATTTCAGCAGCATCCGGTTCTTCCCCGACCGGACTTCCCATGAAATGAAGCCCATACAACACAACCAGCCCCAAAAAAAGAACCACATTAATTATCATTCCCTTGTTCAATCCAGCGGACGCTGTATCCCTGCCAGGGCTACCCTGATTCATATTCTCTTTTTTTTCCATGTTAATTGTTGGTTATTGAATGATGATAGTGATTGTTGACTGTGAATGTCAGGCTCCTAATTACCCATTTCCGACATAAACCGGATTCGCATCAGCCTAACTTCCTCTTCTGTGAAATCATCCTCACCCAGTTCTTCCAGTGCCTGCTCATAGGAATCACTTTCTGCGGTGGTAAAGTAGTCAAATATTTCCTCCTGCTTGTCCACATCCATCACCTGGTTGATGTAATAGCCAATGTCAATTTTTGTTCCTGATGCCACAATGCTTTCAAGTTCCTGAAGCAGTTCATCAAAATCCAGCCCTTTGGCCTCCGCAAGATCCTCCAGTGACACTTTACGGTCAATATTCCGGATCAGATACACCTTCACACCAGATTTATTTACCACCGATTTCACCACCATATCCATGGGCCGCTCGATCTCGTTATCATCCACATATCTGGCAATCAAATCAATAAACGGGCGGCCAAAGCGTTCTGCCTTTCCGCTACCCACACCAGTAATTTGTTTGAGTTCATCCAGCTTCACCGGGTACTGAATGGCCATATCTTCAAGTGAAGGATCCTGAAAAACCACAAAGGGAGGAAGGTTATGTTTGCGGGCAATCTGTTTACGCAGGTCTTTCAGCAAAGAAAACAAGACCTTGTCGGTTGCACTGGTTTTCTGGGCCATGCCCGATACACTGTCAGCATCATCAGGCGAATCATAGTCGTGATCTTTACTCATCCTGACAGATCGGGGATTCTCCAGATACCCGTGTCCTGCTTCAGTAATCTTCAATGTGCCATAATCCTCAATATCCTTTTCCAAAAGCCGCTCAACGAGGCTTTGCCTCAAAACAGCATACCAGAATTTTTCATCTTTGTGGGCGCCTTTGCCAAAAACATCCAGCTGGTTGTGTTTGCAGGATTTAACAGCAGTGGTATTTCTTCCCATAAGAACGCTGATTACATGTTTGGGTTTAAACAATTCCTTCACCGCACCAACGGTTTCCAACAGCAGGCAAATATATTCTTTTCCTTCAAATTTTTCTTTCGGATTCAAACAATTGTCGCAAGAACCACAATTTTCTTTCTCATATACCTCACCAAAATAGTTTAAAAGGGTTTTTCGCCGGCATATGGAAGATTCAGCGTAAGCAACCGTTTCCATCAGCAACTGCATTCCGATCTCCTGTTCAGCCACGGGCTTCCCTTTCAGGAATTTCTCCATTTTCTGGATGTCCTCATAGGAATAAAATGCAATGCAATTCCCCTCCCCTTCATCCCGGCCCGCACGACCGGTTTCCTGATAATATGCCTCAAGGCTTTTGGGGATGTCATGATGGATCACATAGCGCACATCGGGCTTATCGATTCCCATTCCGAATGCAATGGTGGCAACGATCACCTCTGCATCCTCCATGAGGAACTTATCCTGGTTATTGACCCTTACCGCGGCATCCAACCCGGCATGGTAAGGAAGCGCACGAACTCCATTCACCTGCAGGGTGGCAGCGAGTTCTTCCACCTTTTTGCGGCTCAGGCAATAAATAATCCCGGACTTTCCTTCCTGTGATTTGACATAATGAATAATGTCACGGGTGATATTTTTCGTTTTCGGCCGGATCTCATAATACAGATTGGGCCGGTTAAAGGAAGATATAAACCGGCGGGCATCCGTCATTCCAAGGTTTTTCTGGATATCCTGCTGTACCTTCAGGGTAGCTGTTGCCGTCAGGGCAATAACCGGCACTTTCCGTTCAAAGGCTTCAATGATCGGACGCAGACGCCGGTATTCAGGGCGGAAATCATGTCCCCATTCAGAGATACAGTGTGCTTCGTCAACGGCAAAAAAGGAAATGTCAAGCGTTTTAAGAAAGGATACATTCTCTTCCTTGGTTAGTGATTCCGGGGCAACATACAATAACTTGGTAACGCCACTGCTGAGGTCACTTTTTACCTGATTGACCTCGGCACGTGTCAGCGATGGATTCAATACATGCGCAATGCCGTCAAAAGATGCAAAATTCCGGATGGCATCCACCTGGTTCTTCATCAGGGCGATCAGGGGAGAAACAATGATGGCTGTTCCCTTGCCGATGAGGGCCGGCAACTGGTAGCACATGGATTTTCCGCCACCGGTTGGCATGATCACAAAAGAATCATTTCCGCTGAGCAGACTTTGCACAATGGCTTCCTGATCTCCTTTAAAGGCTCCGTATCCGAAAATTTGCTTAAGCAGCTCACGAAGAGAAACACTGCTTGTAACCTCCATGGTATTGTAACTTATTTTTTGCACCTCC
>PWGY01000142.1 GCA_003554665.1 Bacteroidales bacterium | reverse complement strand
GCTGACCTATTCAAACCGGTTTTTTGACAACAACCTGAATTCCACCACCACCCTTTCAGGATTTACCACCCTGGATGAAAGCCGGCAAGACCCTGATGACCTTCGCTATCAACGGGAAAGATACTCCCAGGACAGAGGGTTTCGTTTTAACACCACCGGACGCTGGAGTCTTGACAAAAGATTTGCACAAAACCTCAGGTATAATTTCTCCGTCAGCTACACCCACCAGGAAGCCTTCAACCAGCAATTGCTGAGCGGGTATGTATACCCTCTTTCCTTTGCCAGGGAAGACACCACAATGGCGGCATCCATCGTTCCCAGCGAATACCTGAGTCAGGTCACCATAGACGGCAAGCCCCTCAATATTTTTGCCCGTGTTAACAACAGTTTTCACCGCACCATATTCGGCCTCAACAACCGCTTTATGATAGGAGCTGAATGGCGTACCGACGGCAATTACGGTGATGGAAGGGTATACGACGTAACAAGGCCTCCGAGAATGGGCAGCAACCGGGCCTCCCGGCCACGTTCCTATGCGGATATCCCCATGCTGAACCAGTTGGCTTTCTACCTGGAAAACAATATCAACGGATACATCAACGACAGGGAACTGGCCGTACAGATCGGGCTTCGTTTTGACAATGTGCAACCAGAACATCCTTTCAGGGGAGAATTCGGGACCTTCCTGGGACCAAGGGTAAATGCATCTTACGAAATTTTCAACAATTTCAAACTGCATGGAGGTTATGGACTGACTGCCAAATCACCGGCCCTTGTTCACCTTTACCCGAACCCGGCCTATTTTGACCTGGTCAACTTCAACCATTATGCGGAAAACCCCGATGAAAGGCTGATTATCGTAACAACAAGGGTGTTCGACACGGAAAACCCGGATCTGAAAATCGCACAGAACACCAAACAGGAGGTGGGCCTGGAATATGAAAAGGAAAACCGGAGGGTCAACATAACCGCCTTCAAAGAGAACCATACCAACGGGTATAGTTTTTACAACCAGCTGGAATTTATTCCGCTTGACATTTATGAAGGAGAACAATTCCCGGAAGGGGAGCCTCCCATTCTCAAACCAGAGCCAGTCAGGCAAGATACATTCATCGCCACTTATAACAGGCCGATGAACAAGCAACGAACCATCAACCAGGGGCTGGAACTGGAGCTGGACATGGGCAGGATCAGTGCCATACGTACCAGTTTCAGTCTGAACGGGGCATATATCAATACCCGGAGATCCGATAGCGGATATAATTACTGGGTCAATCCGTCCATGCCCCGCCCCGACAGGGTGGCAGTGTTCCCGGGGGGGCGCGGCACCGAGAACACCCGTTTCAACACAGCCTTACGGGTTGTACACAACATCCCGGAGTTCCAGTTCCTGGTATCTCTTACAGTACAGACAATCTGGATAGAACAAACAAAGTCCATTGGGTATGATGACTACGAGATCATCAATGCCGGAACCTCCAGTGAAAGGGCTGTACAGCCCCCCATTGCCTACATCGGCAAAGACGGGCAATGGGTTGACCTGAACAGGCAGCAGGCCATGGACCCCCAATACAGTGACATTCGCAGGAGCGTACCCGAGTACCACAGAACCACCCTGGATTATCCTCCTTTATGGCTTTTCAACATCCGGCTATCTAAAGATATCCGCGAAGGGTTTGGTTTTGCATTTTATGCAAACAACATGTTCATGCACCGGCCGCTTCATTACAATGCAAGAACAAACCGTCAGGACAGGCGAAACCCGGAAATCTTTTTCGGCACAGAAATGTATATAAAATTTTAACCCCCGGTTCAGTATAATTATCACAAACCACACTAACAAAAAACACAAAAACATGAAAAAAACAGGATTATTTGTCATTCTCGCAGCCATCATCGGCTTCTGGGGATGTGAAGACGACACAGTAGAAACCACAGACCTCAGGGTATTTGTTGAATATCCGGAGTTGTACGCAGACACGCACGCTGCAGGTGCGAGTGTGGAGCTGACAGATATGGAGACCCAAAGTGCCACCACCCTGGCCACCGACAATAACGGTTCAGTGGTATTTACAGAGCTGGCCCCAGGCACTTACAGCCTGTCGGCAAACCTTACCCTTTCTCCTGAGGAGGCTGAAGCGCAGACCGGAATTGCACAGGAGATCATACTGGCCGGCGGCAAAACCAACATCATGGTATCCGGCGGCGATCCGCTGGAAGAAACCATTGAACTTGCGGGCGGCAAAGCCGGCGACCTGGTTTTCAAAGAGATCTATTACACAGGATCAAGAACGCCTGCAGGTGGTGTATACTTTCTCGATCAGTTCTATGAAATCTATAACAACTCGACGGAAACCGTCTATGCAGACGGCCTGATACTAGCAACAACCCATCCGGCCGGAGCTACGCAAAGCATAGAGGGCTGGAGCGACGACCCGGACCATGTGTATCTGAGCAGCGTATGGCGTGTACCTGGTGGTGGTGAAGATCATCCCATCGAACCCGGCGAAAGCATCATCATCTCCCAGAATGGCACCAACCACAGGGAAGACCCCAACGGAAACCCTGATACCCCATACGCAGGGTCCATTGCAGACTTTGAGACTTTTGTTGACCGGGAAGATACCCGTGATGTAAACAATGCCGGCGTACCCAATATGGAGATGCTCCATCATGGATCCATGTTCTATTTCCTTGCTTCAGTGTTCGGACCAGCACCAGTAATTTTCCGGGTCGATGATTTTGATGCACTGGAAAGAATGCCGCAACCCGGATCAGCTTCAGATTTTGAATATGTACAATTGCCAGTTGAATACATTATTGACGGGGTTGAAGCAGGAAGAGATGAAGAAAGCCTTCCATACAAACGACTACCCGCCAGTGTAGACAGTGGCATGATCTGGTGCAGCGGTACCTATGTGGGTGAAAGTATCCGCAGGAAGACCGCAAATATCATCGACGGCAGACATGTTTTGCAGAATACGAACAATACCACAGAAGATTTTGAGGTGCTGGAAACACCCACACCAAGATCTTTTGACTGACATACTTTTTCATGTAACCGCTATTGCAGCGGATGCCTGAAGGCAGAGGCACAAAACAATGTGCCTCTGCCCCACGGCAAACTTCAGGAAGAGCCCGTGGTACTCAATAAATAATCAATTACAATGGCCGTAAGAAACACCTTTTTGAAACAATCCCTTGCTTTACTTTGCATGGCACTCTGCCTGCTGCCGAATGCACTAAAGGGTCAGGATTCAGGATTGACGATGCCACCCAAGGCGCCGCACTGGCTGGAGTTTATAAAGCAATACAACAACTGGGAAGGCTCATCCAACCCGGCAGGCATGGCGCACACCAATATGCATGACCTGGGGAACAGCTATTTTATTTTCAATGTAGATGAGGGCGACTTTTACCGTCCACAGGATGCCTCACAAACCAACCGATTCGGTTTTACCACCGAAAGGTATCAGTCATTGGGAGAAATGACATTCAGGGGAGCTTTCACCTTCAACAGCTATGAAGAGAAAGACAGGAACTGGGGAGCAGTCGTAGATCCTTTCCGGGGGACACCTTATATTTTTTCGGATATAGAAGGAGGCGACTGGTCAAAACAATACTACAACCTGAATTTCACAGCTACCAGCGGCAGGTTGTTCGGGCTGATGTATGCAGGGCTTGAAGCCCATTATGAATTGCACACCGGAGCCAGGCAAAACGACCCGAGGCCAAAGAACAACACCAATAACCTATGGGCCAGGCCAGGGCTGCTTTTCCCGGTGGGCAACAACTCTGATTTCGGCATCACAGGCTACATCAGCAATCGGAATGAGGAGATCAGTTACACATTGGTAAACCACGATTTCCAGCATCGGTGGTACAAAATGCGGGGTGTTGGTGAATTCCGGAGGGGTTTCATGACTGGTCACTCCAGGGCTTATAACGGAACAGGATTCGGCGGCGGCATTAACTATGCCTATACGTTTAACAGGGGGAGTATCATAGCGGATGCAGACATTCGTTTATACAACGAGGAGGTCAGTGACGGAACCTCAGTTGTTCAGCATGGCGGGGAACTGGATGAAATGACCATTGACGCCGGCGTAAGTGTCAAGCTCATGGGAACAAACTCTCTCCAGCTGATCAGGGGCAGTTTCAGCATGACGGAGTATACAGGCATCGAACACAGCCAGTCATACGACAACAGCCTTGAACAGTGGGTCACCTTTGCCACCTCAACACGATACAGAGCAGACCATATCCATGCAGGGATCGATTACCGGTATTACCGCACAACCCCGAACAACGACTATAGCTGGATGGCAGGAGTCAAAGCCGAAGCCTCAAACAACGACGTGCGTTACCTGCTCCCCCTTTCAACCAAAGAATTCACTGACCTTCAAGTGCTCCTGAACGGGGCAAAGAACCTGACAGTTTCAGACAACAATCTTCACCTGGGGGTGAAGGCAGGATACAGAATACTGATAGACAATGAGCTGTCAATCCACCGGGATTTACTGGAAGGAGACCGTTCAGACATCAGCGAAAATGTCACAATCCCGGATTATTTCTACCTCACCACTGATTATGCAATCATCGGCGTAAACGCCACATATAGTTTCAACATCGGAGATACGGTGGACAGCCCCTTTTATATCAGCATAAAGGCTAAACGATACGACCTGACACATTCAGACATCTCCCCAATGTTTGAGGACAAGAGCAGAAATTTCCTGAAATTATCATTGGGGATGATTTATTAATATTCATTTTTTTGACTTCTCTGTCAGTTGCCCGAGCATAATGATCCAGGGAATGGAGTTAACAAACAGATTAAACAAACAAAAAACTTTCAAGAATGAAGCGATACAAATGGTTCACCCCGATTGCCGCAGGAATGTTGCTGGCATTTACAATACTGGGGATGAATTCCTGCGACACCATAAATGGCCAAACTTCTTTTGCCATTGTCATTGACTCGGCCACCTATGAACACACCAGGGAAGCTGTGGACGCATACCGTAACCTGCTGGAAAAAGAAGGTTTACACACCCACCTGCTGGAAGAAGACTGGAACAGTCCGGATGAGATCCGTAAAAAGTTGTACGATCTCTACACAAATGGCAATCTTCCGCTGGAAGGTGCCGTATTCATCGGCGAAATCCCCATTCCAATGATCCGTGATGCCCAGCATCTGACCTCCGCATTTAAAATGGACCAGGAACGTTTCCCCTATGAGCGGTCTTCAGTGCCTTCAGATCGATTTTATGATGATTTTGATCTGAAGTTCAACTTTCTGGAGCAAGATGAGGAGCAGTCATTGTATCACTACTATTCGCTGGATCCGAACTCCAAACAGAGGGTTTCCATTGACATCTACACAGGAAGGATCAGGCCTCCGAAAAACGGACAGGACCCCTATGAGCAGATCAGCAATTATCTGGACAAGGTTGTGGCGGAAAGACAGGAGCAAAATGCCCTGGAACATGTAACCACTTATGCAGGTCACGGTTACAATTCAGAATGCATGGTTGCCTGGGCGGGAGAACGAATGGCCTACCGGGAACAGCTCCCACACCTCAGCAATCCCGGCAACTCCTATACCTACCTCTTTACGCACATGCAGGATTTCAGCAAGAACCAATTGCTCAGCGAGATCCAACGCACAGACCTGGATTTGATCATCATGTCAAACCATGGTTCGCCCACTGTTCAGCACCTCGACGGGTGGCCCGACGTGAGCAGCATCGGTCCTTCCATCCAAAATGTACAGCGCTTTTTGCGCAACCGGCTGCGGGATGCCCAACGAAGAGGTAACGACCCAGAGGCCACCATCCGGAGTTTCATGGAAAGACACGGTGTGCCGCGAGCATGGTTTGACGGGGCACTTGACCCTGAAACAACCAAACAAGACAGCATTTTCAGCGCCAGTCTTGATGTCTATATTTCCGATGTGGAAAGCATTACCCCGAATGCACGCATTATGAAATTCGATGCATGCTTCAACGGTGCCTTTCACCAGGATGAATACATTGCGGGCAGCTATGTATTTGGTGATGGCAAAACAATTGCCGGCATCGGAAACTCCGTAAACGTGATACAGGACAACTGGCCCATTCAGCTGATCGGACTTCTAGACAAAGGCGTACGCATCGGGAACTGGGTCAGGCACCAGAACGAGCTGGAAAACCATATCATTGGTGATCCGACACATTACTTCCACAACCAGGGTACTACTAACTGGGATAGCAAAATAACCCTGCGCAAAAACCATACAGCTACCTGGAAAGATGCCCTGAATCACGAAGATCCGGATATTCAGTCACTGGCACTGATTATGCTGCACAACAATGGATACACTGGTATTTCCGACCTCCTGCTTGAAACCTACAAAACCTCGCCTCATAAGAGCGTCAGGATGCAATGTCTGAATCTCCTTTATAATTATGACAACGAACAGTTACATCAGGTTTTGGAGATGGCAGTCAGCGACCCTTACGAACTGATCCGCCGCCACAGTGTTAAAATGATCGGGGAAACCGGAAGAGACGAACTTGTTCATGCCCTGGTAAGCGTGCAGTTTGATGATGCCGCATCCAGAAGGGTATTGTTCAATGCGCGCAATGCAACTTCTTTTATGAACAAAGAAGTGTTGCGTAAAGAGATCGAACAGCAGTACGAAGAATCTTACCTGTTGCACAAAGAAGACCTGCGGGAGCGGATATTCAGGATGGCTGACGGCCGGATCCTCAGCGACCCGGATGTTATCAGGGATACAAATAAAGAAACCAGGACAAGATTGTTTGAAGTACGGACACTCAGAAACTACAACTATCACTTCAATGTGCCGGCATACGTCGATATTGCCCTGAATTCCCGCGAGGAAAAAGAACTGCGGCTCAAAATGATCGAGGCCCTGGGATGGTTTACCCATTCGTACAACAAGGATCTGATCATGGAAATGTGCCGCCGGATCAAGGACAATGAGCTGGAGGATGAGAAAATCCGGAAAGAGGCGATGAAAACCCTCAACCGGATAAAAGCTTACAGTTCATAAGGAGTTCTTTTCAAAAAAAAGTTTAATCTCAATCCCGACATTATGCAAATCCTTATCAACGCAATCCTCTTCAGCGCTCTTGCCATTTTCATATCGGCAAGCCAGACGCAGGCTCAGTCACAAATAACTGAACCCGCCCAAAGCCACCATGCAGCCTTTGCCATTTTTATTGACCACGACACCTATGAAGAGGTAGGTGAGGCCGTTCTCGCCTACAGGGAAATGTTGGAATCAACCGAAAACCTTTCCACTTATATCGTGTCAGATCAATGGCGCAACCCAATGCACGTCCGTCAGGAACTCATGGATTTGCACGCTGC
>PWGY01000027.1 GCA_003554665.1 Bacteroidales bacterium | reverse complement strand
TCCAGGTCGGAGGTGAGATAGGGCATGGCTGTCATTTCCAGTCCATCATCCGGTCCGTTGTTCCTGTGTGAAACAAACATCAGTCCGTTGCCATTGCTGTCGGTGAGCGCTCCCCAGTGGACATCTGTTTTGTTTCCGTTTTCCTGCGGACGGATATAAGGCACCAATTGTTCGCCGGCTGTGCTTTGATACAGGCCGGTAAAGGCGCCCGCGTTCCGGTCGCGATAGTTTTCAAATGGTCCTCTTCCAAACCAGTTAAGCTGGTCATATTCCGGGGGGAGTTGCAGGTTGAGACCGACCCGCGGAATGTCCGGGTCATTTTCATCAGCCGGTGTCAGAATTTTTTCCACATCCATGCTTCCATCGGCAAAGATGTTATAGGTGAGCCGGGTGGTAGCGTCCACTGCGCTCAGGTCATAACTGCTTACCACCTTTATGTGGCTGTTGTCACCGTCAGCTTCGAAGTCAAACCCGGCGAGCATATGTTCCAGGGTGGCCTTCTTCCAGTCTATGTTGTTTTCCTGCATCCCGCTGCCGAAATCATTGTCGGTGGGAGCACGCCAGTAATCTGGTGACGGGCCTTTCCGAAGGAGTTCCCTGTCATGATGTTGCCATGACGTGATCTGCCCGGTCTCTGAGTTAAAGGTGATTGAAAAGTTGTTGTTATACAGCCGGAGAGAACCGTCGGTTTCTTCCGCTGTGATGGTTTCAACGGAAGTTCTTTCGTGTGTTTGTTCCTCATACCACGGGAGTCGTAATTGTTCTGTTGCCACCGTGTGGTTGTCCATAAATGACCATGAGGGCTGTTTTTGGTGTGCTTCCAGTTCCAGGTAATAAGTCGTATTGGGTTCTATTCTGATGTTTTCCGGTAGTTGAAGCTCCACAACGCTGCTGCTGTGTGGCGGTATATCCAGTGTGTCCATGCTGACATGATGCAGTGTCTGTCCGTCGGCCCTGACGAAGATGTCGAAAGAATAGCCTCCAAGACAGGTAAAATCGTAGCGGTTCTCAATGAGCAGCCGGGCAATCCCGTCTCTTTCCCTCAGCAGCGAAAACCGGATGGGCTGCTGAACATATTTGACTTCGCCGATGGCCGGCTGTGGCTCGCGATCAGGAAACACAATGCCATTAAGCAGGAAATTGCCGTCGGTGGGCATATCTTCACCATGGTAACCACCGTATGCGAAAAACCGGTTGCCTTCTTCGTCTGTTTCATACAGGCCCTGATCGACCCAGTCCCAGATGAAGCCTCCCTGTAATTGGGGATGGCGATAGATCTCTTCCCAGTATTCGGCAAAGTTTCCGGTGCTGTTGCCCATGGAGTGGGAGTACTCTGATGGAATGAGCGGTCTTTCTGACTTGAAACCTCCAAACCAGTTCAGGAATGCCGGGTCGGGGTACTGGGGTACAATGATGTCGGTGTTCCACTCCCATCCAAACACATAGCGTGAGTCGGTTTCCACCCTTTCATATTGTACCGGCCTTTTGGTGGCATCGGTCTCCTTTACGGCGTGGTAGCCTTCGTAAAAGTTGATCCCGTTTCCGGCTTCATTGCCCATGGACCATATGATTACCGAGGGGTGGTTGCGCGTTCGCTTAACCATTCGTGTCAGCCGGTCAAGATGGGCTTCCATCCAGTCAGGGTCTTTTGCAAGGGATTCCGGCCCGTAATACATTCCGTGCGATTCAATGTTGGCCTCATCCACCACGTACAGCCCGTACTTGTCGCACAATTCGTACCAGCGCTCAGGAAATGGGTAATGGGCCAAACGAACGGCATTGAAATTGTTTTGCTTCAGAAGCCTGATGTCTTCCTTCATAATTTCTTCGGTGAGGGTATGTCCCAGTTCCGGGTTGTGGGTATGTATGTTGACTCCTTTCAGCACCACGGGAACGCCGTTCACCAGCAGCTGTCCGCGTTCAGTCTCTATGCTTCTGAATCCGATCTGCCTGCTGATCGATTCCAGTTGGTTGTTCTGACCGTCTTTTAATGTCAGAACAAGGTTGTACAGGTAAGGGTTTTCAGCACTCCATTTGTTCACTGATGGAATGCTTACCTCCGGAAAGCTATGGGAGAAATTCCGGTGTACCTTTGCCTGGTCGAGCTTTTCACCGGCCACCTTATGGCCATCTTCATCTTTAATGATGTATGAAACAACAACATCGTCTGTTTTCATCCGGTGGTTTTCCAGCATCACTTCCAGCTGGAAAAGACCGTCGGAATAGGTTTCGTCCAGCACAGACACCACTTCAAAATCACGTATCCGAAGCCTGGGTTGTGTGTACATATACACGCTGCGCTCGATCCCGCTGATGCGCCAGAAATCCTGGCATTCGAGGTAGGATCCGTCACTCCAGCGGTAAACTTCAGCGGCCACCACATTTTTTTCTCCGGGTTGGAGATGGTCTGTAATGTTAAACTCAGTGGGCAGTTTGCTGCCCTGGCTGTAACCCACCTTGTGGCCATTGACCCAAAGGTAAAAAGCCGACTTTACTGATCCAAAGTGAATGAAAACTTCCTGTCCATCCCATGTGTCCGGGATCTTCACCTCTTTTCTGTAAGATCCCACCGGGTTATAATCACGGGGCACCCGGGGCGGGTCAGGGCCTTCATCAAGGTCAGTGATCAGGTTACGGGGGTCTGCAAAGGCATAGGGATGGTTTACATAAATGGGGATGTCAAAGCCCTGAACTTCCCAGTTCCCGGGAACCTGTATCTCTTCCCAGTTTTCGGTGTCATACCCGGGGTCCTGAAATCCCGCAGGTCTTTGATCCGGATTTGAGGCAATATGGAACTTCCATGTGCCGTCCATACTCAGATGGCGGCGTGACTGCGAGGGATCGTTTGCAATGGCTTGTTCCCTGCTCCCGAAGCTGAAGAATGCAGCCCGCCCGGGTTCTTTGTTGATTTCAAATACGGCAGGGTTTTCCCAGTCTGGTTTAGCCTTTTCCGCATATTCAGACCCCGTGCCGAAAGGGTTCCGGTTTTCAAAGCGCGAAAAATCCGAGGATCGGATTTCAGATCCCGGAATTTTCGCCCCTCTGCTATCAGAGCCGGGGGGGTTGGCGTCTGTGCTTTCAGAGTCTGTGCTTTCAGCGCTCGGGCTTTCCGGGTTCGGGCTTTCCGGATGCGGGTTTTCGGAACCCGGGTGCTCATGCCCTGATTCTGTTATCCCGGTTCGCTTGTATGATGGACCACCTTCACCCGGCGCCCCCTGGCATGGTCCTCCACCCAATGCCATCAACAACGAAATAATGATGGTATAACCTGCAATTCTTTTCATCTTACAATTTTTTTCATCATGTTATATCCGGCCGGGCTCAGGAATCGTTTCGGGATCCCGGAAATTGTCCCGGATCCTTGCCGGGCCCAGGAATCACTTCTGGATGCCGGAAGTTGCCCCGGATCCTTGCCGGGCTCAGGAATCGTTTCGGGATACCGGAAATTGCTCCGGCCCCTTGCCGGGCTCAGGAATCACTTCTGGATGTCGGTAATTGTTTCCATGTCCACAGCCGGGCTCAGGAATCACTTTGGGATGCCATTGATTGCTCCCAGGCCCATGCTGAGCGCAGCATATCATCGAGCCCGAATCGAGCCTTCCACCCCAGCTCCCGGTTTGCTTTTGCCGGATCGGCCCACACTTTTTCGATGTCGCCGGCACGGCGATCGGTGATTTCGTGCCTGACCCGGACCCCTGAGACTTTTTCAAAGGTTTTGATGATATCCAGAACACTGTAGCCGGTGCCCGTACCAAGGTTAAATACCTCGAAAGCCTCATTGTTATTTTGCTCCAGCAGCCGGCTGATCGCTTTCAGGTGGGCTTCCGCAAGATCCACCACATGAATATAATCCCTGATCCCTGTACCGTCATGGGTGTTGTAATCCTGTCCGAAAACTTTCAGGCTGTCTCTTTTACCTGCCGCTGTTTGTGTCAGGTAGGGTACCAGGTTGTTGGGAATGCCAACCGGAAGCTCCCCGATGCGGGCAGAGTGATGTGCACCGATGGGATTGAAATACCGCAGCGCAACAGCCTGCAGACTGTCTGCTTCTGCCTGGTCATGTATGATCTCTTCACACATCCTTTTGGTATTGCCGTAGGGTGAGAATGCCTTCTTAAGCGGGGCATCTTCGGAAACCGGTAGCTGATCGGGCTGACCGTAAACTGTACAGGAAGAAGAAAAGACCAGGTTGTAGCAATTGGACCGTTGCATGGCCTGCAGGAGGTTGATTGTTCCTGTGAGGTTATTGTGGTAATATTTCAATGGATAGGTTGAAGACTCATTGACCGACTTGTGTGCGGCAAAGTGAATGACCCCTTCAATATCAGGATGCCTGTCGAAAAAGGCATGCAGGTCTTCGCTGTTGCAAAGGTCGAGCTGGGTGAAGCCGGGTTTTTTCCCGGTGATTTCTCCAATGCGGTCAATGACAGCTACATCCGAATTGGAAAGGTTGTCAATGATAAGCACTTCATAGCCTGCTTCCTGCAGAACGATGCTTGTGTGTGATCCAATGTATCCGGCACCGCCGGTAACCAGAATTTTTTTTGCCATGTATCAGTAATATGTGATCCCTTCGGGATCAATGCAACAATGAATAACCAACAACTTCTTCGCCCCTTTCCCGACCCATCGGCAGCTTTCCCACCCCTTTGGCTATTGGAACCAACAACTGTCAGCGCGCAGCGCTGACCAACCAACAACCAGGGGTGCGCAGCACCCGTCAACCGGAGGCGCAGCAGCGCCGACCAACCGGAGGGGGCGTCAGCCCCCGACTAACCGTCAGCGCTGTGCGCTGACTAACCGGAGAGGGCGATAGCCCTCGACTAACCTTAATCCTTAATCATCCCCTCCATCGACTTCTTCAATGCCCTGGCGTTAGACAGGAACTCTTCCACGGTCATTTCTTTAAGGAAAAGCATCCCATGACTTGCCCGGATGTTCGGGTGCTTGTTCTGGTAAAAGTAATTCTTTCCAAGCAAAATCTGCAGGTCATTGAGCTGTTCTACCCAGATCTTCTGTGCCAGTTCGCTGAATTTGCCGTTGTGCTCGTAGCTTGGGAAAGAGGCATCAACCTGGCTCACGTAACAGGAACTGAACGCATCGTTCATGGCTGCCATGGCATCCAGTGAAATCGGGTATATGACATTGGCTTCGGCCGGATTGAAACGATACCACACATTTCTGTAGCCCCATATCCGCAGCCCCGAAAGATCCTTTTCCCTGCTCCACAGACGTACGGCCTCTGCAATTGCCTGCAGCACCTTGTAGTGGGTGTCAGGCCCGCTGCCTTCCGGGTCGAAGGCCAGGCTCAGAACTGTGGGGTTGAGGTTTCTCAGCATCTCCAGGATTGGTTGTACATCCCTTTCCTGCTCCGGTTGTTCAGTGAAAATGTCACCTTTATAAAAGCCCAGGCGGGCATGACTCACATTTTTGACCTGAACACCGTAATGGGCCCAAACCAATTCTTCTTCAAATTCGCGGATCATTCCTTTCAGGCGCTGAATGTCCGGCGGATTTTTCTCCCCGTCGTAGCTGTTTCTCAGTACAAGTAATATTTCGTTGATCACCTCTGCAAGGTGATCCTTGCTTTGTACTTCATAGATTTCCACCAGGGCTCGGACGATTCTGTGGCATACCCCTCTCCGGCGTTCTTTGTGATCTCCTGCAGCCACCCTGGTCAGGTAATGATACACATCCTTATCGCTTTTGTATTTATAGCCATGCAAGAAAAAGTCAGGGTAATCCAGCATCTGGATCTGACCTTTCCATATAAATTCTTTGGTTTCTTCCAGGATTTCGATGACAAATTTATTCGTAACCGCGGTAAACCCCGAGGTAAAAACTGAGAAATGGAACTGATTGGACGGTACCCTGATATGGTTGGAGATATAGGGCAGGATACCAAGCATGATGTCGTCATGATGGGGGCCGGTATGCAGGAACACCTGGTTTTCTTCCTGCTGCATGCCCCGGTAGATTTTTTTCTCGATGCTGTCACACACAGAGGTTACTGTTTGCGCACCAATATCGGGAATCAGTTTGCAGTATTTATCTTCTTTCAGGTCATCTTTGGTCAGATGGTGCCCGTACTTGTCTAGTTTTTTGCATAGCTTGATCACAGCCAACTCTGTCTTTTCATGGGGCCATGGTTTGCTTTGAAAAAACCTGTTGACGCTGTCGGAGAGCTTTGAAGCAGCTCCCTCGGTGAGGTAGAACCGGCTGTTTTTCAGTTTATTCAGCACGGTGGCCGGATAGATATTATTGATGGGGGTTTCAATGGATTTTTTTACCATTTTGGCCTTGGCTTCACCTGCCGCGATAATGATGGCGACGCCATCCGGATTATACGTGATGGTTTCCAGCCCGATGGTGATCACCAGCCTGTTTTTCGAAATCTCAATTCCTCCAAGATCTCCTGCTGCCACGGCCTGGGTCTCAAAGTTGGTCTCAGTCAGCCTGGTGGTGCTGAAAATGTCTGATCCCCGGACATTGAAGGCAATATGCCCGTCAGGACCAAGTCCGCCAAGGAAGAATCCGATCCCTCCCTTTTCGCGGATCTTCTCCTCAAACTGGCTGCACCAGTTGTCAATCATAAATAGTGATTGCTGTTGCAATTCTTCCATGCGGGAGTGGCACTCCCGGTAGCGGAGAGAAGGATCCACCCTGTAATCCGGGAAAACCTCCGAGAAATGTTTACCCCGGGCCAGGGGAATCTCATCGCAATTGATAAGCAAGGCATTGTCCGGATTCAGACCGAAACCGTCAATGTAGTAATTCATCACATAATGATAGAAGCTGTTTTTCTGGCTTGACGGGATGGGGTAGAACTCATCAATCTGCACGAAGTGCAGGTCTTTCAGCGATGGTCGTTCTTTGACTGTCAACCCATATTTTTGCCTGATTTCCCTGCCGTTTTGGTTGTCCCAGTTGTCGAGCAGGTATTGTGTCCATTTGATGAAAAACTCCGGCGTTTTACCTGTGGGGAGGCTGATGACCCCATTCGGGTTTTCCGCCACCCATTCAAGAAAACGCAATGAGGTCAACAATCCCAGTTTTGGGAAGTTGTCAACACATACGTAGGGGATGTTTGCAGACATTTTATCAATGCCTGACTCTTTTACAAAGGCTTTTTCAACCGGCGATTCAAAAAACCGGTCTGCAATATGTGTAGAATGATCCTGGGTCATGGCTGATAATGACTTTTAAATGGTGAATTAAATATATAAGGTAGCCTATTTCTATTTTCTGAAATAGGTCACTTTGTCGATTTCCTGAAAAGCTCCCCTGGTGAAGTCGGGAATCTGAACAGGCATGCTGAAATTGTCTGTGGATTTTTCCGACAGTTCTATGATGGAAGACCATTCGGCAGCATCGTATACATCCTGATCCAGCGGGAGTCCGTGGCGCAGGCAATAGATCAGCCGGTAATCCATGATGAAGTCCTGGCCGTCATTTTTGGCTA
>PWGY01000023.1 GCA_003554665.1 Bacteroidales bacterium | reverse complement strand
TACAAAGGATGAAGCAGAGTCGCTGAAGAAACAACTCGACGAAGCTGGGGCAGAGGTTGAAGTAAAGTAATCCTGCGCGGTCCGTCAAAAAGATCAGATTTCTGCCGGGTGTTTTCATCCGCTGTAGAAGTCTGATCTTTATTGCTGTTTATTTGTTTTCTTTTTTTTTCGCTTTTTAGTAACTTCAAACCATCGAACTTTGACAGCAAAACAAAACATCGCACAAAGGGTTAATTTCGGTACTGTTCCCACCCATTTTGATTATCCAGATTTTCTGGAAATCCAGATAAAGTCCTTCCAGGACTTTTTCCAGCTTGAGACCACCCCTGAAAACAGGAAAAATGAAGGGTTGTTCAAGGTGTTCAGTGAGAATTTTCCCATTTCAGATGCCAGGAATAATTTCGTGCTGGAGTTCCTGGATTATTTTATTGACCCTCCCAAATACTCCATCCAGGAATGTATTGACAGAGGACTTACTTACAGTGTGCCGCTTAAAGCCAAGCTGAAGCTGTATTGCACCGACCCTGAGCACGAAGATTTCGAAACAATTATCCAGGATGTATATCTTGGAATGATCCCTTACATGACCCCCAAGGGAACCTTCCTGATCAACGGCGCAGAGCGGGTTGTGGTTTCCCAGTTGCATCGGTCTCCCGGTGTGTTTTTCGGTACCAGCGTGCATGCCAACGGTACGCAGTTATACAGCGCCAGAATCATCCCGTTCAAGGGTTCGTGGATTGAATTTGCTACCGATATCAACAGTGTGATGTATGCTTACATCGACCGGAAGAAAAAGCTTCCTGTTACGACGCTGTTGCGCGCAATCGGTTACGAAAGGGATAAAGATATTCTGGAAATCTTCGACCTTGCGGATGAGTTGAAGGTAACCAAAACAGGATTGAAGAAGCATGTGGGGAGAAAACTAGCTGCCCGGGTGCTTCGGACATGGGTGGAGGACTTTGTGGATGAGGATACGGGTGAGGTTGTTTCCATTGAAAGAACGGAAGTGATCCTTGACCGGGAAACCGTGCTTGAGAATGATCACATTGAAATGATCCTTGATGCCGGCGTTAAGTCATTAATCCTCCATAAGGAAGGTGTGAACGTGAACGACTACGTTCTTGTTTACAACACCCTTCAAAAAGATACCACCAATTCAGAGAAAGAGGCCGTTGAATTTATTTATCGCCTGCTGCGGAATGCGGATCCGCCGGATGATGAGACCGCCCGCAGCATGATTGAAAAGCTTTTCTTCTCTGATAAACGCTATGACCTGGGTGATGTGGGACGCTACCGGATAAACCGGAAGTTGAACCTTGACACGCCGATGGATGTCAAAATTCTGACCAGGGAAGACATCATATATATCGTCAAATACCTGATTGAACTTGTTAACGCCAAAGCGGATGTGGATGACATTGACCACCTGAGTAACCGCCGTGTACGTACAGTTGGTGAGCAGCTTTATGCGCAGTTTGGTGTGGGTCTGGCCCGTATGGCAAGAACCATCAGGGAGCGTATGAATGTTCGTGACAATGAGGTGTTTGCCCCCACTGACCTGATCAATGCCAAGACATTGTCGTCGGTGATCAATTCTTTCTTCGGAACCAACCAGTTGTCACAGTTCATGGATCAGACCAATCCGCTGGCAGAGATCACGCACAAGCGCAGGATGTCGGCACTCGGACCCGGAGGTCTGTCGCGTGAGCGTGCAGGTTTTGAAGTGAGGGACGTGCACTTTACCCATTACGGCCGACTTTGTACGATTGAAACACCTGAAGGGCCGAACATCGGTTTGATCTCTTCCATGTGTGTGTACGCGAAAGTCAATGAACTGGGCTTTATTGAAACCCCATATTTTGAGGTGGATAATGGCAAGGTTCGTTTTGATAAGGATCCTGTTTATCTTTCAGCTGAAGAAGAAGAAACGGAAATAATCAGCCAGGCCAATGTGCCACTGAATAAGGACGGCACATTTAAAGAAGACCGGATCAAGGTCAGGTACCAGGCCGATTATCCGATTGTGACCCCTGAGAACATCCAGCTGATGGACGTGGGTCCCAACCAGATCGCTTCAATTGCTGCTTCTTTGATTCCTTTTCTGGAGCATGATGATGCCAACCGGGCACTGATGGGGAGTAATATGATGCGTCAGGCTGTGCCGCTGATTAACCCGGAGGCCCCGATTGTGGGAACCGGTCTGGAGCAGCGGGTTGCCAATGATTCGCGTGTACTGATCCATGCAGAAGGTGACGGGGTGGTTGAGTATGTGGATGCCGAAGAGATTGTAATCCGTTATACCCGCAACGAGGAAGAGCGCCTGGTCAGCTTTGAGGATGATGTTAAATCCTACAGGCTTACCAAGTTTGCCAAGACGAACCAGAACTCCTGCCTGAACCTCAATCCCATTGTCCGAAAGGGACAAAAAGTGAAAAAGGGGCAGCTCCTTTGCGAGGGGTATGCCACCAAGAACGGAGAACTGGCCCTGGGCCGGAACCTTAAGGTGGCTTTTATGCCCTGGAAGGGTTATAACTTTGAGGATGCCATTGTGGTATCTGACAAGATTGTGCGTGACGATATTTTTACCTCCATCCACATTGAAGAGTTTTCACTGGATGTACGCGATACCAAACGTGGTGCTGAAGAGCTTACCAGCGATATCCCAAATGTGAGTGCAGATGCAATTAAAGACCTTGATGAGTACGGGTTGATTCGCATTGGTGCAGAAGTGAATGAAGGGGATATTCTGATTGGAAAGATCACCCCCAAGGGTGAGACTGATCCGACACCTGAGGAGAAGTTGCTGCGCGCCATTTTCGGTGACAAGGCAGGTGATGTGAAAGATGCTTCACTAAAGGCTCCGCCGGCCACCAAAGGGGTTATAGTGGACAAAAAGCTGTTTTCCCGCGTGCTGAAAGACCGGAAAGCGAAAACAAAAGAGAAAGCACAGCTGGAGAAGCTTGAGGAAGAATTTAACCAGAAGGCCGGAGAGTTGCGTTCCAAACTGGTTGACAAACTGATTGTGCTGGTTTCCGGAAAGACCTCCCAGGGAGTTACCAACAGCCTGAAAGAATCTGTTGTTCCCAAGGGGACCAAGTTTACACAAAAGATCCTGCATGGCCTGGATTACTCAACCATTAATCCGAATAACTGGACCACTGACAAGAAGAAGAATGAGCTGATCAAGGAGTTGCTTCATAACTACTCCATTCAGTTTAAGGATATTCTTGGGACTTATAACCGTAAGAAGTTTACTGCTACAGTCGGGGATGAACTTCCCACAGGCATTGTACAGCTTGCAAAGGTTTATCTGGCCAAGAAGCGGAAACTGAAAGTTGGGGATAAAATGGCGGGCCGGCATGGTAATAAGGGTATTGTTGCCAAAATCGTTCGCCAGGAGGATATGCCTTTCCTTGCAGACGGAACTCCGGTTGATGTCGTGTTGAACCCCCTTGGTGTTCCTTCCCGTATGAACCTCGGGCAAATCTATGAAACGGTACTGGGCTGGGCCGGAGAAAAGCTTGGCATGACTTTCGGCACGCCGATTTTTGACGGGGCTCAGATTGATCAGATCAATGAATACCTCAACAAAGCAGGGTTGCCGGAAAACGGTAAGGTTCACTTGTATGATGGTGGTACCGGGGAACGTTTTGACCAGCCTGCTACAGTTGGTATGATTTATATGCTGAAGCTCGGGCACATGGTCGATGATAAGATGCATGCCCGCTCCATCGGGCCTTATTCGCTGATCACACAGCAACCTTTGGGCGGGAAAGCCCAGTTTGGCGGTCAACGGTTCGGAGAGATGGAGGTTTGGGCACTGGAAGCCTTTGGTGCCGCAAATGTGTTGCAGGAGATCCTGACCGTGAAGTCGGATGATGTGATTGGCCGTGCCAAGACGTATGAAGCCCTTGTGAAAGGTGACAATATGCCTGTTCCCGGTGTTCCGGAATCATTCAATGTTTTGGTGCATGAACTCAGGGGACTGGGTCTCAATCTTCGGTTCGATTAATGTGGTGCATGCAGCATCCGTTGTCAGCCAAGTTCGATCAACAATAGAATCAGACCTTTAATAAACAGTATATATGGCTTTCAGAAAAGAATCCAACGTCAAAAGCAATTTCTCCAGCATTACCATCAGCCTTGCTTCCCCCGAATCCGTTCTTGAAAGGTCGCATGGAGAGGTGTTGAAGCCAGAAACCATTAACTACCGTACATATAAGCCTGAAAGAGACGGCTTGTTCTGTGAGCGCATTTTTGGCCCTGTAAAGGACTGGGAGTGCCATTGCGGGAAATACAAGCGTATCCGTTATAAGGGCATTGTGTGTGACCGTTGTGGTGTTGAGGTTACGGAGAAGAAGGTAAGGAGGGAACGTATGGGGCACATTAAACTTGTTGTGCCGGTGGCCCATATCTGGTTCTTCCGTACCTTGCCCAACAAAATTGGTTACCTCCTGGGGTTGCCGTCCAAAAAACTGGATCAGATCATTTATTATGAACGTTATGTGGTGATCAATCCCGGAGCGAAGTCAGATGAACTGAACTTCATGGATTTCCTTACAGAGGAAGAATATTTTAATGTCCTGGAATCACTTCCGGTGGAGAACCAGCTGCTGGAAAATGACGATCCGGAAAAGTTTGTGGCAAAAATGGGCGCGGATGCCCTCAAAGAGCTGTTGGCCAACCTGGATTTGGACCAGTTATCTTACGACCTTCGCCATAAAGCCAATACAGAAACTTCGCAGCAACGCAAAGCCGATGCCCTCAAGCGCCTGCAGGTGGTTGAGGCATTTCGCGATGCCCAGAAGACCATTGAGAATAAACCTGACTGGATGATCGTGGATGTGGTACCGGTAATCCCTCCGGAGCTGCGCCCACTGGTACCCCTGGATGGTGGACGTTTTGCCACCAGTGATCTGAACGACCTTTACCGTCGTGTAATTATCCGGAATAACCGGCTGAAGCGATTGATTGAGATCAAGGCTCCGGACGTGATTCTGCGTAATGAAAAACGGATGCTGCAGGAGGCTGTAGACTCCCTGTTTGATAATTCACGTAAGACCAATGCAGTAAAAACTGAGTCAAACAGGCCGCTTAAATCTCTTTCTGACAGCCTGAAAGGTAAGCAGGGACGTTTCCGCCAGAACTTGCTGGGTAAACGGGTGGATTATTCGTCGCGGTCGGTGATCGTTGTCGGACCCGAGTTGCAGCTTCATGAGTGCGGGATCCCGAAGGAAATGGCTTCCGAGCTGTTTAAGCCGTTTATCATTCGCAAGATGCTGGAAAGAGGCATTGTGAAAACGGTGAAATCTGCCAAAAAAATTGTGGACAGGAAAGATCCTGTGGTATGGGATATTCTTGAAAACGTATTGAAAGGCCATCCTGTGCTGCTTAACCGTGCTCCCACGCTTCACAGGTTAGGTATTCAGTCTTTTCAGCCCAAGCTGATCGAGGGCAAGGCCATCCAGCTGCATCCCCTTGTCTGTACCGCATTCAACGCAGACTTTGATGGTGACCAGATGGCGGTGCATCTTCCGCTTGGCAATGCTGCCATACTGGAAGCCCAACTGCTCATGCTTGCCTCACACAACATTCTGAACCCGGCCAATGGTGCTCCGATTGCCGTACCTTCTCAGGATATGGTGTTGGGCCTTTATTACATGACCAAAGGTCGGAAAAGCACAGAAGAACACCCTGTAAAAGGGGAGGGGCTGAGTTTTTACGGGCCCGAAGAGGTGATCATTGCATACAATGAAGGAGCTGCTGACCTGCATGCCGTCATCAAAGTCAGGGTCAAGGTCAAAGAAAACAATGAGCTGATCGACCGCGTGGTTGAAACCACGGTCGGACGGGTTTTGTTTAACCGGGTCGTTCCTGAGCGCTACGGTTTTGTCAATATGCTGCTGACCAAGAAGGCCCTACGGGATGTGATTGGCGGTATCATGAAGGAAACAGGCATTTCCCGAACTTCAAAGTTTTTGGACGACATCAAGGATCTTGGGTTCAATATGGCTTTCCGTGGCGGATTGTCATTTAATCTGGGTGATATCCTGGTGCCTGAAGAAAAACAGATCCTGATCAACCAGGCTGATGACCAGGTTGAAGAGGTTCGCGGCAACTATAGCATGGGTTTTATTACCAATAACGAACGTTACAACCAGATCATTGACATCTGGACACATACCAACGCCAAGCTCACCAAGGTTCTGATTGACCGAACGACAGCAGACAACCATGGGTTTAACCCGGTGTTTATGATGCTGGATTCCGGTGCAAGGGGTTCCAAGGAACAGATCCGTCAGCTTTCCGGTATGCGTGGTCTGATGGCCAAGCCCCAGAAATCGGGCGCCAAGGGTGGTGAGATCATCGAGAACCCCATTCTGTCAAACTTCAAGGAAGGTCTATCGGTACTTGAGTACTTTATCTCCACACACGGTGCACGTAAGGGTCTGGCAGATACCGCTTTGAAAACAGCCGATGCGGGTTATCTGACCCGTCGACTGGTGGATGTGGCACAAGATGTGATTATTACAGAGAAAGACTGCGGAACCCTCAGGGGACTTACGGCCACTGCCCTCAAGAACAATGAAGAAACTGTTGAGACCCTCTACGACCGCATACTGGGTCGTAACAGCCTCCATGACATCTATCATCCTTCCACCGGCAAACTGATTGTGAAAGCTGGTGGTGAGCTTACCGAGGAAATTTGCCAGGTGATTGAAGACTCACCCATTGAAGCGGTTGAGATCCGTTCAGTACTTACCTGTGAGTCCAAAGTGGGTGTATGTGCCAGATGTTACGGAAGGAACCTGGCCTCAGGCCGGATGGTACAGAAGGGAGAATCGGTTGGTGTAATTGCCGCTCAATCTATTGGTGAGCCCGGTACACAGCTAACCCTCCGTACATTCCACGTTGGTGGTACCGCCTCGAATATTGCCACGGCTTCCAAGGTGAATGCAAAATATGACGGAGTCCTGGAGATCGACGAACTCCGCTCGGTTCCTTTTACCAATGAGGAAGGCAGGGAGTATCAGGTTGTGATCGGTCGGTCTGCCGAGATGCGTATTGTGGATAAGAACACCCAGATGGTACTCACCAGTCAGAACATTCCTTATGGCGCCAACCTTTATAATAAAGATGGTGATGAGGTGAAAAAAGGTGACCTGATCTGTGAGTGGGATCCTTACAATGCGGTGATTGTTTCGGATAAAACAGGTAAAGTGGTTTACAACAACATGGTTGAAGGTACCACTTACCGTACAGATTCCGATGAGCAAACCGGTTATCATGAGAAGGTAATTACAGAATCCAAAGACAAGACCCGGAACCCGTCGCTGAGTATTGTCAGCACTGATGGTGAAATACTCAGGGTTTATGATATGCCTGTGGGCGCCCATGTAGTGATCTCCGATAATAAGGAGGTAAAACCCGGTACCATTATTGCCAAAATACCAAGGGCTGTTGGTAAATCCGGTGAGATTACCGGTGGTTTGCCACGGATCACTGAGCTCTT
>PWGY01000206.1 GCA_003554665.1 Bacteroidales bacterium | reverse complement strand
TGATCCGTTTCGAGACATCCCCGAATATCATGGAAAAGCTCATCAGGGCATAAAAGAACCAGGCATACAGGTGCTGGTATTTATGGTACTTTTTTAGTGGTGCTGCAAACGCGAACCGGAGGATCACACGGCTGCTGATATCTTCGTCTTTGCCGTAAATATTGGTAAACACGTGATGCAGTTTATTGTGCTTGATTTTCCAGTTGTAGGAATCACCGCCGATAAGGTTCATGCTGAATCCCATCAGGCGATTGACTTTTTGATTCTTCGAGTATCCGCCATGATTGGCATCATGCATGACCGACATCCCGATGCCTGCGGTGCCCACTCCCATCACAAAATAGTGGACCAATACCAGCCAGAAAGGCATGCTAATGGTCAGGATGAGCAGAAAGGGGATGATATATATCAGCAGCATGACTGCGGTCTTGATCAGCATACCGGGGGTGTGATGCCTTGAAATGCCTTTATCGGAAAAATATTGATTGACCCGCCTGAACAGGGTCTTTTTGAAGTCAGGATTTTGTTCTTGTGCAAAGGTGACGGGGGTGTGCATGTACTTTATTCTGTAATTCGAAGTATTTGGCCTGGGGATGGCCATTTATTGATAGTTTCCCACCATATTAAAGGTAACGAAATTTTACGACATTTGCTAATTGTATAAACCCTGCACATTATGGCATTTTATTTAAGAAAAGGACCTAATCTGGGCCCCGACACGGCCTGTTGTATTGTTCGATCAGGACCTTAAGATCTTCTCCATCTTTTTCCCTTTTGCCAGTTCGTCCACCAGCTTGTCCAGGTACCGGACTTGTCGGGTTATGGGGTTTTCAATTTCTTCTACCCGGTAACCACAAATGGGCTTTGATTAACTGACTGTCGCCAACGGTTGCAACAGGAGACACGCTGAAGCCGGCATCTTCAAGCCAGGTTTGATACTGCTCAAAGGTCCATGTGCCACCTGAATCGGTGTTCACCAGCATATTGACGGCAAAGAGGGCGGGTCCGGGCCCTGTACCACGTATAAAATCATTGATGATGATTGTTCCCCCGTTAGTAAGCTTTCCGGCCACATCCCTGAAAAGCTTCCTGTTTTCCTCCTCGCCAAAGATATGGCAGATATGGCCGAGGTAAGCCAGGTTGAACGGGCCATCCGGCAGCCCAACCGTAAAATCACCCTTCACCATTTTTACCGCAAGTTCCGGTTCAAGTTCCGGCTCCATCATTTCGACGACTTCCGGAAGGTCAAGTGTGGTAACCCTGGCTCCACTCCGGGCAAAAGCCCTGGCATTGGTGAGTGGTCCGCCTCCGATATCAAGCACTTCAGGGTTGGTAGGGAGATCTTGCAGGCAGTACGCTGCTATCTCAGTGGCATCTTCCCTGGCATAGTGGCTCATGGCCTCAATGAAATATTTTTGTTCTTCCGGATCTTCCTTTTTCTGAGCCGGCTTCCCGGTTTTCAGAATGTTTGGCAGCTCCAGCCACTTTGGCAAAAGCCTGTAGGTATGCATGAACGCTAAACCCTGATAGTCGGGGCTGTTTTGATCGTATAAAACCGAGTAACATGCAGGTGTAATTTTTATCTTTCCCTTTTCATGCTCCAGATAACCCATTGAAGCCAGGGCTTCGGTGACGGTCCACAATGCCCTGGGGTTTGCCCCTGTGGCCGCAGCCAGATCATTCAGTGTCAACGCCTGGTCTTTTAACTCCCTGAACACGCCGGCTTCAACTGCCGCTCCCACAATCAAAAACGTTTCGGGTAATTCAAATGATTTGAAATCAGGTTGCATCATATATGTTTAATTTGGGTCTGAATTTCTGAAAAGGTGGTTTGTGTCGGTCGCTTAATTTTGTCGGCAATCATCTGATAAACGCAAACATACAGCAATTTTGTGCAAAACCAAAGGGTTGAACGGGTGATTGTTTTCCACAGTATAAAAACATTAATATCTTTATACTTTCCGGTTACACCCGGTGGTTTTTTCAACCTGAGCTGGAGACCATCAAAAAGGTGATGCCGGCTGAAAGCGCACATAAACCCTGCACATTATGGCATTTTATCTGAGAAAAGGACTGAACCTGGGGCCGATGCGCCTGAATTTGTCCAAAAGCGGCGTGGGCGTTTCCGGCGGGGTGAAGGGCGCCCGGGTAGGTCTGGGTCCCAAGGGACCTTATGTACATGGTGGCCGCCACGGGTTGTATTACCGCAAGTATGCCAGCCAGGGGGGTAATGGTGCCGGATATGGAGGGAAAGGTACCGGTCAGGCCGGGAAAGGTGCCGGTCATTCCGCATCGCTTACCAACGGGGAGGAGCGAATTTTTGTGGATACGGGTCTTACTTATCGTCCGGATTCCGGGGCGAGGCCCGCCTCCATGCCTGACCTGCCTTTGGCCCCGCGCCGCCCGCCCGCAGTTACGCTGTTGTTTGTGGCTGCGGTACTTCTCGTGCTGGGGGGCATCGGAAACAACGACTGGGTGCTAATGATTCCCGCACTGCTCCTGTTTGCCGGCGGGATCTTCCTCGAAAGGCGTCATGGCAGGCAGGCAACCCTTGCCCGCAAAGTTTTTCGTGAGATTGACCGGGGGCTGGATCAGCGGAGGCCGGTTCCTGAAATAATGGGTTTACTTCACAAGGCCGGTGTTCAGGGTGGCTGGCAGGTCTGGCTCCACCATCATGCTTTTGCCCGTTTTCTGGACGCATACTTCGAAGACCCTGACTACATAAAACCTTCAGAGGTGGAAGCCCTGGAAGGGGAGCTCTCAATTCCCGCAAGGCTTATCCGCCAGATGAAGGCGGGTGCTTTTTCGGATTTTGTGGAAGAAGTGGTGGAAGATCATATGATCACCTCCGAAGAGGAGCAACAGCTTTACCGGCTGCAGGAGGAGTTGCGGATTCCGGACGAAGAGTTGGAGTGGGAGCTGGGCATGATCCGGCAACTGTCTGAGTTGCGGGATGCAGTGGAAGCACCCCCTGAACCGGTGGAGGTGGAAATCCCGCTCAAAAACAATGAAACCTGTTATTTCAAAACAGCAGGCCGTTTGCTGAAAGAAAAGATCCTGCAGCAATACCAGCGCGACCGTATCCGGTATAAAGAGGTGGGTTATGTGACGGATATGGAAGGAACTATTTATGTGACCGATAACCGCCTGCTAATTGTCGGTGAGGGCAGCCGGTCTTATCCGCGTAACCGCATCCTGGATACCACACTTTCACTTGAAGACCATACCCTGCAGCTGACCCTTGACGGGCGGAAAAGCCCAGTGATTATCAGCTCACCTGATCTGGCGAGGTTGGCAGGAACAATCGGATGAACCATGAAGAAAAAATACCTGGATACAGATACACCCACCGGCGGGGTGGTAAACATCGGGGATGAACTGCCGCTGTGGTCGGCCCCCTTTGGGTTAAAACTGCTGGATAAGATTCGTTATAAACCGGATATTTCAGCCCTTGACATCGGTTTTGGAAGCGGATTTCCGCTGATCGAGCTCGCCATGCGGCTGGGTGAAAGTTCGGTGGTTTACGGAATTGACCCCTGGGAGGCGGCCTGTGAAAGGGCAGGGGAGAAGGCCCTTGCCTATGGGGTATATAATGTCCGGGTCTTGCAGGGGGTTGCCGAATCCATCCCGCTTGAGAATGAGAGTATTGACCTGATTGTCAGTAATAACGGCATCAATAATGTGAACAACAGGGAGCAGGTACTGGAGGAATGCGGCAGGGTGACCAGGCCCGGGGCGCAGCTGGTGCTGACCATGAACCTGGACCAGAGTATGATTGAGGTGTACCAGTGTTTTGAGAAGGTGCTGATGGCAAGGCAAATGGATGATGCAGTTGACCACATGCACCGCCACATCGCAGAAAAAAGACCCCCGGTGGCTCACCTGCTACGTGAGCTTCGTGGCCGGGGGTTTATGATCCGGGAGCAGGAATACGATCAGTTTAACTATTATTTTACCGATGGCACGGCCATGCTCAATCATTACCAGATCCGTTCCGGATTCCTGAATGCCTGGGTTGATATGTTGCCTCAGGGTAAGGTGGAGGAGGTGTTCGATGCACTGGAGCATGAACTCAATGAACAAGCTCGGAGAGATGGGGCACTCAGGCTGAGTATTCCTTTCGTGGTAATCTGCGCAGAAAAACCCGCATGAACCAGCAGTTTTTTAAACTGTGAATTAAACCTTTTCTGCCCGGCAACATCGAAACATAAAGCACCATTATTATACGAAAAAAATTCACTTTATGAAACTTTTTGTCAGATCACTAATTCTATTCGTTTTTATCCAGGCCGTTTTTTTTGCATCCGAAGCCAAGGCCGCCAGTGCGGCTGCAGAGGAACCCACCATTGAGGTTTTCTACAAAAACCAGCCCCCATCCATGGAAACACTGTCGAGGGTGGAATCATTCCTGGATTCTCATCAAAACGATTTTAATATCCGTTACCTGGACATGGAAGACCCGGATAATGCGGAATATATGCAATCTTTGGGGTTCCCTGTTGATCATTTCCCTTTTGGTATTGCCATTAACGGGAAAACCAGCGCCCGCATAGGCGGAGAAACCATTGTTTTTGGCAACTTCCCCGATTTTATGCATCATATTGGCCGTCATCAGGGTAACTGGACCCTTGATCACCTGGAAGCTGTCATGCTGGATCCGGAGAAGCTGCTGCCCGATAACCCGGTGTTTGAAAACGTTCCGGGCGGCGAGCAGGAACAGCAGCAGGAGGAACAGGGCCAGGGCCAGCGCCAGCGCCAGGGTCAGCGGCAGGGTGGTGGTAACCTTTAATGACCGCCTGTCCGGGGATTCACGGAATCACTTCCTGAATAAGCCATTGTAGTGGCGGTTTGCATGTAAACCAGATGTCAGGCTGTACCGGTATTCCAAAATCATTTTCTGAACAAGCCTGCTTTCAGGATACCATAGTCGTCAAACGCCCGTCGTGAAGAGAAGTAAATGGAGAGGCTGACGCTGATGGTGAGCGCTGCAAAAACGGCCAGGACGATGGCGATCTGATACTTGATGGCGGTTTCGGGGCTGGATCCGCCCAGGATTTGTCCGGTCATCATGCCCGGCAGCGATACAATGCCCATGGTGGCCATGTTGGCCAGAAAGGGACGCAATGCCGCCAGCATGGCATCGCGAAAAAACGGCAGAAGGGCTTCCTGCCGGGTGGCCCCGAGCGACAGCAGATACAGGTAGCGCTTGTTGTCTTTCCGGATGCTTTCGTAGTAATTGGAAATGCCGATTACCGTGCCGTTCAGGGAGTTGCCCAGCAGCATGCCCCCTACAACAACCATGAGCCGGGCGGTGAAGATATTCTCATAGCCGATAACCACGCTATTGAAAAACAGCAGCACAAAGCCGGTGCCTATAAAGTATGACAGGAAAACCGGGGCAAGAAAGTGCCTGAAGGATATCTTGCTGTTGACCATGACCGCATAACAGGCAAAAAACATCATCACCATAACCCATGCAATATTCAACCACGGGTTATCCCACCGGAAGAGGTATACCAGCAAAATGCCCATCAAAAAAAGTTGCCCTGTCATCCGGCCGGCAGAAATAAAAAGCTGCCGGGCAATGCCCAGTTTCATGAAAAGAGAAAGACCCACCGGTATCACAAGCAGGCCGAAGGCGGCCAGTAACCGCATGATGCCGATGTCAGGAGCTGCTTCCATTGTTGCCTGTATTTATGGTGGGAAATCCCTGTTCATGCCAGATTCCGTCGTGCGACGAAACAATCAGCGTTTTTTCGGAAAGGCCGGTGAAATAATTGATGATCAGTTTTTTCAGGGGATGATCCAGTGCTGAGGTTACTTCGTCAAGGAGGTAAACCGGCCGGTCGAGCAGCAGGGTCACGATGATGGCCACCCGCTGCAGCTCCCCGCCTGATAGTTCTTCCAGGTCTTTGCCGATGGTTTCGGGGCTGAGCTGGAATTCATTCAGCAGTTTGAGTACTTGATCCTTTTGATATTCAATGTGGCGGTTGTGCCTGAAACGGAGCACTTCCCTGATAAAGTTTTCAACCTGCCCCCGGCCGATCTGCATCTCCTGGCTTACATAGGCCATTTTTCGCCGCAGCCGCCACACATTATCCAGTCCGAGCTCTTCCCCGTCAATAAAGATCTGTCCCTGGTCGGGTCTGACGAAACCCAGCAGCATCCGCAGCAGGGTGGTCTTGCCACTGCCTGATTCGCCGCTGACAAGCAGACGCCCGCCGGCGGGGATCTCCACCGACAGCCTGTCAAAAAGCTGCTTCCCGTTAAGGGAATAAGAAATGTTTTCAAGCTTTATCATGATCCCGATAAGTGGATGCCGGGTTCCCGGGTAGCCGTTAAAAAAGCAAATGTAAAAAAAATCCGTCTATACGTATTTCTCGGCTGAGCATATATGTATGCGTACCCGAACGGGTATAAAATATAGCTACAATCGTTAAAAAATACCCGAAAGGGTACAATTTATTAAAAATGTTGTATATTTGTACCCGAACGGGTAATAATATGACCAATGAAAGCGGCCAATTCTACCAATACTTCATCCTTAAGTGCATTTGTGAAAGGCAAACGCAAAGAAACAGGACTGACACAGCAGAGCCTGGCTGACAAAGCCGGGGTGGGCCTGCGGTTTATCCGGGAGCTGGAAAGGGATAAACCCTCCCTCCAAATGGACAAGGTCAACCAGGTTTTGGTATTGTTTGGTCATGAGCTTGGTCCTGTTCCAATCGACAGGAAAAAACTGATCAATCATCCTGCAACTGATCTATGAGAAGCGCCAGAGTTTTTATGCATGATCGTTGGGCTGGTATCCTGGCAGAGGACGAAAACGGATATCATTTCAGCTACCGGGACGAGTATCTCAATCAACCTGATGCCGAACCTGTCAGTTTAACCCTTCCCCTGCAAAGCGAGCCTTTCCGGGGTGAGTTGTTGTTTCCGTTTTTTGACGGGTTAATTCCGGAAGGCTGGTTGCTTGATATTGCTGAGAAGAACTGGAAATTGAGTGCGCGGGATCGAATGGGGCTGTTATTAAAAACCTGTTATGATTGTATCGGGGCAGTCAGTATTTTACCAATGGAAGGAGAAAACCGACAAGATGAACCATAATCAATGCTTGTATTGCTACCGACCGCTTTATGAAGGTGGTGAAGCTTTTCATCCCCAATGCAGCAAGAAGATTTTTAATTCTCCGGTTCCTCCTGTGCTGGAATATACCAACGATCAAATGTTTGAGCTGGCACAAAAGGTGATTCAAAGTCAAACAACGGTTACTGGTGTTCAGCCTAAATTATCGCTCGGGCTGCAAAAAGCAGCCGGAAGAGAGAGGTCGCAGAAATTGACCATTATGGGGGTTTTGGGAAATTTCATTCTGAAACCGCCAAGTGAATATTATCCCAATTTGCCTGAACTGGAAGACCTTACCATGCACCTTGCCGCAATTGCAGGCATTGAAACGGTGCCGCACACCCTTATTCGGTTAAAATCAGGAGAGTTGTCATACCTTACAAGACGTGTTGACCGGAAGGGTAGGCAAAAACTGC
>PWGY01000217.1 GCA_003554665.1 Bacteroidales bacterium | reverse complement strand
TGTACTACACCCATATCCCCCTGACGGCCAAAGCGCAAAAAAGTCCTCAAAGTGCCGCAAATCCACATAAAAGTGCTGCAAATCCGCATAATACCGAAAAAAGAAACTTCCTGCTGACCCTAACAGCAGGCCTGCTGAGCATCCCGCTGCTAAAAAGAAAAGCTTTCCCCCAGTATGCAGATGAACAGCGTCCGGGCATGGTTCCCCATGGCGACCGCAGGCCTGTGACCCCTCCCGGCTCACTCAGTCATGAAAACTTCAACAACCAGTGCATCGCATGTTACCGCTGCGTGGGTGCATGCCCCACAAAAGTGATCGTTCCGGCCTTTTTTGATTTTGGTCTGGAGGGTTTCATGCAGCCAAAGCTGGATTTTGAAAAAAGCTTCTGCAACTTCGACTGCGTGGAATGTACCAAAGTTTGCCCCACCGGGGCCATCCGGAAACAAACCATCAAGGAAAAACAACAGATCCGGATCGGAGTGGCGAGGTTTCTCAGTGAAAGCTGTATTGTGACCGTTGACAGGACGGACTGCGGGGCCTGCTCTGAGCATTGCCCCACCAAAGCCGTTCAAATGGTACCGTACAGAGACGGCTTGTTCATTCCACAGGTCACCCCGCATTATTGCGTGGGCTGCGGCGCCTGTGAATATGCCTGCCCTACCACCCCTTATAAAGCAATCTATGTATCAGGGGTATCCAAACATGAAACCGCCCAGGTCATAGATGATACCGAAGGGCCCCGGGAAGACGATGCGGATGACTTCCCCTTCTGAATTGGTATTTTCGACTGTTTTGTTAAAATATTCTAAAAACTGATGCGGCAAATGATTTATTGCTAATTTTGCCGCATCATCTTTTTTTGAAAAATCCCAACATCATGTCAAAACAGGGAAAAGAAGAAATACGTGAAGACATCATAAGGGCAGCCAGGAAGCTCTTCAGCAAGTATGGTTTCAGGAAAACCACCATGGAAGATATTGCCCAGGCCACCCACAAAGGGAAAAGTTCACTTTATTATTATTTCCCCAACAAGGAAGAAGTATTTCAGGCAGTCATTGAAAGTGAGGCTGCCATTCTGCGCAAAGCCCTGCTTGACAACACAAAAGACATTCAGGATGCGCCCAAAAAACTGAAAGAACACATTCGCATCCGCATGAAAACCATGAAGACACTGGTAGGTTACTATCATGAGGCCAGCCATGAACACGAAATTCACTACTCATTCATTGAGAAATTGCGGGAAACCTTTGACCGGGATGAAGTGAAAACAATCAGGGAAATCCTTGATGAAGGCGTGCGCCAGGGCCAGTTTCAGCCTTTGGATACTTCACTGGCAGCAAGGGCTCTTGTCACAGCGCTGAAAGGATTGGAGTACCCGCTGGTCTGGCAAAATGACAAGGATGATCTGGAAAACCGGATACAGAAGATGACCAAGCTGTTGTTTTACGGACTGCTTAAACGCTGATTTTTTTTATGCTTTATTCGACCAAAATACGTTTTTATTCTAATTTTCTATTAGTTATGAGATTACTATGTATCGGAATGGCCATAACAATCCTGGGCTCCTTATGGGTTGAAGTCAACGCACAGGAAGTGCTGAGCCTCCAAAAGAGCCGGGAGATGGCCCTGAACAACAACAAAAAGCTGCAAATGGCCGAAATGGACAACCAGGCAGCGCAATTACAAAAAGAATCTGCAAGAAAGCATTTCTTTCCCCAGCTTTCTTCAGAAGGTGGTTTTATGCGAAGGAACAAACAATACCAGCTGTTCGATCAGGACATGTTCCTGCCGGTTATTCCTGTTGAGGGCATTGATCGCGAAACCGGCGGCTTTGACCGATCCATTCTAAGAGACCCTGATCTGGCTCCGGAGGTGATTGTGATCAATCCCGTTACCGGGGAACCGGTATTGGATAACGAAGGAAATCCGGTATTCCAAAACTATGCCTGGCTGCCCCGGGAAGAAGGCAAACTGGGGCAAAAAAACAATTACCAGCTTGGCCTGACCCTGAAACAACCGATATATATGGGAGGAAAGATAAGGGCGGGCTACCGGATGTCGGAGGCCGGGGAACGGATTGCCCACGCCCGTCACAAGCTTACAGAAGCAGAGGTATTGAAACGGACTGATCGCCTTTTCTGGCAAGTGGTAAACCTTCAGGAGAGTCTTGAACTGACACTGCAATGGAGCGAAATGCTCGATCAGCTGGTATATGATCTGGAGAACCTGTTCGAAGAGGGGATCGTCACCCATAATCAGCTGCTCGAGGCAAAGGTCAAAAGGAATGAAATCCGGCTCAAAGTAATGCAGGCTGAAAACGGACTTCAGCTCAGCAAGATGGCACTGGCGCAACACCTGGGTATTCCGCTTGACCAATCTTTTAAACTGGATGATTCATTTGTTCCGCAAAGGAGCGAAGAATCGCTGAACCAATTGGTTGAATCAGCTTACAGAAAACGCCCTGAAATCCACATGCTCGAAGAAGCAGGCTTTGTCAAGGCCGAAAAGATCAGGGCAGAAAGGGCCGCTATGCTACCCTCAATCGGGCTGGCAGCCGGATACACCTATATGAACCCCAACCCATACAATGGGTTTCAGGATGAGTTCGGGGGCGACTGGCAGGTGGGCTTCTCGGTAAAGATCCCAATCTACCATTTCGGAGAAAAAAGAACCCGGGTTGCCAGGGCACAAAGACAGGCTGACCGCAGCAGGCTCGAACTGGAGGAAGCCCGTGAAATGGTGGAGCTGGAAGTTCACCAGTCGGCAAACAACCTCCATGAGGCCCGGGCCAGGGTAGAAATGGCAGAACTTTCGCTGAAGCAGGCCACAGAAAACCTCAGGGTAACCAATGACCTGTTGCATGAAGGCAGGGCAACCAGCCGCGATGCCATTGAAGCCCAGGCACTCTGGCAACAGGCACACGCTGCCCACATTGAAGCAAAGAACGAGTACCGGATAGCATATACCAAACTTCAAAAAGCATCAGGACAAATCTAAAAATAACATAACCCATGAATCCACTTAAACTGAAAAAATCAATCGCACGAATTGGCATACCGGCCCTTCTCCTGTTGGCAGGATTTCTACAAAGCTGTACTACAGATTCTGCAACAGAAGACAGCACCGCAGAAACCCCCGGGGTAAGCACTGCCCTGGCACGTGAAATATCCCATGAAGCTGAGATCAGGTTGTCCGGTACCGTATTTGCCAAGAGGGAAGCCAACCTCGGTGCAGGTTTCCCGGGCAGGGTAGAAAAATTACATTACCCCGAAGGCACACAGGTACAAAAAGGCCAGCTGCTTGCAGAGCTTTCAGGAGAAATGCTGGCACAAGCAAAGGCCGAATACATGACCCTGGAAAAAGATTACCAAAGGGTAAAACGTTTGGCCGAACGCGGAACCGTATCCCAGCAGGAATATGACCACATAAAGGCGCGTTTCGAAGCCTCCAGGGCACAGTATGAGCTGGCTCAGAAAAACACCAGGATCAAGGCGCCTTTTTCAGGAACCATTGTAGATTACCTGGTGAATGAAGGAGAAAATTATTTCCTGAATCTGAACCTGGAGCCCGGCTATTCGAACACGAGCGGCATACTCCGGATCATGCAACTTAACCCGGTCAGGGTAGAGGCGGAGATCAACGAAAAAGACCTGGGCCGAATCAGTGAAGGGCTGAAAGCAACCATCCGGATCCCGGCTTATCCGGAGAAAACCTTCAAGGGCGAAGTCACGGCCATCAAGCCCTTTCTGTCGACCCGCTCAAGGACCGCCACTGCAGAAATCACCATCAAAAACCCGGAACAACTCATCAGACCCGGCATGTCAGCCCAGGTCAGAATGAACCTTCCCAGTGAAAAAGTGGTGACCATCCCCATGGAGGCCATTTACCGCGATCCGGAAACCAACCGGGAAACGTTATTCCTCGTAGAAGACCAGCGGGTTCGGTCAGCCAGTTTCAAAAGGCTGTTTCCGATCGGTGATCAAGTTGCCGTCTCAGGGCTTCAGGCCGGAGAGGAAGTGATTACAGGCGGAAAAAACCGCGTGGAGGAAGGAATGGAGGTAAGCATTATAAATAACGGAGGACATCAATAATGAAACTATCCAAAGGTTCAGTAAGCAGACCCGTCACCACCCTGATGGTATTTATTGGAGTCATTTTGTTCGGTCTGGTGTCGATCAGGATGCTGCCACGTGACATTCTGCCGGAAATCGAGTTCCCCACCCTGACCATTATTACAGCCTACCCGGGTGCTTCGGCGGAAATCGTGGAGGAACAAGTGACCAGACCATTGGAAACCGTACTGGGGGCAACCGAAAGCCTTCGGGAAATGGAGTCCACATCCAGCGAGAACGTATCGTTCATTTCCATGCGTTTTAACTGGAATGCCGACATCAATGAGGCGGCCAATAATGCCAGAGACATGATTGAATTGGCCAGACGACACCTGCCGCGGGATGCGCATCAACCCGTAATCCTCAAGGTAAACAGCTCGATGATACCAGTAATTGCCTATGGAATTCAAGCCAATGACAGCTACTATGACCTGGACGACATCATAGAGGATGAAATCGCCTCGCCCCTGCGAAGGGTTGAAGGAGTGGGCACCGTGGTAACAATCGGAGCCCCCGAAAGAGAGATCCGGATAGAAGCAGACCCATTGAAACTCCAGTCGTACAACCTGAGTGTGAATCACATTGCCACCGTACTGAAAGCTGAGAACATCAGCATACCTGGCGGCAGCATGGAAGTAGGAACCCGTGACTTTGCCGTCAGTGTAACCGGAGAGTTTGAGGACGTAGAAGAAATAGAGGATGTTGTACTGAAATACCACAACAACAAAAGTATCAGGGTCGGTGATGTGGCGAGTGTAACGGACGACTTTGCCGAACGTGAGGCCTACGCGCGTACCGGCGGACAAAGGTCTGTGGCGTTTTTTGTACAGAAGCAAACAGGCACCAACACCCTGGAGGTTGCGGATGCAGTCAGGGAAGAAATGAAAAGAATAACACCGCGTCTCCCCGAAGATGTGGATGTACTGGAGATCGTTGACAGCTCCGACATTGTGGTGCGTTCCATCAGCAACCTCTCCTCCACGCTTTGGTGGGCCGGGCTTTTTGTCGTACTGGTGGTTTTTCTTTTCCTCCGGGAATGGAAATCAAGCCTGATCATCATGCTGACCATGCCCGTTTCCCTGATCGCTGCCTTCATCTTTATGTTCATGGCAGGTTATTCCATCAATATCTTCTCCCTGATGGCCGTGGTGATCGCCATCGGGATGGTGGTTGACAACGCCATTGTGGTTTTGGAAAACATTTCCCGCCATGTGGAAAAAGGAGTACCTCCCATGAAAGCAGCAGTAACCGGAGCAGCCGAAATCGGAAATGCCATATCGGCATCCACCCTGACGACCATCTCCGTTTTCCTCCCCATGCTTTTTATGGGAGGGATTGTCGGAATCCTTTTCCGTCAGCTGGCTGTGCTCACAACAGTAACCCTGCTGGCATCCCTGCTGACTGCACTGACCATGACCCCCATGCTGTCATCCAGGTTGCTGAAATCAAGGAAGTACAAAACGAAAGATGAAAAAAGCAAGTTATTCAGGGTCAGCGAGAATCTTTTTGTCCGTACCGAGAACGCTTATCAAAAGTTACTCGGGTGGGCCGTACATCATAAAATAATCGTGGTCACAATGGCAGTCATGATTTTTGCCCTGACTTTAATCACTGCTGTACGTATTGGTACAGACTACATTCCGGAATTTGACTCAGGCGATGTGAGTGTTCAGTTTGAAATGGAAACCGGCACCAGTGTGGGTGAAACGGAAAGGGTCGCCAGAAGAATAGAAAAAATCATGCTGGAAGAGATCCCGGAAATCCAGACAGAGTTCACCATCGTCGGCCAGACTGAAGACGGGTCGCTGACCACAGTGGGGTTCAGCGAGGGAAAAAACATCGGCTCACTCGTTGCACGCATGGGACGGCCTGATGAGCGGGATCGCAGTGCGTGGGAAGCAGCATACGCAGTCAGGGAAAGAATAGAAAGAGAGATTCCGGAAATTGACCATTTTACCGTACACGGAGGAAGCCTGCTTTCATCGGCACTTCTGGGCAATCAGCAACCCGTTGAGATCAGCATCTCAGGAAATGATTTCGAAATCCTCAATGCAGCTGCCCGGAAGCTCGGGGAAGAACTGGAAAATTCACCCCATTTTGTCAATGTGGAAAACACCATTGACCCCGGGAAAGCAGAGTTTGAAATATTTGTGGACAAGGAACGTGCTTCGATGTTCAACCTGAATGCAGGAATGGTAGCCATGCAGGTGCGCCAGAGCATTTATGGCACAGAAGCCGGCGAATTCAAACAGGGAGGGGATGAATTCCCAATTACCGTCCGCTACGGGGATGATTTCCGCAAAAGCGCCACCGATCTGGAAAATATCCTGATTCAGAGCCTGTCGGGTCAGCAGATCCCGGTCAGGGAAGTGGCCCAGGTTCGGGAAAGGACTGCCCCCCTTGAGATAAGAAGAGAAAACCAGCAGCGGGTGGTAACAGTCATGACTGACCTCCACGAAATATCATTGGGGGAAGCAACTGAAAAAGCCAGAGAGATCATAGATGATTTCCAGCTGCCTGACGGCGTTTCAATGGAAATCGGAGGGCAGGTTACCGAGCAACGTGATTCCTTTGGCAGCCTGAATCTGATGTTCTTTGCAGGGATAATACTGGTTTATATGGTTATGGCATCGCAGTTTGAATCACTCATTGACCCGTTTATCATCATATTTGCCATTCCGTTTTCCATCATCGGGGTAGTCTGGGCGTTTGTGGCAACCGGCCTGACCCTGAGCGTTGTTACATTTATTGGTGTGATCATGCTGCTCGGGGTGGTGGTGAACAATGGCATTGTACTGGTAGACTACATCAACCAGCTCAGAGAGCGGGGGCATCCCCTCCGGCAGGCTGTGCTTGAAGGTGGAAGGGCCAGGTTGCGACCAGTGTTAATGACTAGCCTGACAACGATGCTCGGAATGCTGCCCATGGCCCTGAGTTCAGGGATGGGGGCAGAAATGTGGAGTCCGCTTGGGATTACAATCATCGGAGGATTGCTGATTTCAACATTGATCACCCTGGTACTGATTCCTGTGGTATACACCAGTTTCCATATCCGGTCATTCAATGCAGCATAGATCGGTATATTGCAACAAAGATCGGCATTAAGATTCTTGCGCGTTGCGCAATGAACAAGACCCTGGACCCGGAAGATCTGATACTTCCGGGCTCCCGGGGCACAATGCGACATTCCCTTTGGAGAAACATAGGACGTCTATATAGAAATGTGTTAATAATCAGTCTTTTTTCTATTTATTTTTGAGTTGTTAATTTTGTAACAAATATTTTTTGTTATACTTTTGCCTGCGTCAAAGAGAAAAGTGTCAAAGAAAATCACCTTAAGAATTTTTTTCCTAATTTTGAACGCTCATATACAGAAGAGAACATATTATAAACCCTTTTAGCGATGCAAAAAAAACTTCAGGAGCTCACCGAAAAAATC
>PWGY01000242.1 GCA_003554665.1 Bacteroidales bacterium | reverse complement strand
GATAAAAAGTGTAGAGAACAGGTATCTATTACTTATCTCGATACATAACCTGTCCACTACACAAAGGGTCGTAGGGGTCACGTATACATCCAAGGTTCTTGTACTGTATAGTGCAGAAGTTAATAATTGTGTCTCGTTTATATCGTCTTGGAATTGTATGGATGCATCATAATAGTATAATACTTGAGAATCTAGTCCTGTAAATACTGTATTATAATTACCTGATTCTGTCACGTTTATTATGGTAGTATTGATTAGACTCATACTACTATCGTAGAGGTTGAAGCTTAGTATGCTCTCGTTAACATCGTTCATAATGACATTTATTATAAGCTCTATATAATCATAACTTTTATCGTTCAAGAATGGCTCATTAATACTAGCACCGATGAAATCGCTCAAGGATAACGTAGTGAATTCAAGCTCTCCTCCCGATATTTCTCTATCATCGATACGTGTCATAGCCTCGAACGTGTATGTTGTATCAGGTGTTAACCCGTTAATATTATCACCAATCTCTACCTCTACAGTATATGGTATCTCTGGAGTGTTCAAAGTGGAATATTCCGATTCTGAATATCGTACATTATCAATCTGTGCGTATGAATTTGAACCACCACCAGGTGCTAAAACATAAACAGAAATAAATTGAATTTTTATTTCTTGTCCTATGTAAGATTCAAGACTTACATTCACATTCAATGATTCGCCTATCGTGGTTATTGTATGGATTGGGTTTAGACAATCGTATCTGTTTGATGTAACTCTTAAATCATCGACACACACATGTAATCTTTGGTTGAATCCTGTTTCTAATAGATTAACATCGAATACAATATAAGGGTTAGATTCGCTTACGTATATTTCTTTCTCAATGTGTTCGGCACTAGGAATATAAACACTCCAATCTCCTTGCGTTGACCAATTATTAAGACGTTCCACATCTTCTGTAACACTCCAACCATCATAATCAGACTCGAACGAGTCTACAATATCTTCCGTGAATAAACCTGAATACCTAAACCAAAACGGAATCTCTGAATGTATCCCAAGGTCGAATATTTCGCCTTTTAATGTTGCAGACTCTCGTAGAATATTACTGGCTGGTAATGTATTAATCACAGGGTCGCCTATGGCTGTAGTATTGAAGCATACATCATTGCCTTGAATATTAACGTTGTTGAATCCTGATTCTCCAGTCCAAGACACAGAAGCTCCGAATATATAACAATACTCGCTCAGTGGTTCTAGTCCGTCCTCTGTATGTCCTTGTATCCCATCCTCTACACCGAAGTCTGAAGTTGTAACAGTGAACACTTCTGTTCCATTAAGTATTATATAAGCATCTACTGTAGTGAAGTCTCCAAGAGATAATACTCTTCCTCTTAATACAGAGTCTGTACTTCCTACTATAGCTCCGATAGTCTCTACTTCTGGTAATACTGGCGTATCTGTTGTGAATGTCTGATATTCAGAATAGAACGTTCCATCATCCCAGGATACTGCTCCTTGTACATAATACTTGGTATCATATTCAAGGTTTGTCATGTTAATCTGGTGTAATGTATTATCACTAGCCGTGAAGCCTGTACCGAAGCCTGTATAATCGCTAGGTATAACATCCCAGTCCCAAGTAGTAGGGTCGCCTATAGCATCATCACTCTTTATAATCTGATAGAACAGGTCTACACTCTCAGTATAATCGTTGAAACTTGGAATTTGTGATAATACTGCCCATGTTGAAGCTTTATTCGTGACTGTTAAAGTTTCGGTAGTTGGTGTTGGTTCAGCATCAAAATTGTCATAGCTTAGTCCGTTGCCGTTATTCCATAGTTCGCTAATCTCGTCTTCTAACCAATTCGTTTCTCGTATAGCAATCTCGTCAAGTTTTCCGTCGAAAGAATTTTGTATTGTTCCTCTGTTATTCTGAGCTCCTATGACCAAATTATAATCGAAATCGGTTGTTAATGTTGGAGATTCTGTATGGTGAGCATTTCCTGTTTGTTCCTCATTATTAATATAGAGCTCAATTTCGTTACTAGCCCATTTATAATTTATAACAAAATGATGAAAATCACCATCCAAAAAGCTGGAAACATCAAAATTATATTGAAGTCTATCTCCACCATCGTCTCTGCTGTATATTATAAGTTCACTGTCCATTAAATAAACTTGTATAATTAATCCTGTATTAGCGTCATTAATATTTCCCATAATCTGAGCCCTGTTTGAACCTGTATAAGTGCTCGACATCCAAAAAGAAATTCCGAGAGTATCAAGATGGTTTCCTATATCTTTACTTGTTGTGCCTATATCTACATATCTTAATTGTGCTTCTGTCCCAAAATCAAGTCCAGAATTAATTTTACCCGTTGTCCAAGTCGCAGAAGTTATAGTTCCATCATTAGAACCATGGCTATCTTCAGCAGTAGTGCCTGTATTCTCGTCAAGTTTATAGTATGAGACTAAATCTGCTAATAGACCTGTTTCACCTGCTTCAGCGTTAGTAGTGAAAGATACTACACTACCCGTATCACTCTCAGAATCCCAGGTTATGGATGCAACATACTCATACTCGGTATCAGCGGTCAAGCCTGTAAGCTCTCTTGTGAAAGTAGTTCCATCGCTTATTGTCTGTCCTGCATCACAAGCGAATTCGCCAACACCAGTCTCTCTATAACATAATAGACCGGTAACAGTACCAGTATAACCGTCAAAGTCTGCAACACCTCTCAGTGTTGCCGTAGTGTCTGTTATTGATGAGGGTGATAATGTCTGGACTGATGGTGTTGGTACTGGCTCTGTATAAGTTTCAAAAGTTCCTGTAGTAGAATCTTTGAAAACCTCGAAATTATCCTCAGGATTGAAATAGTAGAATCTCACATAATACTCATAAGTGCTATCATCATCAAGACCTGTTATAGTTTTTGAAAATATAGTACCGGAGTTTATTATGCCGAAATCTTCTACGTTCCATATTGATGTACCTTGTTTTCTATAATAGAATTGTGCATCAAGATGGTTTCCAGTACTATCAAAACCCCAAACACCATCATTCTCATAATAAGGTAGTATATATGCAACATCGTTAAAATATACCCTACCTCTAAGCCGAACACTACCTGATACTATATTATCAACGTCAAACCGGTTAACGTCTGGATCTTCAAACGATTTCTGATATATTATATCAAGCTGATTAGATGATGCGTCAACATTATCGAAAGCGTCAAGTATGCTAAACCTAGCCCCTGAGGTACTATCAAGAAAATTTCCTGAGGTTATTGTACTATAAAATTGAAAAATATTACCCTCTAAAGCACAAATCTCGCCCACATCATTAGTGCCATCATTAATAATCCTACAAAAAACACTATCAACATACCCTGTATTTCCGGATGACACCCCATCGGTTATTATATGAGTAACGAAAGATGTATGCCCTGATGTTATAGTGGCGAAATCGGCAAGGTCTATGGCTAAATTAGCATAATGCCCGTCAGTCCATACCTTAATATCGGGCATAGTGGTAGTGAACGATGAGAAATGAGTAGTATTAAACCATAGATGTGTTGAATTTTGCATAAAGTTTATATCGCTTAATTCGTAATCAATCCCATCCTTAGAATACAATAATGAAACATTAGAACCAATATAATACTTTTCAAGCGTTATAATACCCAAATCAAGCTCAATATCGTTAATGGTTATTATATCTGAACCTTTCAATCTTGATTTACCATCTTGAATCTTAACTTCTGGTATATCTCTCTCGACTCTTACGTTTTGAAGTTCAATCTTAGACTTTGCAGATTCAATCTTAGTGTCTATATATTTAACAGTCTCTAAAGATTTAGAATCATAAACTCTTTCATTATACTCTGTTATTGATGCAGGCTCAGAGTCTCTGTCTTTGTTTAGTGATATAGAATAATCAATAGGCTCTTTTATTGACAATTCTTCAGCAAAAGAGCTAAGAGATAACAATAATAATCCTACAACCAGTATTATATTAAGTCTTGACATTTTGAGTATGACACTGGAGAATCTTTGTTCTCCAGACCAATATCCACATTCTAGAATTAATTAAAATCCTTGAAAATGGAGTAGACTAATCCTACAGGTACAAGTGCGAAAGTTAGAATATACAAAACACTGTATATTGTAACAGCCCAAGCATTATCACCGGTGAATGTAGCATTCATTTGGTCATAACCGACTTGGTATAGTGGAACACCCACTATAGGCACAATAACTGCAGAAATCATCTTCAATAAAGTTGATTTCATTTCTACCATTGTAGTAACTATAAGGTAATACTATTATATAAATTTTTCTATTATTCGGTATTACGGAATAAATAAATGCCTGATATAGCCGAAATCCAGAAAACAGAATTCATTATAAAGAGCCAATAATATGCATCCATTAATGAATGATTACTAAAGAAGCTTAATATTATCATATAAATATAAGAATAAAAAGAAATATCAAACCATAACGTTAACTCTTTACGAATCTTTTTAGGTATTAGTACAACATCATCATAGTACACATCCTCATACTTATAATAGCATATATTAGGCAATAATAATCTTATCATAATATCGCATCCATATCAGTCACATTGTCCAATTCTTCTATTACTTCACATATATTGTTTACATCACAATCAATCTTATCAGGCTGTCTTATACGTTTAATCTCATTATTTATCTCTATAATATTATTTACTGTGATATAGATCATCACTATTAATAATATTAGGACTCCTATTATTATATAATCTTCTCTGTCCATTTTAGCCTCTTATTATTACCATAACACCTATTATCATGAATACAAAAGTAGACTTATACATTATACTCTGGTATATATTCATGAACTTGTACACATCAATATGATAATGGTTGAGCATGTTCAAAAACGGATGTTTTGAGCACGTTAACCAGTCCTTCTGTACCATCATGAATATATTGAAATTCATGGAATAAAGGATAAAAGTTAATCCTATTATTATATTCATCATAGATTACCACCACATATAATACAGAATAGCTGTTGTCTATCGTTGTACGCCATACTCTTACTCCCACAATGTCTACACCTACTGGGTTTAACCCTCTTATAATTACACATCTTGCACCATCCTCCTTGTATTCTTAGCACGTCCTGATATTTTGAATCTCTCATCGAACACATACCTATTACCAGACCTTCTGAACGTTTGTATATACCTCTTCCCTTTCACGTTAATAGTCTTATATTTGATTCTAGACCCAAACTTCGGATACTCGAATATATAATCGATAAGCTTAACCTCTATATCATCACCAACATCATCAGACAGATTCTTCACACGTTTGGAGTCCTGAACAACCTTATCAGAATCATTATAGAACCTTTGCCATCCTGGAGTATCACTTTTAGGGTCTCCAAGCTCATCATTAAGATGTTTGAACACAGCCTGAATCTTTGCACGTTCGATAAGCTCTTTAATATTGGTAGTAACACGTAATACTTGTGTCCTGCCTATTCCTGTACTCTCACCGAATCTACTCTTAATATAGAACATCCCAATGAACGAACCCTCACGCGGTAATGCTGTTTTCGAGTAGAACGCTTTGCTCGTTCTCGTTCCTGATTTCCTTATCTTGTATGTCATCTTGTATCCTCCTTGGTTTACTCCGTTGAGCATGGAGTGTGAACTCTCCAGCCCATTCTCTTTTTATATCTTCAAGGTCTAATAGTTTACTCTGTTCTATTACACTATTAACCTTGAGATTCCTGCGTATTGACTCTTTCAATTTCACGAACTTATTATATGTTATTTTCTTTCCTTTCAACACAAGATTAAACTGGTCTATTGTAGATTTCGGTACTCCTTTCATCTTCACAATATTTTTACCATCATCCTCAAACCAGTACATCTTAGGCTTGATGAATACTCCCTTATCAATCCTGTACTCACGCTCGAGTTCTCCGAGATTCTTGGATGATGGGAGTATAGACTTGGTCACTATTGAGTCTGTATCCATATATACAGGGTCTACAAGACGTGCAGTTTTCCATAGCTTAATCCTTGCCAATGCTGTTATATACACAGGCAGTATTGGTAATACGTGCGAAGAGTTACACTCCTCGTCATAAGTGAAGTATCCTTTCCCATTCTCGTCCATGGTAACACTTCTTGCTCCTGCAGTCTCTTTTATCTTTTTATACTCCTTATCGCTCATATTGAACTTGTCAAAGTATTGCATCACATTATGCTTACGCTCGCCGAATTTCCCGTACAAAGAATTCATTAATATCTTGTATATAAGCTGTTCTGAAGAGCCGTTCTTTTTAGCCTTATTCCTCTTATCATACAGAATATTGATATACTTATCGAAAGGAAAGAATGTCAAAGAATAAGATATGGTCTCGTGTACTTTTGTCAAGACATACCCGTTTTTTATAGCCTCTCTAATCTCAATATGCGTCCACCATCCTGTCATCTTTCCAGTAGGAAACATGAGCCTTTTATTATGTCTATAAGGTAATAAAGGAAGCTCATCAGTAATATGTTCTATCGTGACCTTTGATACTCCATGCCTGTTCTTAATAGACCAAATACACCCATTCTCTTTATACTGTACAGAGTTGGGTAATGGTAGACCTTGAGTCATAACGCTAGGATATATAGAATTGAAATCGTAATAGTTAAGATTCTCGAAATATCCTCTTTGCAGGACTTCTGTTCTTCCACCATAATACGCATTGAAAATCTTATCCTTAAGATTAGTCTTTAGACCTCTTTTCTGCATGATCCTATCCTCTTTTACAAGTACTCTGTCAAGGAATTTACGCTTAAACACATCCATAGACGTGGAAGCTATAGTAATCTTAAGCTCTCCACCAATCTTATTAATAACATCCTGAAACCATACCATGAAATCATGCGATATAACACAGTCCTGTCTATTATACTCTCTAAGCTCTGCTTCTTCTATAGGATTCTCAGGCTGTCGTTGACCAAGAAAAGATGGAGCTTCAAGCTTATAATCACCCAGAATCTCACCAAGCTGTTTTACTGATGCCTTATGATAATTCAGAGTATCAATAAACTGAATATCAAGAGTATCATTCTTAGCCATGAGCATGAAACCTCCATTAGATATTGTGACAAACTCTTTCCAATATTTAGTATTATAGAAGCATGCCGTTATATCAAACCCTAGATTAGTGGCTGTAATCCAGTACCCTTTAAGCCTTGTTTTGATATAATCATAAAAAGAATCCACATCATAAAAAGCCTCATACCTAGAATCATGATAAACACCCACCATGTAGAAGTCGTTAGTAATATTCTGAGTCTCCACATCAAAAGATGCAAACTTCTGTATTTTAGGCTTCTTTCTTAGTGGGAATAGATAATCATTAGACATTCCAATACTAATGACATAAATGATTTATAAATGTTTTATTTCACTGTTTGGTAGTATGTTATCACTATTTAGTGGTTTTATACACACAAAGTATCCCTATGGTATTCCCATAATACCAGCATATGATAATTCCAGCAGATAAAAGGATTCAGGAGTGTATATAATGCACCATTTCAGCAGTCAAGTATGT
>PWGY01000174.1 GCA_003554665.1 Bacteroidales bacterium | reverse complement strand
TTGAAGAAACCTCCATTCCCATTGGCCTTGTTGTTCCGGACAACCGTTGGGCCTATGTGGCAAATACCCGCTCCGATGCGGTAAGCGTCATTGACCTTGAGAACATGCGCATAGAAGGACATTTTGCGGCGGGCGAGGAACCTGATGGCATTCACTTCAGCCCACTGCGTCCGAAATGATCCGTTTGTTCCAGGTTTTGAATGACTGAAGAATCTAATTTGGCTCCGGTCGTCACCCCGTTTATACCAAATACCGTTAAATAAAAAGAGGCTGTCTGGTAAAAGGCAGCCCTTTTTTTAAAGGCTGGTAGATTGCCAGCCTTTAACTTGATGCATGCTCATTGCAGGGGAAAATGATATTCATCAGGCCCGCCAAATATTGAAAAATTAAAATTTATCCGGTTTATTTATAAATTAGGTATATAAGACCGTTAAAACCATTTTGCAGTATATGTATTGAGAATTTTTTCGCTAATATTGCTATTGTAAAAAAACGACAAACGAAACCAATTTTCGCAGCAATGGAAAAATCTGCCACCATCGACTTAAAAAAAGAGCACAAAACCACGCTGGAAACGCCCAGGTATAAATACAGTTTTATTGCAAAGGTGTTTTTTGCGGGGATGGATCTGGTTGCCGGAAAGAAAGATAACCTCTCCAAAGCAAAACTACTGGAAATTCTGGCCAGTATCCCCTACCGCGTGTGGGAGATCCGCCATTATCTGAAACTGACCAGAAAGTTCCGGAACCGTGAAAGAATTAAAGAGGTCAAAAATGTGATCGACTGGGGGCGCGATGCACAGGACAACGAATACACCCACTTACTGGTGATCCATGAAAAGATGAAGGAAGACGGGATGAAAGACAAGTGGTATCTGAATCCGTTTGTCACATTTTTTGCAGTCCTTTCCTATGTGATCATTTCAAAGACCATGGCTTTCTTCAATCAAAAAAGAGCTTTCCTGTTCAATGCAGAATTTGAGAACCATGCAGAATCCGTATACGCCCATCTGATACTGGATAACCCCCAGTGGGAAGAACAAAAACTCAACAATGATTTTGTCAGGCAATATGCGGATGTGGACACATGGGCGGATGTATTCAGGAGGATCATGCTGGACGAACGTGACCACATGAACCACAGTTTCGAATTCTGCGGAAGACCGCAAATGGTTCAGGAGTATGAGGGCATGCCATCGGGATATTCTGACCCCAGGCTGGCCAACCCGATTAAAAAGTAATGTGTGGGTTACGAATCGACCATTGAACTCAGCTACTACTGGCTACCACTGATCGGGTTTGTCATCGGGGCCATTTCAACCATGATCGGCGGCAACGGCGCATTCTTCTTTCCACCGATCCTCATTCTTTTTTTCCAGGTATCGCCCAGGGTGGCCATTGCCACCTCCCTGGCTGCTGTAATCCCCATTGGCCTGGTAGGGTCCTGGGAACATTTCCGGCGCGACAACATCAACCTTCCCGTGGCCACACTGTTTGGTTCAACCGGCCTGATGGGGGCGATCCTGGGAGCATGGATATCAAACAATATTGAAATTGCCACCCTGATCAGCACCTTCGGGGTATACCTGATGGCCCTCGGTTTACTGACCATGTATAATCCAAAAAAGCGGATCAACAGGGGGCTGCCCCCACCCCGGGCTTTTGCGGACTTTCAGGCAAGGCAGGCCTGGCTGATGATATCACTGGGGCTGATGGCCGGGCTGGTGGCCGGATTATTTGGTACCAGCGGAACTGCCCCGGTCCTTGCCGGTCTTTTCCTGCTTCAGCTTCCGGTCAGGCTTGTGGTGGGCACATCAGTCCTGATCGTATTTGTCAATGCCCTGGGTGGGTTTGGCGGACATTTTTTCCTGGGAGAGATCGATCCTGAACTGATACTTATGCTGGGTTCCGGAGCTGCAATCGGGGCATTTTTGGGTCCCCGCCTGCTGACCTACATCAGGCCAGAAAAAAATGAAAGCCGGATACGCTATGTATTTGCAGTCATTTTAATGATTCTGGGACTGGTATTGATATTCAGGTAAGCCCGGAGGCTGCCGGCTTATCAAAATGGACCACACCAAACCAATTTTTGGAATCCGTGAAAATTTCATTAACCCTCATACCTCCTGCTTTTCCCAAATCCTCGATCTGTTCGCGAGAAAATTTACAGGAATTTTCGGTATGGATGGTCTCCCCTTCACTGATCGCTATCCGGTTGCCGTTAACCCCACACTTGATCAGCATGTCCTTTCTGGCCTGAAGATGCATCTCAACCCTTTGCTTTTCTGCATTGTAGAAAGCCTTGTGCAAAAACATGGAAGGATCAAAATCTGTTTTCACTAAGCCGTTAACCACCTGCAAAATATTCTTGTTGAACCTGGCCGTCACCCCCTGCTTATCATTGTAGGCATTTTCAAGGACATCGGGGTTTTTGACCATATCCATTCCCAGTAATAGATGATCCCCATGCTTCATAACTGCTCCGAGTTTAATCATAAAATCCCGGGCTTCATCAGGATCCAAATTACCGATGGTGCTTCCAAAAAAGCAAAATATGCGGATTCCTTCTGCAGGAAGCAAATGCAACTGCCTTGAAAAATCAGCCAATATTCCTTGGGCCTGAAGGTCAGGAAAATGCTGGTTCAATTCACTGACAGCCCCTCTAAGCGCATTGTGGCTGATATCCACGGGGTAATAAACAAAATTCTTTAGTTGATCCCGGGGGATCTGGTTAAGCACCAACATCATTTTTGAACCATCTCCGCTTCCCAGTTCAATGATGCGAATATCCGTGCCGGCGAGCTTCAGTTTATCCCATAAATTACGCAGTATCTCTTTTTCACATTTTGTCAGATAATATTCCGGGAGTGTTGTAATCTTTTCAAACAAGGCCGACCCAGTTGCATCGTAGAAAAATTTACTGGGAATCCTCCGGGGTGTTTCCTTCAGTCCCGCCAGTATTTCCTCTTGCCACGATATCTTGCCTGCTTCGTCAGAACTCGTCAGATAGTTAATCAGGCAAGGGGGGTTAACTTCTTCTTCCATATCGTATAGACGTTATACCTTGATATCAATCCGGAATTCCTGTCTCATAAGGATTATCCCGGTCATTACTCCATTCAAACCAACCACCGTCAAATACTGACACACGTGGCCAGCCCATCAGCCAGGCATTGAACCAGGCCTCACTCCCACGCCACCCGGTGCCACAATAAAAAGCCAGATGTTTGTCAGGGCTCAGCCCTGCCTCGCGCCATATCTTTTCAATCTCCCGAAACTCCCGTGTGGTGTAATCCAGATTCCGGTAGTTTTCCATGTGATAGGCATCGCTCCCGGCATCCACAAATACAGCACCCGGAATGCGACCTTTGGCCTCAATGTAGTTGTAACCACTCACCTCACCAATGTATTCGGGCCTGCTCCTGACGCAAACCAGCTCCGCCTTTTCTGAAGCCAGCATTTCTTTGGCTTCATCCATGTCCACGGCCAGTTCGGGCCTGGCCGGAATAACCCGGCCAAAATCATCCACGGGGGCTTTGGGTACATCATCGGTATCAACCTGAAACCCGGCATCCTCCCATGAATGAAACCCTCCATTCAGTACCCGTACATCTTTTACCCCGGCATACATCATGATAAAGGCACAGCGGATGGCACCGATGTCACCGGCGGCACTTCCCGGAAACTCGTCATCGGTATCCGGATTCATGTATTTCCCGTACATAATGACGGTTGAGTCACTGTCAATTCCATGATCCAAAAGGGTTTTCCGGATTTCTTCCGGTGAACGGCGGTTCCAGGTCGTGGTCGACTCCAGGGCATTGGTATCGATATCAATTGCTCCCGGGATATGTCCGCTGAGGTATGCATCTCGGTTGCGATAATGGGTATGGCAAATCACCGTTCTGCCACCGGGATGCGTGGCAGGCGTCCTGCCTTCCGTCACATCATTTACCCATTGCGGATAAACAAGGGTCTGGTATCCGGGAAGGTGATTCAGCGGAAGGTTTTCGTTGACGGCCCATTCATCCGTAAAATGGTGGTAAAAGAAAACATTCTCATAGCCAGCGCCCTTAAACCGCCGGGCTACTTCTTCAGTATCCTTTGCCTTGTACCCGTACAACACAATCTGATGATAAGGCCAGATTTCCTTATTGCGCACAATCTCGATCCAGTCAATGTAGCCGGCCCATTTTGCCGGCAGGGATCTGGCCCCCGGGATGTGGCCACCACGTTTCTCGTTACCAAGCCGCCATCCGTTATAGGCATCCACCGGGCGCACATCCACCAGACAAGTGTTCCGGCCATCCATCATATTAAGCAGTTGCAGGGTATTCAAACTCGCAGAGTTGTTCATAGAAAGAATTCTTTTTATGTATAAAGATAACAGGATAATCACAGTTTACCCAAGCTATGTAAAGGATTTTCGCATGAATCTTTCTGGTTTTCCTATATAATTGTAAGTATTTGCCTGAAGCGCCACTACCCTTTTTATTATCTTTGGATTAAACCAACCCCGGCTTTATGAAAACCAGAATAACCTCCCTTCTGTTTCTCCTGCTTTTAATTATTCCGGCAGGGTGCGATGAACTAAAACAAATTGCCCATCAGGCAGATTCCGGCCGGCCGCTTACCCAGCAGGAGGTCGTACAAGGCCTTCGTCAGGCGCTGGTGATCGGATCTGATTCAGCCGCAACACGCTTATCGGCTGATGGCGGCTATTACCGGGATGACATGGTCAGGATCATGCTGCCTCCCGAGGCAGAGGTTATTACCAGTAACCTGTCCTACCTTCCCGGTGGGGAGCAATTAATAGAAGATGTCATCCTGCGCATCAACAGAGCCGCTGAAGCAGCTGCCAGGGAAGCGGCGCCGGTATTTAGAGAAGCCATTACAGGCATGAGTATACAGGACGGATTTGAAATCCTTCGCGGTGAAAGGGATGCGGCCACCCAATATTTGAAAAACCACACCTACGAGGAACTATACGAGCTCTACCATCCCAGGATCCGCGAAAGCATGGATAAAGCCATTGTAGGAAATATTTCCACAAACCAGGCATGGAGTACATTGACTGGTCAATGGAACAGGTTGGCTTCTTCTACCGCCGGTCGGATCGCCAGCCTGGAACCCGTGGATACAGACCTGGATAGCTTTTTGACCCGTGAAGCACTCAATGGATTATTCCTGAAACTGGCCGAGGAGGAAGCCAAAATACGCACCCGGCCTGAAGCCAGGGTCACTGAATTGCTGGAGCGGGTATTCGGCAGTGGTACCGCTGGGGGATAACATACCGGCTTTCCAGCTCATCAATTGTCAAATTCACTCTTCGTAAGCATTGAATATCCCGGAGTTTCGAACAGGGTTTCCCAATCAGCCGGATCGGGGTTTGTGTCGTGCTCAAGTGCTGCTGTTATTTCAAGGAATTGGTCAACACCGGAAAAATCCAGGGAGTTTGACGTGTTCTCCGGAATGCCACATGAAAAGAAAAAAAGTACCCAGCAGGCAATGCTGACAATAAATTGTTTTGACATAGGTTCTTGTATTGTTTTGTGGTTGCGCTGTTTATAAAACGGGCTCATACCCCCCTGATAGTCCTTTTTTTGACAATACAATTTGCCAGAGCTGGTTTTTTCGTGCACGAAAAGAGCCGGCACAGGAGAGCAGGTAATATTTCCACATACGATAAAACCTGTCATCATATTTTTCCTTAAGCTGCCCCCAGGCCTGCTCAAAATTCCGGAACCATGCCATCAGGGTTTTGTCATAATGCACACCGAAATTGTGCCAGTCTTCCATTACAAACAACCCTTCGATGGACTTACCGATTTGTTTGATCGAGGGAAGCATTCCGTTGGGAAAAATATACTTATTGATCCACCGGTCAGCGTTTACCGAAGACTTATTACCTCCAATCGTATGCAACAGGAAAATCCCCTCATCTTCCAGCAGCTGATATGCCGATTTAATAAAGGTAAGGTAATTCTTATATCCCACGTGCTCGATCATACCCACCGAAACTACACGGTCAAAAAGTTTGCCCCTCTCCAACACCTCAGATGCCTTTAATTCCCGGTAATCCCTGAGAAGGATCTGTACATTCAGGCCCTTGCAAACCTCACGGGCCAGGCTGACTTGTTCTTTAGAAATGGTAATTCCAACCACTTCAGCGCCATACTTTTCAGCAGCATACTTACAAAAGCTACCCCATCCGCAACCTATATCCAGCACCTTCATCCCGGGTTCCAGCTTCAGTTTTTTGCAAATAAGATCAAGCTTGGCCTCCTGGGCCTCATCAAGACTGCCTGCCTCCTTCCAGTAGGCGCAGGAATACACCATCCGCTTATCAAGCATATGCCGGAAAAGGTCATTGCCGATATCGTAATGCTTTTCCCCGACTTCAAAAGCCCTGGATCTTCTGCCCGAATTCAACAGAACCGATTTCAAGGCATGTGCCAGAATAGTCCAGGTCTTTGCTTTTTCATCAAGAGAGGCCCTGAGCACCCTGTAAAAAAAGGCATCGAGTTCTCCGGAATCCCACCAGCCATCCATATAAGCCTCTCCCAGCCCAAGCGACCCTTTTTGCAGCACCCGTTGATACAGATCTTTATTATATATTTGTATGTCTGAGGGAGCCGGGCCGTTTACTTCAATGCCTGCCTCAGCCAGCAGGGCATGAATTGCTTTTTCGGATCGTTTCATACCACAGATTTCCTTTGTTCCACAAATACAAACGATGTCATTTAAATTTACAACAATTCCACCGGTGAGGCAAATTGCACCTTTTCGTTAACCACTCATCCTTCAAGCCATGAAAACTTTACTGCTTCTGCTAATCTCTTTTCTTGCCGCATCTCAATCTTTGAAGGCCGGCCAAAACGACCTGCCTTCCCTTCCCGCCAAACTGAAAAACCATGTAGCTATATTAACTGCTGACTCCATGGAAGGCCGCGGGCTGGGCACTGAGGGCAAAATACTTGCAAAAAAATATATTGCTGAAGAGTTTGAGTCAGCCGGGCTGTTACCTCCCGGTGATGACTATTTCCGGCATCTGGATCTGCGTATCGGACTGGCCCGGGTTCCGGGAACCAATGTGATTGGTTATCTGGAGGGTAGTGATCCGGAATTGCGTGACGAATATATTGTATTGGGGGCACACTACGACCACCTGGGATATGTGCTTCGGAATGGAGAAAAAGTCATTTTCCCGGGGGCAGATGACAATGCTTCAGGAACAGCGGTTTTAATTGAGCTCGCCCGGTATTTTTCTGCAAACAGGGAACAATTGGGACGCAGTGTAATTTTTATTGCATTTGATGCAGAAGAAAGTGGATTGCTTGGGGCCAGGGAATTTATCAACAACAATGATTATTTTAATAAAGAAAAAATCAAACTGATGTTCAGTCTTGATATGGTGGGGATGTATAAAACAAACAACGGGCTTGACCTGCAAGGTGCAGGAACCCTGGCTGAAGGTGTAAATATTGCTGAGCAATTGGCGGAAAAAATGAATTTCCAGCTCAGGAACACCACCGCAGACATTGCACCCCGCACTGACCCCTGGCCTTTCGGAGAAACCGGCATCCCGGCCATACATGCGTTTACAAGGCTCAAGTCACCTTATCAT
>PWGY01000189.1 GCA_003554665.1 Bacteroidales bacterium | reverse complement strand
GAATATTCCCGTCAATCCAGAATCCGGGTTTCTCCCGGTGGGGTTTATTCTGATGATTGGTAATGGTAAGCGCCGCGCTGAATATGGTCGGGTTGCCAGTTCCAGCCCCAGTCGCGGTTGGGGTCATAACGACCCACACCATCTTCGTTCACCCTGCCATCCCCATCGCGGTCAATCCCTTCAAAACCAAGCAGGTCAAAATCACCAAATTCATCGGGCGGGGCAGGAATCATCCTGCGGGGATCCTCCGGGCATTCAATGTAGCGACCGTAAGGGTTTCGCCGCCGCATTTGGGTGATATGCCCATCGTTATTCAGGTCATCAAAGCCGTCTTCGGCCTTTTCCCCGTCTCCGTCATCATCCAGCGGAATGGTCCCGCTTCTTGGTGTGTTCACGGTATTCGGCTCCATCATGTAATGCTCCCGGCCATCCGGATTGATGGTGGGGGCAATGTAAAAGACCTTTTCATCCATCAGCTGGGTGATGAAGTCATTGGCTCCATAATTCTCCAACAGGTACCAGGCTGTATACAGGGCAATTTCACTACCCTGGATCTCATTGCCGTGAATATTCCCGTCAATCCAGAATCCGGGTTTCTCCCGGTGGGGTTTATTCTGATGATTGGTAATGGTAAGCAGCCAGATTTCCCGTCCTTCATAGCTCTGGCCAATGGATTCAAGCGTGGCCAGTTCCGGATAGGCATCCACCAGCCGGCGCGAAATATCTTCCAGGCCGGCATTCGTATAATAGCGGTTCCAGCTGATCTCCACCTTAGGGTTCACCGGAGTACCTGCAGCCTTAAAAAAGTTTTCCATTGACTGGGCAAGTGTATCATGACCGGCAAAGAGCCAGAACAGACTGGCAAAAAACAAGGTTATATAACTTTTGTAATGCATAGTGTTTTGATTTCAGGTTATTTATAGTGTGATCTCGATCTCCCTGAAGCCGGCGCATTCAGAGCCGGCCCGCAAAACCAGGGTACCTCCTCCCTGTACAACCCAGCTTCGCTCCAGCGAACTGTGCCCTTCCAGAGATTGTATGATGTCAATGCTTTTGCCACTCATCATTTTTTGTCCATCGGCCAGTTCAACCCTCACCACGGGTTTCTGCACCCAGCGGACCCGTTGGCCCAATTGTGAGGTGGCCGGAAAACTGCCAATGTTGGCAATATCCGCCGTGATCCGGTACAGGTTCCGGCCCAGTTCCTCTTTCTGAAGGTTCAGCACATCAATCTGCGGGCGAAGGCGTGCCACCTCGTGAATAAAATGATAATGCCCTTCGAGTAAGGAATCAGCCATATGAAATGGCGGGGTTTTCATGGAAAATGGCGCAATGCCTCCGACCTCGACTTTTCTCCCGGGGAAATCCGGGTGATCAACCTGCTCCCAGGGCACAAATACATCCTGTATTCCCTCGTCTTCAGCCCACCGGAGAAAGTTAAGCTCTTTACTTTCAAAAGAAGAATCTTCCGCTCCTGCGTCAGGGATCCACCATCCTGGCGTACTGAAGCTGAACCGGCCGTAATGAAAATAAGCCCACTGGAAAAAATCACCGGGCGATCCCGCTACCTGTTCCGCATCAGACACATCCAGATGAGAATGGTAAATATGACTCACCATCTGGTTCATTTTCACATCCTCTTCCAGCCAGCCACTGATGATACGCCCGGAAGTTTTTCCGGGATCATAAGAAAGGGGGTGGGATAGGTTGTCGGCTTCACCCAGGCTGATAACAGCAAACACATTTTTTGCTTCAAACAGAAAATCAGCAATCGCGCGGGTTTCCTTTTCCGACACCGGGTGTTCCCCGGCTCCGCGCGAAAAGGCAGGATAATCATAGGTAAAATTCCTGTTGAAGAAAACCCCTTCTTCTCCGTCTTCGTTCCATTGACCGTCCTGATCCTCATCGATCCCTTCACTATAAAGCCGATGGGTGCCGCGTTCCCCTTTTTCAGGACGGGCCTTCACCATTACCCGGTGATCGTCCGGGTGCACCATCCATTTGCCGGTGGGATCCTCCACCCGCATCATGGTGATCATCCCGTCTCCGTTAAGATCATTGTAAGGGTCTTCTCCAATTCTGCCATCACGGTCAAGGTCTGAAGGATTTGCATTCCCAAGCCTTTCATAACGCAACGGGGCAAAATACTGTGCCCTGGCGTCCGGACTCATATCCGGGAAAATATAAAACGTAACAGAATCGAGAAGCTGCCGGATTTCTTGCCGGCCTGCCTCATCAAGAAGGCGCTCTGCAAAAGAAACAGCCAGTTCAGTACCCAGCAAACGGTTCCCTTGCACACCTCCGACAACAGCCACAGCCGGCCTTTCGGAAAGCTCACCGGCACCAATCGATAGCAGCCAGATCTCTTTACCGCCATCCGTTGTAGCCAGAACCTCTTTTGATGCCAGTGACGGATGACTGCTGACAAGAGCTTCCATCCTGGCGGTAACCTGATCGTGGTTGCTGTAGCCCTGTTCAGCCATTACGCAGGCCGGGCCAAATACCAGTGCAGCGGCCGGGGCATACATCCAAACAAAAAAACAAACATAATAAACGAATCGCTTCATATTCAAAGGGTTTTAATAAAAAAACAAGTACCTGTTTTTCCAGATACTTGCTAAAAGTAAACATATTTCCGAAAGAAATATAAATATTCCCTGAATAACTAAAAAAATTCAGGCTGAGAATGGCTTACCGGATTAATTAAGGGGGTTTGCAACCATTTTTGCCGTAAAGGAAAAAACCACCGTGAATGATACTGGCCCTTCATTGACCGAAGCATCATAATAGAGGCGGAAGCTGTGTGGCGGATCCTCAGCCAGCTGGCCCAGCCTGTTCAGACCTTGTTGTTCGGGTTCCAGCGGATGTGGCTGATCCAGCAAGTCCTGCAAATTATGCTGACCAATTGACCCTATTAAAGTAATGTTACCACCATCCGGATCGGCCACAGAAACAGATCCTCCTTCAAAGTGCTGATCCGAATCACCGTGAAAATCGCGGAGCCAGAATTCACTCTTCTCAACATGCACTTCCTTAATTTTGTCACCATATTCTTCAATCACATCCACTTCGCTACCCAGATCAATCAACTCCCATTCAGAAAAATCTGTCTGATCGGTAACAATTGTAAACTCCTGTTCAAATGTGAAGGTTTCTTCCACATCAAGAAGATCTTCACATGCCTGCAGGCCAAGCATTCCGGCGAAAGCCGTGCAAATAACGAGTAGTTTTCTCATTTCACTTCGGTTTAAAGGTTCTGGGTATCATTCACAAGTTAGTAAAAATAACAGAATAATCCCAACAAAAAATTTCTGCCAGGGCCGGTTATCTGCATATAAAAGAAAGGCAAAATACCCTGGAGAGAGGCAGAACACCTCCCGGCACCATGGACTCATGTAGGGTAAACATATTTTTCGTATATTGTGTTTAATTAAAACACAAAAAAACATGACATGATCAAAGGAAAAATATTTTTGGGATTACTGGCCGGATTTACTGCCGGAACGATGCTGGGGGCATTGTTTGCCTCAAAGGGAAGCAAGGGAGATCGTTCGCAAAAAAAGAAAAAAGACAATCCTTCAGAAAAAAATGAAGAAGATGTCACAGTCTACTACTAACTTTGCGGTTTTTGGAACCCAATAGTTATTTCCATGCCTAAAATTCGACTGATTCATATCCTTGCGGTTATTCTGTTTGCAATCACCGGGTGCCGTTCTGCAGGAACTGATGGCGAAAAACCCGTTATTTCTGTCAGTATACAGCCATTGAAGTATTTTGTAGACGAACTCAGCGGGGAAATGCTGGAGGTGAATGTGATGGTTCCTTCCGGGGCCAGCCATGCGACCTATTCTCCCACCACGGGGCAATTGCAGAAATTGTCCGATTCGGACATCTACTTTCGTATCGGACATCTCGGATATGAGGAAGCCTTTCTGCACAGACTGACTGAATTAAGCCCGGACATGCAGGTTTATAATCTTTCGGATGAAGTTGAACTGATTCGCGGAGAACCTTTGGATCACGGTGACCACGTGCATGAAGGCGGGATAGATCCCCACATATGGATGTCTCCTGCAGTAATCCGCCATCTTCTCCCCATGATGCGTGATGCCATTCTGGATGAATACCCGGAGCTCGGGGAAACAGTAAAGGCAAACTACCACGATCTCTACACCCGGATCAGCGAGCTTCATAACCAGTGGCAGGCACTTCCCGGAACTCTCAGTTATGATACCTTTATGATATTTCACCCGGCCCTTACATATCTTGCACGGGATTACGGGTTTACGCAGGTTCCTGTTGAGCGGGACGGAAAAGAACCATCCCCGGCCACCCTGAGACGAATTATTGATAAGGCCAGAACCAGGGACATTCCGGTGATCTTTATCCAGCAGGAGTTCGATGTCCGCAGTGCGCAATTGATCAGCGAAGAGTCAGGCGCGGAACTTGTGCAGATCAACCCCCTTGCCTATAGCTGGCATGAAGAAATGGAGAACCTGCTGAAGATTTTCAAAAATTACCTGCAGTGAAAAAACCCCTTATAGTCCTCGACAATATTCGTACGGGATACAATTCGGATCCTGTACTCAGGGAGGTCAGCCTGGAGATCTATCCCCTGGACTTTATCGGTGTTATCGGGCCAAACGGGGGTGGCAAAACAACCCTGATCAAGGCCATTTTGGGTCTGCTTCCCTTATTTTCCGGGCAGATTCACTTCCCCGCCGGCAAGCCCAAAACTGGTTACCTGCCACAGGCCTCCCAGATCGACAGGAGTTTCCCCATAACGGTTAAAGAGGTCATCAGTTCCGGGTTTGGAACCGGGGGCAAGCTTATTCCATTCCTCTCATCTGTCAAAAAAGAAAAGGTAAAAAAAATGATGGATGAAACCGGTCTCAGCACCTTGTCTTCCAAAGCCATCGGGGAGCTCAGCGGAGGGCAGCTTCAAAAAACTTTTTTATGCAGGGCATTGATCGACGAACCCGACCTGCTCATACTTGATGAGCCAAACACCCATGTGGACAAGCATTTTGAGCAGGAGATGCATGAATTGCTGAAAGAACTGAATCAAAAAATGACCATTTTGCTGGTATCTCACGACATCGGAACCATTTCACCAATGGTTAAAACAATCGCCTGTGTCAACCGGACGCTGCATTATCACCCATCCAACCAGCTGTCGGAAGAAGTTCTCAAGGTTTATAATTGTCCTGTAGACGTTATTGCCCACGGCCCTGTTCCGCACCGGGTTCTTAAATCACACAACAATGAGTGAACTGCTGTCCATCCTGGATTATCAGTTTTTCCGCCATGCAATGGCAGCATCCATTCTTACTTCTCTGCTGGCGGCCATGGTAGGGACCTATATCGTATCAAGGAAAATAGTTTTTATCGGGGGAGGCGTTACACACGCTTCTTTCGGAGGGATCGGCATGGCATATTATATGGGCCTGAATCCTTTTTTGGGCGCAGCAGTATTCGGGATAATGACCGCCCTGGGAATTGAATGGATCTCAGGCAGGGGAAACATCCGGGAGGACAGTGCGATCGCAATACTCTGGTCACTGGGAATGGCCCTGGGCATTATCTTTGTATTCATGACCCCGGGTTATGCACCCAACCTGATGAGTTTCCTTTTCGGAAGCATTTTATCTGTGGGAAAAACGGATCTTTACATCCTGGCAGGATTTTCATTGTTCACCTTCCTGGTTTTTTTAGTTTTTTTCCGCCCCATCCTCTATACCGCTTTTGATCCTGAATTTGCCAAAACCAAAGGCATTCCGGTGAGCGCCTACAGATATCTGATGTCGGTGATCATGGCCCTGGCCATTGTACTCAGTATTCGTACTGTGGGTATTATTCTTGTTTTGAGCATTTTTACCATTCCCCAGATCACTGCCATGCTTTTTACCCGGGATTTTGCACGCATCATTCCACTGGCAGCCCTTTGGGGGGTTACCGGTTCAGTGGCAGGGCTGTTTGCCGCATATTATATGAATATCCCGTCGGGGGCAGCCATCATTTTTTTTCTGACCATCCAGCTAATGGTTATCAAACTGGCTGTTTTTTTGCACAGGCAGTTACAGAGACGTTCGGGTTGAACCATTCAGCGTTTGTGCTGTTTAGCTGACAGCAACAATTTTTAAACACATAAAAGTTTCAGAACATGCGCGCCTTTCTTGCTTCAATACTCCTGATGGTTTCCGGTATGGTTTACGCCCAGCGGCCCACCAGCATTCCTGATCCCTCTGAGCCCTTCAATGTGTTTGAATCGGTGGAAAACATCATTTTTTACATTGTACTGCCTGTTATCATTATTGTTCTTTATATCATCTGGAGAAGAAGAATCAGCAAAGAAAAAAAGAAAGAAAAAGAAACACATCACCAATAACGGTCAACGCTATTTAGGCATTGACAATTTTGGCATCGTCAAACAATCACCCTAAAACCATCAATATGCAACATATTGTTACAGTAGAGCTTATAGAGAAATTAAACCACGATACCCTGCGCATCGTGACGGAAAAACCCAAAAAGTATGACTTTACCCCTGGTCAGGCCACAGAAATGGCCATCAACAAACCGGGATGGGAAAAAGAAAAAAGACCGTTCACGTTCACTTCTCTCCCGGAAGACCCCATGCTGGAGTTCATCATCAAAACCTACCCGTCTCATGATGGCACCACTGATAAATTGCTGGAACTGAAAGGAGGCGATGAAGTCATCCTTCATTATATTTTCGGCAGCATTTTCTACCGGGGGCCGGGACTTTTTATCGCCGGAGGGGCAGGCATTACACCCTTCATCGCCATGTTCCGGAAGCTGAATAAAAACCGCAGCGACCAGGGAAAAAACAAGCTGGTGTTCGCCAACAAAACCAGCAAAGACATTATTCTTAAAGATGAGCTCGAAGTTTTACTCCAGAACCGTGTAACCCATATCTTTTCTGAAGAGGAATCACCAGATCACCCACATGGCCTGATCACCAAGGATTTTCTGAAGAAACAGATGGATGGGGATGAGGAGTTCTTTTATGTTTGCGGACCACCTCCGATGATGGAGGCCGTTGTTAAACACCTCAAAGACCTTGACGTTCCGGAAAAGAAAATCGTACAGGAGGGATGGTAACGAAGTGCGCAGAACGGCAACTTCATTTTTCAGAAAACAGCAACTGATTGTTTTATGGATCCCCTTGTTGCTCCAAAAGATCTTTTAGCTTTCATCAATCAACCGTCGGGGGTCATTGTTGATGCCCGCGCGGGAGAAGACGTCAGGGAACGCTACCGGCAAAGCCACCTGGAAGGGGCGCTGCATGTTCACCTCGAGGAAGAGTTGTCAGACATTCAGGAAGACCTCCGCATGGGAGGCCGCCACCCTCTGCCTTCACCGGAGCGATTTGGCAAATTGCTGGGCAACCTTGGGATTGACCCTGCCACCCATGTGATTGTTTATGATGACCAGTCGGGAGCCAATGCCGCGGCCCGGTTTTGGTGGATGCTGAAGGCTGCCGGCCATGAAAAGGTGCAGGTTGTGGATGGTGGATTTCAGGCAGCCCTCGATGCCGGCTTCCCGGAGAACAATGAACCACGAACCCCGCTGTCCAAACCTCCATACCCGGCAACAACCTGGAAACTGCCCGCTGTCAGCATGGAAGAGGTCACCGGTTATGTCAGGGATCCGCAATTTG
>PWGY01000096.1 GCA_003554665.1 Bacteroidales bacterium | reverse complement strand
TCACCCATTGTTTCACTTTTATATATAATGCTATGATAACTTTATCTGACAGAATAAACAACTTGTCTGAATCCGAAACCCTTGCCATGTCAAGGATGAGTCGCGAACTGAAAGCCGAAGGGCACGATGTCATCAACCTCAGCGTTGGGGAGCCTGATTTTTTTACCCCGGATGCGGTAAAAGAAGCCGGAAAAAAAGCCATTGACGATAATTATTCCTTCTATACTCCGGTAAACGGCTACCAGGACCTCCGCGAAGCCATCTGCCACAAGCTTGAACGTGACAATAGGCTCAGCTACACCCCCGATCAGATCGTAGTAAGTACAGGTGCCAAGCATTCCATTGCCAACACCGTACTCTGCCTTGTAAACCCGGGTGACGAAGTGGTAATCCCCACTCCCTACTGGGTCAGCTACCGCGAAATAGTCAAAATGGCGGAAGGAAAAGCTGTCTACATAAAGGCCGGTATTGAAAATAATTTCAAGATTACCCCCGATCAACTTGAGGAAGCAATCACCGACAAGACTTCAATGTTTATTTTCTCCAGCCCCTGCAACCCCACCGGTTCCGTTTATTCAAAAGACGAACTGAAGGCTCTTGCTGAAGTATTTGCCAAGTACCCCAATGTATTCATCATTTCCGATGAGATTTACGAGCACATCAACTTTGGCGGCAAACACGAAAGCATCGCACAATTTGATGCCATCCGCGACAGGGTGATCCTGGTCAACGGGGTATCCAAAGGCTTTGCAATGACAGGCTGGCGCATCGGATATATCGCAGCGCATCCGGAAATTGCCAAAGCCTGTAACAAGCTGCAGGGGCAATTCACCTCCGGCACCTGCTCAATTGCCCAGCGTGCGGCGCTGAGCGCCATGCAGGCCGACCCTTCCACCACACACTCTATGTTGGAGAAATTTCGCGAGCGCCGCGACCTGGTACTGAAGCTTCTGAAAGAAGTGCCCGGAACAAAAACCAATGAGCCACAGGGTGCATTTTACTTATTCATCAATGTAAAATCCTATTTTGGAAAATCCGACGGAGAAAAAACCATTAAGGATGCATTCGATTTCTGCATGTACCTCCTGAAAAAAGCCCATATTGCCATGGTACCGGGCAGTGCCTTCGGAGATGATGAATGCGTAAGGTTCTCCTATGCCACCTCCAACGATTTACTGGAGGAAGCAGTTGACAGGATGAAAAAAGCCCTCGCTGCCTTAAAATAAAATACCGTTTGCGCCCGTTTTTAAAAACATGACAAACAAGCACGACATTACGACGCTTTTCCATTCTTTTGAGGGGAAAAAGCTGATGATAATCGGAGACGTAATGATCGACTCCTATCTCTGGGGCAATGTGGACCGTGTTTCACCTGAAGCACCGGTCCCCATTGTGGCCCTGAACAAGAGAGAAAGCCGCCTGGGTGGCGCTGCAAATGTGGCTCTGAACATCCAGAACATGGGAGGTGTTCCGGTACTTTGCTCAGTCATCGGCAATGACAGTAAAGGGTCCCTGTTCCGGGAACTGCTTGATGAGCAAGGCCTGACAGGCAAAGGAATACTGGGCAGCGACCACAGACTGACCACCGTTAAATTCAGGGTGTTCGGAAATAATGTCCAGATGCTCCGTGTGGATGAGGAAGTTGCACACCACCTGCGGAAGGAAGAATCAGACAGGCTGCTGGACAATATCCAGGCACAGCTTGCAGATGGGGATATCGAAGCCATTGTTTTTGAAGATTACGACAAAGGGGTCATTACCCCCGGACTCATCGGCCTGGTAATGGAGTTGGCAAAATTGCACGATGTGCCGGTGGTTGTAGACCCCAAAAAGAAGAATTTTTCCAGCTACAAAGGGGTTGATCTGATCAAACCCAACCTGAAAGAGCTTCGTGAGGGCATGAACCTCAACGGGGAGCTGGCCGACCAGGAACAGATCCAGAAAGCGGTACTGGCACTTCAGAACAAACTCAAGGTGGAGACGGTACTGGCCACGCTTTCTGACAAGGGCATCTATTACAGCCGGCGAAACGCGGCAGGAGAATTCGAATCGGGTTCCATACCGGCCTACATCAGAGATGTTGCCGATGTGTCCGGCGCAGGAGACACTGTCATCAGCCTGGCAGCCCTTTGCGTGGCAGCCGGAACACCGGTTGAACTGATGGCAAGGATCTGCAACCTCGCAGGCGGGCTGGTATGCGAAAAAGTAGGCGTGGTTCCTGTGAACAAAGACAAGCTGACACAGGAAGCCCTCAGAAACTTCTGCCCCCAACCCGTATAACACCCCACCATGGGAAACAAAGATCTTCGCAATTTCCGCCAGGAATATAAGTTAAACAACCTGGAAAAGGACAAGGTACCTGCCGACCCGCTGGTACTTTTTCACCAATGGCTTGAGGCAGCCATTGACCAGGGCCTTACAGAGCCCAATGCCATGACCCTTGCCACGGTAAACTCCGATGGAAATCCTGCTGCCCGCGTTGTACTGCTCAAGGAAATTTTTCATGGTCGTTTTGTTTTCTACACCAATTATGAAAGCAATAAAGGGCGTGAACTGGAGGCCAACCCCAATGCAGCCCTGGTTTTTTTATGGCTGGAGATGCAGCGGCAGGTGCGTGTCAGCGGCTGGGTAGAAAGGGTCAGTACTGCCATGTCAGATGAATACTTCGCACAACGCCCGGAAGAAAGCCGGCTGGGGGCGGTAATCTCTCCGCAAAGCCGGCCGGTAAGCCGCCGTGAAGAACTGGAGAAAGCCTTCCGGGAATTACAGAAACAAAAAGCAACTGTCAGCCGCCCTCCACACTGGGGCGGCTATCAGCTATGGCCTGAGCAAATAGAGTTCTGGCAGGGAAGGGAAAACCGCCTTCATGACAGGATCCTTTACAGCAGAAAGGGCAAATCCTGGGAAATTTTGCGGTTGGCACCCTGATATGCATGCCACTGAACCGAACCCGGTCTTACTCCGGTACACGGGCATTAAAATAATCAGCCGTTTTTGATCGTTACACTAAGCACATTGTCAAAGAATCCTGATAGAATGGCAAAGAAAATAGTTTTATTAGCATGTACGCTTTCTGTTCTGTTGCTGCCGTCCCTTTTTTTTCCGGCCGATGCCACTGCCCAGGACATCCGAAACAGAAGATTCCGCTTTCAGAACCGTCTGGAGCATGACCTGCGGCCCTATCATTTTGGTTTCACCCTCGGGGTTAACACCATGAATTTTGCCATTCAGCCACACGAAAACCTGAATCAAACAGGCTTTACTGACACCGAATACCCCAACGACACCCTGAGGCTGCAATATGTTTTACCGCAACGGGACTACGGATTTCACATTGGCATTGTCTCCAACCTGAAGCTGGGCACTTACTTTGATTTGCGATTCATCCCTACCATATCTTTCGGTGACCGCTACATCCAATACTATACTGATGAGTACCGTGAAGGGGCTCAAAGGGAGCAGGACATGGAAGTGACCATGCTGGAGTTCCCCCTGCATATCAAATATAAATCGGCCAGGATGATCAACACCCGGGCCTATGTGATTGGTGGCTTCAAGTACACCCATGACCTGCGGTCGCTCGAGGGCGTGGCAGGAGGAGAAGACCCCATTCTTGTCCGGGTAGACCGAAACGATCTGCATTATGAACTGGGGGTGGGCTTCGATCACTATTTTTATTTTTTCAAATTCTCTGCCGAGATCAAGGCCTCTTTCGGGCTAATGAACCTGGCCGGCCAGGGCGAAACACACCGCGGGTATTATGATGCCATTGACCGCCTCAACTCCCGCAGCATCATGGTGTCTCTCCTGTTCGAATAAGGACGGGCTGCAATCACAGGGCTCCATACCTGCCCCGCAGCTACCCGGCACCCGGCGAAAGAACCGGAAACCAAACAAGTTTATGAGAAAATTATCCATGGATGAACTGGGGCGAAAATCGTCCGCAGAAGTACAGCAGGCAAAAAAAGTACCCATTGTGGTTGTACTGGACAACATCCGAAGCATGATGAATACCGGTAGTGTATTTCGCACGGCAGATGCTTTCCTGCTCGAGGGGATTATTCTTTGCGGATTTACCGCCACACCTCCCCACCGGGAAATCCACAAAACCGCCCTGGGTGCCACCGACTCAGTTCAATGGCGTTATGCGGAGCGAACCGAAGATGCTGTAAAGGAGCTAAAATCGGAGGGTTATGAAGTGATCGCCGTGGAGCAGACAACCGGCAGCCGTCCGTTGCAGGACTTCCAACCCCGGGCCAACCACAAATACGCCCTGGTGCTCGGCAACGAGGTCAAAGGGGTGGCTGATGAAGTTCTCAAACTATGCGACCACGCCCTTGAAATTCCCCAGTTCGGCACCAAGCACTCACTGAATGTATCGGTCTCGGCCGGAATTGTGATCTGGGATCTTTTTTCCAAGCTTCAATCCCTTTCATAAGCGACCGGGTATTCACTGCCACAACCCCCCGCATTCATCATTTTACGGTCTGGCTGCCCACCCAGGCAGCAGTTGACCCTGCCAGCGATATGCCCTGCAGGCAATCTGGCCCCGGCAGCAGTTGACCCTGTCGATGATTCGCCCTGCGGTGAAACATCCTGCGGGCAACCTGCCAGGCCGGCGAACGCCCTGCAGGCAATCTGGCCACGGCGACGGTCTGAACCGACGGCGATTGGCCTCCCCGGCGGCAGTTGACCACGCCGGTGATTGGCCCTGGTGGTGATTGACCCTGCCGGTGATTGGCCCCGGCGGCGGCATGCTCTACAGGTGGTCTGCCATACAGGTGGTCTGCCCTAAAGGTATTCTTCCACCAGCCTTTTAGTCCCTGTACTTGCCTTTTCCTGGATAAAAGTAAATTTCGGGATGTGGATGGCACCGGGTTCAGCGGGATCGATCAGATAGACAGGAGTACCAGGTTTCACATAATCCACCAGGCCTGCCGCCGGATATACATTCAGCGACGTACCGATGATCACATAAATATCAGCTGTGGCAGATAACTCAGCTGCTGCGGGGATCATGTACACGGGTTCGCCAAACCAAACGATATGGGGTCTGAGTTGTGAACCCTTTTCACATTTGTCGCCCGGTTTCAACTCCCAGCCGTCCAGGGTGTAAACCAGGTTCTCATCCACCGAGCTTCTGACCTTTTTCAGTTCCCCGTGGAGGTGCATCACATGGGTGGAGCCGGCCCGCTCATGCAGGTCATCCACATTCTGGGTAATGATCCGGACATCATAATCCTTTTCCAGTTCTGCCAGGGCATAATGGGCTGCATTGGGCTCCACCTCATAGAGTTGCTTGCGACGCTGGTTGTAAAACTCCATCACCAGATCCCTGTTTCTTTCCCAGGCCTCCGGAGTGGCCACATCCATAATATCATACTCCTCCCACAGGCCTCCGCTGTCGCGAAAAGTCTTTATTCCGCTTTCCGCACTTACACCGGCACCCGTTAGCACTACAATTCGTTTTTTTGACATAGCTTACAATTTGGTCATGGTAAACAAATATAAAAAAACCGCCTTTCATACCGAAAAAAAGCCCCGGGCTTCCAGTTGAAACCCGGGGCAAATGATTTCGGCCAAAAATCGAGTTTCCGGCCGGCAACCCAAACAATATTTTATTCTACCAGCTCATAACCGTCAGTACGGCCTTTTTCGGTGGCCGGAATTCCTTCTTTAAGCCAAACCGGTGCAGGCTTGTCCTTCAGGTAATGATCGAAGAACTGATACATCCTGATATCAAGGTCAACCCTGTTGGGCCATTCCCTGAGGTTGTGGGCTTCATCATTGTACACCAGCATCCAAACGGGCTGCGAAAGACGACGCAAGGCCGTAAAAAACTCGATGCCCTGCTCCCATGGAACGGCACCGTCATCGTCGTTGTGCATCATCAGCAAAGGAGTCTCCACCTTATCGGCATGGAAAATCGGGGAGTTCTCAATGTAACGCAAGGGTCGCTCCCACAAAGTTCCGCCAATGCGGCTCTGAGTCTGCTCATACTGGAACTGGCGATTCAGGCCGGTCTGCCAGCGGATACCACCATAGGCACTTACCATGTTGCTCACAGGAGCTCCTGCCATGGCAGCTTTGAACATATTGGTACGCGTAATCAGGAAGGCGATCTGGTAACCACCCCAGCTTTGCCCCTGCAGACCCATATTATCGCGGTCAATAAACGGATAACGTTCCGTCATGGCTTTGGTTCCGCTTACAATGGCATCATAGGCGCTTTCGCCTGGAAATCCTTCACGGTATGTGATGTCAGGCACAAATACTATGTACCCGTTGCTAACACAATAAGAACGGTTAATAATGGAACGGCTGGGCGAGGGGATGTAATGACGATGCTTGGTATTGGAAGAATGATCATAGAAATACACCAGCATCGGGTATTCTTTGGTCTCATCAAAATCTTCCGGGAGGTAAAGCAACCCCTGCAAAGGTTCGTTGTGGTTAAAACTCTCCCATTCTACAAGCTTTACACTACCCCAGTAGTAATCAGACTGCTGCGGATTGGCTTCCGACATCCTCTGTGCACCTGAAAAATCCATGTCACTGACCCATACATCCGGATATTCCGTAAATGTGCTGCGCCTCCACATCAGGCGATCTGCATCCCGAGCTTTGGCAAGGCCACTGAAAAGCACGTCGTCCATCACCAGTTGTGTCAGGTTTCCATCCTCCAGTCGATAATAACCACTTTGTTTGTTTACCTCGTTGAAGGCACTCAGGTATTGGGGCTCTGACAGATCCACATATTCCATATCAGGATCCAGCCTTTCAGGCCGCAACCTGATATCATTGGCACGGCCATAACCACCGGTCACATTTTCGGGTGCACGACGACCCCGGGGATCCACTTTCCAGATATCATATTTATCAAAGATCAGTACATGCTCATCGTCCTCGGTCCATCCTGCAAGCCCGTATGGCATTGGATCTCTGGGTTCATCATGATCCACATTGTAAAGTGGCACCTCAATATCTTCCGTAACATTCACCGTCTGATCCCGGCGAATATCGTAGGAGAACCATTCCCGGTATTCCGGATCATAATGAAGCACATAATTGGCATCACGCGAAAGGGCCATGGAAGCGCGGCTGCCTTCAAACAACATTTCGCGGCTTCCATCTTCCACATCTACCAGGTAAACATCCCTCCTGGAACCTCCCATCCATTGGCGTTCAATATCATAAGGCCCGGAATCATATCCCAGCGCAATCAGGTTATCATAATCTTCGTCCATCGAAACAGTAGACATGTCTTCATCGGCCAGCTGAACCATATTACCGTTGCCAATATCATACACAGCAAGGTAAGTACGTCTGCGCTCACGGTTGGCCTGCACATTCTGTACGGTCTGAAGCTGAGGATCCTCCCAGTGCCAGATGTCCACTGAATATTTTTCGCTGTCAAGCAATGTGTCTTCTGGCTCTGGCTCTGGTTTGGGTGCTGTGCCAAAAAACAGCCGCTCCCCGTTCTTTGAGAATTGCGGACGACGAAACTCACTGACACTGTATCCCTCAGGCATGCCATCAGCATCGGCATCCACCACCTTGTTCAAACGGTCACGGCGGCGTTCCCACATATACAGATCATAAATTTTTTCATCAATGGTATCGCCCGAATGCAACCAGGTAATGTAATCTCCGTCATGATGAACATTGAGCTGGCGATAATCACCTTCTCCG
>PWGY01000020.1 GCA_003554665.1 Bacteroidales bacterium | reverse complement strand
GTATTGCTGAACTGGATGCATTGTATGAACGTACCCTTCCCGGAATGATGGGAGAATAAGCAGTTGTCATGAATGGGTTTTTCAGCAGATCCCTGCGCCGGCTGTTTACCGGTTGGCCGTTGAGGTGGCAGCCGGGTTTGCCCCTTTTTGCCTTTATGCTGCTGAATGCATCCTGCGGTAGTGGTCCTCCTGATTCTGAAGGGATGACGGTTTTCCGTTACAACGAAGATCAGAACATCACTTCGCTCGACCCGGTTTATGCCCGCAACCAGGCCAATATCTGGGCAGTCAGTCAGTTGTACAACAGTTTGCTGGAGCTGGATGACAGCCTCCGGGTTCGTCCGGCGATCGCAAAACGCTGGGAATTATCTGAAGATGGGCTTACCTATACATTTTTCCTGCGCGATGATGTGTATTTTCATGACAATGAATGCTTCCCCGAAGGAAAGGGCCGGCGTGTGGTGGCCGATGATTTTATCTTCAGTTTTTCGCGTCTGCTTGATCCCCGTCTGAGCGCTCCGGGGGCCTGGGTCATGAACCAGGTGGCACGGAAGGAAAATGGTGAACTTCACATGGAGGCTCCGGATGATACCACCCTTGTGATTCATATGGCACAGCCTTTTCCGCCCATGCCCGGACTGCTTACCATGCAGTATTGTGCAGTTGTCCCACATGAAGCCATTGAGGCTTACGGTCAGGACTTCAGGCGTAACCCTGTTGGGACCGGTCCGTTTCGCTTTGCATACTGGAGGGAGGGCGTCAGGCTGGTTTACCGGAAAAATCCCAATTACTTCGAGTTTGAGGGAGGTCAGCGACTGCCTTACCTTGATGCTGTTTCCATCAGTTTTATCGTTGACCGTCAGGCTGCCTTTTTGGAATTTATCAGGGGAAACCTGGATGTACTGACCCGTGTGGATGCAAGCTATCAGGATGAATTACTGACCCCCCGTGGTGAATTACAGGAGAAGTACCGTGACCAGATACAGATGATCAGCATGCCGTTTCTGAACTCTGAATACCTGGGCTTTCAGCTGGATGGAGAACGTGTGCCGCCCGACTGGCCGGCTCGTTCGAGAAAAGTCAGGCAGGCCGTGAATTATGGGTTTGACCGCGAAAAGATGCTGACTTTTTTACGCAATAACATCGGTACGCCTGCCCATGCCGGTTTTGTTCCTCTGGGGGTTCCGGGCTTCAATGCAAACGAAGGCGGGTACTATTATGATCCGGACAAGGCCAGGCAACTGCTGGCTGAAGCCGGTTACCCCGGCGGAGAAGGTCTTCCTGACATAACATTGCATACCACACAGGCCTACCAGGATATTGCACAATATATTCAGTTTGAGCTGGAACGCATTGGGATCCGGCTCAGAATCAGCGTGAACCCACCGGCTACGCACCGGGAGAAGATGGCCAATGCCGCTGCGCCTTTTTTCCGGGGCTCCTGGATTGCTGATTATCCTGATGCAGAGAACTACCTGGCCCTTTTTTACAGCCGGAATAGAACCCCGGCCGGCCCCAATTATACCCGCTTTTCCAATACGCAATTTGACAGTCTCTATGAGGCTGCATTGTCAGAAACCAATGACAGTATCCGGATCGGGATGTACCGGCAGATGGACAGTATTGTGATTGCCGAAGCTCCGAAAGTATTTTTGTATTACGATCAGTCAATGCGTTTTGCGCAGGATCACGTAAAAAACCTGTCAAACAATCCGCTGAATCACCTGGAGCTGAAAAGAGTCAGTATTGATTCTGAATGACAGGGGCCGGAAGAAGGGTCAGCATTGAAGCTTCATGCCATCATAGGCCGGGTATATTCCAGCCGGAAGCTCTTCCTCCAGATCCCTGTGTTTGCCCATCTGATGGCTGATATGGGTGATAAAGCCTTTTTCAGGTCTGAGGTACTGCAGGATATCAACGGCTTCTTCCAGTGTAAAGTGAGAAATGTGTTTTTCCCTGCGCAGGGCGTTGATCACCACATAACGGGATCCTTTCATTTTGTTCAGCTCACTGGTTTCAATATAGTTGGCGTCGGTCAGGTAAGAAAAACTGCCGGTACGGTAACCGTAAACCGGCATCTGGTGATGCATGGCTTCAATTGGGGTCAGTTCCATGTCATTGATCCGGAAGGATGAGCCATCCAGTTCATTCAGGTTAATGTCGGGTACCCCCGGATATGGGTTTTCTTCAAAGGCATAAAAATACTCTTCCCTGATGGCGGTCAGTACCGACCTCCTGGCAAAAACATTCATGGACTCCTGCTGGATCCAGTTAAAAGCCCTTACATCGTCGATTCCTGCCGTGTGGTCTTTGTGGTTATGGGTTACCAGAATCCCATCGAGCCTTTGTACCTCTTCGCGCAACATCTGTTGCCTGAAGTCCGGCCCGGCATCGATGGCCACCGTGGTGCCGTTGTGCTGAAGAAGTGCAGCAGTCCTTAGTCTTTTATCATGTGCATCATTGCTTTGGCATACATCACAGGTGCATCCCACAACAGGAACCCCCTGTGATGTGCCTGTACCCAGTATGATTACCTCCAGCAATGCCATGGCGAACACAATTGATATGCAGGCAAATATACATAATTGCCTCAGATCGCCTGCCCGCAATGGTAAGTCATAAAAAAATATTTTTATTGGGTAATAACCGGTTTTTTTCTATATTTAAACCCGAGTAAAAGATGTATGGCCAGAATAGCCTGATCTGACCAGTATCCAATTAATTTCCAAAACCATGAAAAGATCAAAACCAAGATGCCTAATGCTGATCCTGTTGCTTTTGTTTTCTGCCGGTTTGTTAAATGCTCAGCAGGAGTCATTTCGCAGCGACGAACGCCGTATTATAGTGGAGAGCAATGCTTCGCAGGAGATTCAGGATCTGTTTGCAGAATCAGCGGAGGCCACCGTTTATTATAATAACCGGCAGGTCAGTCATTCCCTGAATTACAACCTGTTTTTTGATATTTTTTATTACGAGGACAGCAGAAGAGGGTTTCGCCTGCTGGACAGGCCCCATGAGATTGATTCAATACGGATCGGGGACCAGACCTTTACCTATCTCCCTGACCACGGGTTTTTTGAAGTGGTGGAGTCAGAACCCCTGCTGCTCAGGAAGTTTGCCATAGATGTTTCTCCGAAGGTATTGGTTGAGGGTCCGTATGGAAGTAATGTACACTCCTCTTCTGTTGAGGTGGTGATGAATTTTGATGGTGCCGGCGCAGGAGGCCGGGTAAATCCGACCATTCTTGTGCATAATCCTGCCGCAAACAGGATTGAGGTGACCCTGAACCGGCAGTCGCAATACCATATTCTGAAAAATGGGGTACCGGTGAACGCCAGAACCAGGAGTTTGCTTCTCAGGCATTTCGCTGATCATCGCAGTGAAATCCGGCGGTTTGTCCGGAGAAATAACATCGATTTTGAGGTGGATCAGGATATGGTCGCATTGGCTGAATTTGTTTATTCCATCACACAGTAATGGCTGAAATGGTGCTCTGTCTGCACAATTTTTAGTAAATTGTGCACAATTTTAACTGCAGAAAAACTGAGAGATGGAGCAACTTTTCAAAAAGATTCATACTGAGGATATTCAGGACAATGTATTCAAACTGATCGGTAAGGAGTGGATGCTGGTGACTTCAGGAAAGCCGGACAACTATAATATGATGACTGCCAGCTGGGGTTGTGCCGGAGTACTATGGCGCAAGCCGGTTGCCATTACTTTTGTACGGCCGCAAAGACATACTTTTGGTTTCCTGGAAAAGGAGCCATATTTTTCACTGTCTTTCTTCCCCGAAGCACAGAAAGAGTTGCTTAACCTTTGTGGAACCACATCCGGCAGGGATTTGAATAAAATGAATATTGACGGGCTCACTGCGGTTCAGACTCCCTCAGGCTCGGTGGCTTTTGAGGAAGCGCGTCTGGTTCTGGAATGCCGCAAGATCTATTTTGACGACATCAAGCCTGAGTTTTTCCAGGTATTTGACATCGAAAAGGTTTATCCTGCAAAAGATTATCATCGTTTCTATATCGGTGAGATTCTTCAGGCCTGGGAAAAGAAATAAATTATACAGGGGGAAATTTTCTGTTTCGTGAACATTATTCAAAGGATCAAGCGTAGTCTCCGGCAGTTTCTGTTGCGTCGTTTGCTGAAGTCGGTCAAAAGGCAGCGAAGGGTGGTTGATTATGGCTCAGCCGCTAAAATAGGACTGCTTTTCGGGTTCGAAAGGGAAGAAGACCCGCGCACCGCTGCCACCCTGATCAAGCAATTGAAGGATGACGGGAAGGAAATCAGTGCTCTGGGGTTTGTCAATGCAGCTGCTCTTCCGGAGGAGGTATCTGTTCCTGAACATACCCGGCTTTGTTGCAGGAAGGATTTTTCGTGGTTGCTCAAACCGAGGCGGGATTTTCTGAAGGAGTTTTCGGATAAGGAATACGATATCCTGATCGATCTTTCATCGCAACATGCTCACCCGATGAAGTTCATGGCGGCCCGGTCAGGGGCACACTTCAAAACAGGGGCTGCAAATCCCGATACCAATGATGTGTTTGACCTGATCATGCAGGTGGAGGAGGATTGCCCGGCGGCTGAACTGGCCCGCCACATCATCCATTATTTAAAAATCATAAAAACCAAACATACAGATGCTTAAAAAGTTCAGGGGAACAGGCACTGCCATTGTTACCCCTTTTCACAAGGAAGGAAACATTGATTTCAGGTCTTTTGAGGCCCTGATCGAATACCAGATAGAGCATGGGGTGGATTACATCGTTTTCCTGGGTACAACAGGAGAATCGGTAACCCTCAATGCCGATGAACGAAATGCCGTGATCAACTTTGCAGTAGAGATGGTAGACAAACGCGTGCCTGTGGTTGTTGGTATCGGAGGCAGCAGTACCCGTGCAATAACTGATACCATTGGGAAAACATCCTTTGAGGGGATCGATGCTGTGTTATCTGTAAGCCCTTATTACAATAAGCCGCAGCCCAAGGGAATTCTCTATCATTACAGGGAGGTCGGAGCGGTTTGCCCCGTTCCTGTTATCATCTACAATGTTCCCGGACGCACCGCCTCCAACATTGATTCGGATACCACCCTCCGTATTGCCGAAGAGGTGCCCAATGTAGTCGCCGTTAAAGAGGCATCCAAGGATCTGGAGCAATGTGCAAGGATCATTCGTGATAAACCGGATGACTTCCTTGTCATTTCAGGCAATGATGAGCTGACCCTGCCTTTTATGGCCCTGGGGGGTGATGGGGTCATTTCTGTTTTTGCCAATGCTTTTCCCGGCGAATTTGGCAAAATGGTTCGCCTTTGCCTCGATAACCGTTTTGCCGAAGCCAGGGAAATACACAACAAGCTGCTTCCCCTGGTGCAGGCCATTTACGAGGATGGAAGCCCGTCAGGCATTAAAGCTTTGCTCGGAATTAAAGGCCTGTGTAAAAATGTGGTTCGCCTTCCACTGGTAAAGATAAACCGGAGCCTTAATATGCAAATGTCTGAAATGCTGGAGCAATTGGGTGAGGTTCAGGTCCAGGATTTATAGCCGCTATTCGAAAAATGCTCAATGGGTATGAAAAGACCCCGGTTCTATGGTTCAATCATCTTGGTGCTGTTTGTTTCCGTAAGTTGGCAATCAGATGTTTTTGAACGTAGGGGAGAGGTTTTTTTTTCCTTCCCGAAACCTGAACATCACCTGTTTGAGCAAATCGCTCACCGGATTTCGATAGATCGCATTGATGCAGATTCCGTATATGCCTATGCAGACAGTCGGGGATTCGATGCCTTTCTTGCAGCCGGTATTCCTTACCAGCTATTGCCTGCACCCGGAAAAGCAGACTTTGACCTCAACATGAAGGGAGTGAAAGCCCTTCGCGGCAAAGATCTGTCGGAAAACTGGGATTTTTATCCTACTTATGAGGCATATGTGGATCTGATGTACCGCTTTGAGGAAGAGTACCCAGACCTGGTACGTATCGAATCTATCGGTGAAACAGTGATGGGTCGGGAGATCCTCTTCGCCGGCATATCACCCGACCCCGGCAACCGGCGGCCGGTGCCACAGTTCATGTATACCTCCACCATGCATGGGGATGAACCCGTGGGATTCATAGTCAGTCTGCGTCTGATTCATTACCTGCTTGAAAACTATGGCAGTGATCCCGAAGTGACCTGGCTGATTGACAATGTGGATATCTGGATATGCCCCCATGAGAACCCGGACGGCACCTACCGTGATGATAATTCAACCATCCAGGGGGCCAGCCGTGGAAATTCCAACTGGGTTGATCTGAACCGGAATTACCCCAACCCGGTAAGGGATCCATCGTCAGAGCAGCAGCCGGAAACCACCGCCATGATAAACTTTACAGACACCATCCCATTTGTAATGTCTGCCAATATGCACACTGGCATTGAGTTGGTCAACTTCCCCTATGACAGCTGGAGGTCTTCTCAGCGCAAGCATCCGGACCATGACTGGTGGGAGCTCACGATGCAAGAATATGTGGATACTGTTCACAGGTATAGCCCTGACGGGTATATGACCGGAATGGGCAACGGAGTAACACATGGTGGGGACTGGTACGTGGTTTACGGCAGCCGGCAGGATTATTTCAATTATTACCGCAACTGCCGGGAGTTTACCCTGGAAATGAGTGACCGGAAAATGCCGGAACCTGAGTTGCTGCCAGATTTTTGGGAATACCATTATCGTTCACTGCTTAACTATATCCGCCAGGTAACTTTTGGCATACATGGGCTTGTATATGACAATGAGACCGGAGAACCCATGGAGGCAACCTTTTATATTCCCGGCCATGATTCCACTTCCACCGCGATGCAGGTGCTTTTGCCTCATGGTAATTTTCACCGTCCACTGTATGCCGGTGTTTATGACCTGCAATTTGACAATCCCGATCACCCTGCCCTGCAGGTTGAGGGGGTGGATGTAAAAAACCATGAACAGACCCGCCTGAATGTGGCCATGGGTGAAGGTGCAGGATCTTCTCCGGTGTCGGTGAATGTAAAAGCGGAAGGGGATGGCCGGGTTCTTCCCCACCAGGGCCAACAGCTTTTTACCGAGGGTTCCAATGCCTTTTTTTATGCCGAACCCGCTGAATCCTGGGAGTTTGTAAAATGGGAAACAGAAGGGGGTGAATATACCGGGGAGCAGCTGACCCTCTCCGTTTCAGCAGGAATGGAGGTGAGGGCTGTTTTCCGGGAAAGCGATCCGGTAGGGGTGTCAGGGCCCGGGGAATTACTGAGCCGGGTTACTGTGTACCCCAACCCCCTCCGGGTTGGCTCAGAACTGTTGCTTGGGCTGGATAATAAAGAAGTGCTTACCATAAAGGTGCACGACATGAATGGGCGGTTTGCGGGTTATATATTTAATGGGGAAAAGCCACCGGGCGATCACCGTTTCTCACTTGCAGAAGCCTTTGCCGGCGCCCGCCCCGGGGTATATTTTATTATCGTGGAAGTGGGTGAGGGGTATCGCAGGGTAAAGCGGGTCATGAATCCCCCGGGTTTTTAGCCATTGAGGCTCTCCAGTTGTCTTTTGATCACATCAATCCGCGACAAAGCGTCTGCCTTCTTCTTTTTCTCCATGGCCACCACCTTTTCCGGGGCATTGTTGACAAACTTTTCGTTGGAGAGCTTCTTTTCCGTGGACCTGAGAAAGCCTTCCTGGTATTTGAGCTCCTCTTGCAGGTTTTTGATCTCTTCCTCCAGGTTCACTTCCTGATCGATGGGGATATGAAGTTCAGTTGACTCAATGATGATCGATATACAGCCCTCCGGTTTTTCTGTTACGTAATCAAGGTGGGAAATGTTGCAAAGTTTCTTTACCACATCATCGAATGTGGTGTCGGGTTGCTGGTTGTTATTCTTTTTGATGAAAAGATCAATTTCTTTTTTCGGTGACAGGTTCTTTTCCTGCCGCATATTGCGGATGGCTATGATCACCTGCCTGGCAAATTCAAAGCGGGCAATGAGGCTCCGGTCCGGAGTTCCCGGCTCAGGGACCGGGGCGATGGTAATGCTTTCAGCCTCTTTTGCATCCCTGATCCGCTGGAAGATCTCTTCGGAGATAAACGGCATAAAAGGATGAAGGATGCGCATCAGTTGATTTACAAATCCGATGGTTGCCTGGTAGGTGGCTTTGTCAATGGGTTGCTGATAAGCGGGTTTGACCATCTCAAGGTACCACGAACAAAAATCATCCCAGATCAGTTTGTACACCGTCATCAGTGCATCGGCAATCCGGAACCGGGAAAACTGATCATCAAGGGTTTCCAGTGTTTGACTGAGGTTGGCGCCGAACCACCGGATCGCAGAGGATGCGGCTTCAGTCTGTGTGATGTTGTCAGAAACCTTCCAGCCCTGGGTCAGTCGGAATGCATTCCAGATCTTGTTGCAGAAATTGCGCCCCTGTTCACAAAGATTTTCATCAAAAAGCAGGTCGTTTCCGGCCGGTGAGCTGAAAAGCATTCCCACACGGACACCATCGGCTCCGTAGTTTTCGATCAGTCCAAGGGGGTCGGGGGAATTCCCCAGCGACTTGGACATTTTACGCCCCTGCTTGTCACGGACAATGCCGTGCAGGTAAACGTTCTTAAATGGGATCTCATTGCGGAACTCCAGTCCGGCCATAATCATACGCGCCACCCAGAAAAACAGGATTTCCGGGGCAGTCACCAGGTCGTTGGTGGGGTAATAATAGCGGATCTCCTCGTTATCGGGCCGGTTGATGCCGTTAAATACCGAAATGGGCCACAACCAGGAAGAAAACCAGGTATCGAGTACGTCTTCGTCCTGGCGCAGATCATCGGCCTTCAGGTTTTTATCGTATTTCTCCCTTGCCATCAGAAGGGCTTCTGCTCTGTTTTCAGCTACCACGAAGTTGCCGTCGGGCAGATAATATGCCGGAATGCGATGACCCCACCACAACTGCCGGCTGATGCACCAGTCACGTACATTTTCCATCCAATGCTTGTAGATGTTCTTGAATTTTGGTGGATGGAATTGTATGGTATCTTCCATTACTACATCCAGGGCAGGTTTAGCCAGTTCTTCCATTCTCAGAAACCACTGCAATGACAGTTTGGGTTCGATCACCTCATCGGTTCGTTCGGAGTAACCGATGCTGTTGGTGATCTCCTCCACCTTTGCCAGGTGGCCCTTTTTTTCCAGCTCCAGGGTCACTTTTTCCCTTGCAGCAAAACGATCTTCGCCGATAAACAGTTCCGCTGCTTCGCTGAGGGTGCCATCGTCGTTGAAAATGTCGATCGACGGCAGGTTGTGTTTGATTCCCAGGTTGTAGTCGTTGATGTCGTGGGCAGGAGTTACCTTCAGTGCTCCTGTTCCGAACTCCCGGTCAACATATTCGTCAACAATAAACGGAACATGTCGGTTCACAAGGGGTACAATGACCTTTTTGTCCAGCAGGTGCTTATAGCGTTCATCCTCAGGGTGGATGCAAATGGCGGTATCGCCAAGTATGGTTTCGGGACGTGTGGTGGCAATGGTCACATATTCATCGCTGCCGGCTATCTGATAGCGAACATAATAAAACTTCGACTGTACTTCCCTGTGAACCACTTCTTCGTCCGACAAGGCGGTCAGTGCCCGGGGATCCCAGTTGACCATTCTTACACCCCGGTAAATCTGGCCTTTTTCATAAAGGTCAATAAAGGTGCGTATTACGGAGTCCGATAGTTCTTTGTCCATGGTAAACCTGGTGCGTTGCCAGTCGCAGGAGGCACCAAGTTTCTTTAATTGTTCCAGGATAATGCCACCATGTTTTTCTTTCCACTCCCAGGCATGACGCAGGAAGTCTTCACGACTCAGGTCTTTTTTGTTGACTCCCTCCTCTTTCAATTTATTGACCACTTTGGCTTCGGTGGCAATGGAGGCATGATCGGTGCCGGGAAGCCAGCAGGTATTGTATCCCTGCATTCTGGCACGCCTCACCAGTACATCCTGAATCGTGTTGTTAAGCATGTGCCCCATATGCAGCACCCCTGTGACATTTGGTGGCGGAATAACCATGGAATAGGGCTCCCGGTCGTCAGGTTCGGAGTGAAAATAGCCTTTGTCGATCCACTCTTTATACCATTTTTCTTCTGTTTTTTCCGGGGAATAATGCTTTGGGATGCTGTCCATAATATTTCTGAATGCTGGAAGTGTTATAAAAAAACCTGACAAAGTTATAAAAAAAGCGCATGTGGCATTTGCCGCTTTTTGCTAAATTTGTCATAGAGGCCTTGTACTAATGACCACAATGCCCGTTAAAAACAACATCATGAACAACCAGTCGGGGGATGCTTCCGGGAAACAAGGATCGTCAGATGATGGACTGATGGGGCGCCTGTTTGATGCTCCCCGTCATAGCATCAGACTGCAGGCGCTGCGCGAGGTTGAAGACGAGGAAATACTCCTGAAAGTAGCCTCTTCCGATTCCAATGAACTTGTCAGGCAGTCTGCCGTGGAAAGGATCTCCGACCAGGAGGCCCTGAAGCAAATTGCCAATTCCGATCCTGATTATTATGTTCGCCTGGCTGCCGTAAAGAAAATCAAAGACCCGCAGGTACTTGCCGACATCGTGCTGAGCTGCCAGTTCGATTATTACATTTGCAAGGACGCCCTCAGCAACATCAGGAACAACGATGTGCTGGCCAGTTTGCTGGAGGGGCTGACTGACAGGGATATCAAGTCAGCCGTGGTCAGGGGAATCACCGACCAGGATATGCTGGCGGATATTGCCTGCTGCAACAGCGATTTTTATGTTCGTTCTGATGCCCTGAAAAAAATCACCGACCAGGAGGTATTGGCCCGTATTGCCCGAAAAGACAGCGATTATTATGTGCGGGCCCTGGCTGTGCAGCAAATCACCGACCCGGAGGTGATTGTGGATATTGCACTGAATGATGCCGATTATTATGTGCGCGGCCAGGCGGTGACCCGGATCCATGATGTGGAGGTGCTCAAAAAAGTGATCATCAGCGATGATGACTTTGATGTACGCAAACGGGCCCTTTCCAATATATCTGACCCGGAGGTGCTGATGCGGTTACAGAATGAATTGTCGGACGCTTACATACTTCGCAAGATTAAAAACCACCTTGATAACCTCCAGGCACAGCTATGATTTTTGTGCAGAATCACTCCGATGACCCTTTTTTTAACCTTGCACTGGAAGAATACCTTCTACGTGAAGCGGATCATGAATCGGTCATGCTCTGGCAAAGCCGGCCATCGGTTGTGATCGGCAAGCATCAGAATGCGCTTGGTGAAGTAAACTATCCTTATGTGAGCCGAAACAGCATCCCTGTAATTCGCAGACTTTCGGGAGGTGGTACGGTGTTTCACAGTCCGGGTAATATCAATTTCACATTTATTCGCTACGGGGAGGATGGCAAACTCGTTGACTTCAGGAAACACACTGCTCCTGTAGTTGATTTTTTGGTTTCACTGGGGGTTCCGGCCAGGTTTGAGGGAAAGAATGACATCAGGGTAAACGGACTGAAGGTGTCGGGCAATGCCGAGCATGTATTCCGGAAACGCGTGCTTCATCATGGTACCCTGCTGTATGATGCAGAGCTGCCTGTTCTGAATGAATCAATCCGTGTAATACCGGAACGGTATGTTGACAGAAGTGTGGCATCGGTTCGCAGCAGGGTGGCGAATGTGAGCAATTTTTTGAATAACCCGCCTCCCATTGATGGGTTTTGGGCTATGTTTGAAGACTGGCTGAAGGGTTATTTCGGTTCTCCTGAGGTTCGGGAGCTGACTGCCGGTGAAGTCACCAGGGTTCAGGCGCTGGCAGATGAAAAATATTCGCAGTGGCACTGGAATTTTGGCTATTCACCCGATTATGAATTTTTTGGTGAGGCCAGTTACCTGAATCAGCATCTTGTGTCCGTACTGAAGGTTGAAAAGGGTTTTATTCACCGTGCTGAAATACGGGCCTCTGGCGAAGAATCAGGAACTGCTGGGAATAGAGTTCCCTTATGGAAGCAACTTGAAACGAACCTCCCGGGGTGCAGGCACACGGAGGCCGAAATCGTGACGGTGCTGCAGCGCAATCAATTGCTCGATAAATCTCAAAAGATTCTTCCCGCCGGGCTTTCCGGTTTATTTTTCTAGTTTTTATTTGTTTGATATTCAGTGTTTTACCCGTGTTTTACTTCAATGGTTTCCCCTTCCCTTGCCAGGATGGTGTTAGGAAAAACGGTGGATGCTTCCCTGCGGAAATCTTCCAGTTCTTTGTACCGGGCTGAATAATGTCCAATTAACAGTGTGCCTGCCCCTGCTTTTTTTGCCAGTGTGGCCGCCTCGATGGTGGTCGAGTGCAGTTTTTGCCTGGCAATATCCGCTTTGTCGTGCATGAATGTGGCCTCATGGTAAAGAAGGTCGGTGTGGCGCACCTGGTCTATAAATGATTCCGTATAAGCGGTGTCAGAGCAAAATGCGTAGCTCCTGGGCGGTGGAGGGGGCAGGGTGATCTCTTCATTGGGGATGCGGGTGCCGTCTTCAGTGATCAGGTCGTCACCTTTTTTAATACCGCTTCGCCGGCTAACGGGGATTCGGTATTTTGTGATGCTTTCTTTGCGGATGGTCCTTTCTTTGATTTTTTCTTTGAATAGAAAGCCAAAGGTGGGAATCCGGTGATTCATCTCAATGGTTTCGACGGCCAGGTGACGGTCTTCATATATGATGGCTTCTCCCTCCAGCAGATTGTGGTAGATGATCTGAAATGAGGGTGTCAGGCCCGCAATCTTGTATTGCAGACTGATGATTTCTTCCAGCCCCGGGGGTGAATACACATGCAATTCCTTTTCCCTTCCCAGCAGGTGCAATGAAAACAACAGGCCGGGCAAACCAAGGTAATGGTCTCCGTGCAGATGACTGATAAAGATGTGGTTGATCTTCATCAGGGGTTTCCTGAGCCTCCGCAGCTGCATCTGGCATCCCTCCGAGCAGTCGATCAGAAAATAGAGGTTGTGGTACTTCAGCAACTGGGCACTCGTATGCCTGAGTGAAGTGGGAGTGGCTGCTGATGAGCCCAGTATGGTGGTTTCAAAAATTTCTGACATTGTCATTGGGTGATATCTGCCTACCTGAAGAGCCGCAGCACATCATTGAGGTTCACCAGGAGAATCAACGAAAGCAGCAGGAGCATGCCCACCATCTGGGCGTATTCCATAAATTTTTCCGGTGGTTTCCTCCCGGCGATGATCTCATAAAGCAGGAACATCACATGGCCACCATCCAGGGCGGGGATTGGCAGAATATTCATTACAGCCAGAATGATTGACAGGAATGCGGTCATTGTCCAGAAATGCACCCAGTCCCAGGTGGGGGAGAAAATCCCCCCGATGGTGATGAATCCTCCCAGACTCTCCCTGGCACTCACTTCAGGCCTGAAAAGGAGCCCGAGGTCACGGAAGTAATCGCGTGTTGTGGTGTACGCCCTTTCAATTCCGGCAGGAATGGCAGCAAAGAAAGAGTAATTGCGCGTTTCGGTCTTTAGAATATCAAAAGGATCTTTCAGGTAGGCTCCGACCATGGCTTCCTCAGGGATGCTGACCGGAAGTTCCATGGTTTGACCGTTGCGCTCCACCATCAGTGTGGTTTCTTCACCTGCATAGTTTCCGATGGTCTGCACAAACTCCATGAAGGACCATGTTTCCTGACCTCCGATTCCCTTGATGTGGTCACCCACTTCCACACCGGCTTCCTTTGCTGCTGACCCATCCAGAAATCCATCTACAATAAAGGGGTAACGGATTGAGATAAAATTTTCCCCCCGGGCAGAGATCAACTTCCCAAAAAAGTCTTCGGGGACGGAAAAGGTGATGAGGCTGTCGTCGCGCTTTACGGTAACTTCCTCCACTTCACCGCGGGCAAATTCGCTGCGGAGCTCTACCCAGTCGCCGGGGACTTCACCATTGAGAGCCACGATATGGTCACCGGACTCCAGACCGATATCCCTGCCCAGTTCCTCCGCCACGATGCCGTATTTCATGTTCTCCACCGGAAGGTATTCATCTCCGATAAAGAACATCATGAAGACATAAATCAGTGCTGCCAGTATTACGTTGAAGAAAACCCCGCCGACCATCACAAGTAGTCTTTGCCAGGCTGGTTTGGCCCTGAACTCATAGGGTTTCGGGGGTTGTTTCATCTGTTCTTTATCCATCGACTCATCGATCATGCCGGAAATTTTCACATAACCGCCCAGCGGAAGCCAACCCATTCCATAAGTGGTTTCTCCGCGACGAATCTTGAATAATGAGAACCATGGGTTAAAAAACAGGTAAAATTTCTCCACCCGGATTTTAAAAAGCCGGGCAAACAGAAAATGCCCCATTTCATGGATCACAATCAGGATTGAAAGACTGAGAAAGAATTGCAATGTTTTTATCAGGATCTCCATCGTGTATTCGAAAAATTTATTTTGTAATTATCTCCCGGATCAATGACCCGGATGTTTTATCAGTTTATGCTGAATGAACGCCTGAGCGTTGTTTTTGTTTTGTCAGTTCCTTTGCCAGGTTCCGGGCTTCCCGGTCGGTTTCGCGGATATCTTCCAGTTCGGGGTTGTCGATATGTGTGGCCTGCTGCATACAGCTGGCGATGATCTCCGGGATATGGACAAATCCGATCCTGCCATCAAGAAAAGCAGCCACTGCAATTTCATTGGCGGCATTCATGATGCATGGGGCATTCCCGCCTTTTTCCATGGCTTTATATGCCAGTCCGATATTGGGAAAACAGTGTTCATCTACCTGTTCAAAAGTCAGCGAGGGGTAGTCTGTAAAGCAGAAACGTTTATACTGTGACCGGATACGTTCAGGATAACCCAGGGCGTATTGTATGGGCAGCTTCATGTCAGGCAGGCCCATTTGCGCCTTCATGCTTCCGTCTTCGAATTGAACAACTGAATGAATGATGGACTGTGGATGAATGATCACCCTGATCTGTTCTGGTGCCAGGCCGAACAGCCACTTGGCCTCTATTACTTCGAGGCCTTTGTTCATCATGGAGGCAGAGTCGATGGTGATTTTAGCCCCCATGATCCAGTTCGGGTGCTTCAGGGCCTGTTCCCTGGTAACATTCCGCATCGCTTCCCTGCTCATTCCCCTGAACGGCCCCCCGCTTGCAGTAAGGTAGATTTTTTCTATGGGATTGTTTGCTTCGCCGGCCAGGCACTGGTAAATTGCCGAATGCTCCGAGTCGACGGGCAGTATTTTTACTCCGTTGGCTGTAGCCATCCCGGTGATGATATGTCCGGCCACAACCAGGGTTTCCTTATTGGCCAAAGCGATCTCTTTTCCGTGCCGGATGGCATTGATGGTCGGCCCCAGACCTGAAATGCCCACCATGGCGCTGAGTACAATATCTGTTTCCTGTGAGGAAACTGCTTCATCAAGGGCATCTTCCCCGGCGCTTACATTGACCGGGGTGGAGGCAAGGGCATCCCTGACCTGTGCATAATGATCGTGGTTGCCGATGACGACGTGGCGGGGAGAGAACTCCTTAGCCTGATCAATGAGCAGTGAGGTGCTGTTTCGGGCACTAAGCATATCCACGGAAAACCTTCCGGGATGCTGCCGGATCACCTCCAGTGCCTGTTGTCCGACAGAGCCTGTAGAGCCGAGTATTGCTACTTTTTTTCTCCTGATCGTTGTCATTCCACTATGATATAGTCAATGGGGTTGATGGGTACGCCGTTCAGCCACAGTTCAAAATGAAGGTGGGTGCCGGTGGAGTAAAGGCCAGTGTCTCCGATCACAGCGATGGCTTCTCCTGCTTCCACAAAACTGCCCTGTTCTTTAAGCAGCGCACTGTTGTGCTTGTAAACTGAAATAAGGTTATGGTCATGCTGGATGCCGATGGTATATCCTGTCTCCAGGGTCCAGTTGGAAAATATCACTGTCCCGTCAAGGGTTGCCTTGATCACCTCACCCAGATCTGCCACGATATCCACCCCGAAATGTCCCTGCGCAGAGTTGAAGTGGCGGCTTACCATCCCTTTAATGGGGGGAAAGAACGTAAGATGGATACCGGGTTGCGTCTGTGTTGTTTCTGCTGCGGTCAGCTGCCCTTCCTCAAATGGGGAATGCTCCTCCATTTCCGCCCGCAACAGGGAGTCTTCCCTTGAGCGTGAACTGCTCCGAACGGGCAAAGATCCGGCATCGGCAATACTGTCTGGGATTTCGTCCACGATTTCACGCCCTTCTACGATGTTTCGGATATTCATGATGTAAAGGTCTTTCTGTCTCAGATCCTTTTCCAGTGAATCGGCCCTCAATGAAAGTTCGCGCAGCACCTGCCTGGTGTTAAAGTCTGCATACCCTGGGATGTATTCCCTGAGTGGGGTAAAGGCGATCAGGTATATAGTGGCGACCACAAGCAACACGGCGGCGGTACCGGTAAAAATAAACACATTGAAACGTGTCATTTTTACCGTAAGCTTTTTCTCCAGCGTATCGTCGTTCATGATGACCAGACGATACTTGTTGTGCAGCTTGCGGAGAAACCTGCGGTTTTCCTTTTTTTTCTGTTGTGGTTTTTTGCCTTTGTCCATTTCGGAAACCAGCCTTTTGTGGTGCAAAACTAATCATTTTAGGGCAGCTAAAGGCCGTATCATTCAAAATTTGCCATTAAGCCATCAATGCCTCTTTTTTAAACGGAAAAGTGTGTTTGCTGCACAGTTAATTATTGTTAAATCCATTCTTTGCTGAATCAAAGGAGTACAATTGCCCGGATTAAGTGAAATGACCAGCTGAATGAATAATATTTTCAGTAAATGAGAGTTATATTTGTGGTGAAATTTCGAAATTCCACATGCTGAACTATCTGATAAAATCCCGGAGGCTTCTTTTTTTCTGGCCTTTGGTCGTACTTCTGCTTTTGTTCTGGGGGTGTTCCACCCAGAAAGATTCCTTTGTGAATCGCGCCTATCATACCATCAACGCCAAATACAATGGTTATTTCAATGCCCGTGAAGCCTATAAAGATGCCCTGAAGCAATTGGACGAGAACCATTCAGACAATTATGAAGAAGTGTTGGATATCTTCCGTTACGGCAGCGAGCAGGATCGTTCGGCAGTACAGGGTAATATGGAAGAAGTTTATGAGAAGGCCAGTTTGGTAATCAGGCGGCATTCCATGAATATTCGGGGTGTGGAGCACAATAAGTGGATCGATGAATCTTATTACCTCATCGGGTGCTCTCAGTTTTTTCGCCAGGAACATAATTTGGCAATTCTGACTTTTGAGTACATCATCAGAGAATATGATACAAACCGCAGTCACGATGCCAAAGCCTGGATTGCCAAAGCCAACCATGAGATGGGCAGGTTTGATCAGGCATTGCCAATGCTTGAGACCCTTGAACGCCGATATCAGAGTGGTCTGTTGAATAAGGAAAGCACAGCGCTTTACAGGATGACCTATGCCGATCATTACCGCAGACAGGAAAAATATCAGCAAGCCGCCCGACAGGTGGAATTGGCAGTGAACCATGTGGACAGCAGAAGTGAGCGGGCTCGCCTTACCTTCATTAAGGCTCAGCTTCATGAGCATGCCGGTGATTATGCGGCTGCACAGCAAACTTATGATCGGGTACTTGATATGCGTGGTGCGGGGTATCAGATGCGTTTCCAGGCAAGGATTGGTATGGCCATGGCTTATGATCCGGAAGTAGGCGGGGGCGGACACATTCGTTCAGAACTTATGGATATGCTTGAAGAAGACAGATTCTCCGGGTTCAGGGATCAGGTATATTATGCTCTGGCACAGTTGTCATACCGTGAGGGAAATGAGGAAGAGGCCCTGGACTTGTTCAGGAAATCTGCGGAAGTCAGTGAGCAGAATCCTGTGCAGGAAGGTCTGGCTCACCTCAGGATGGGAGAGATTTTTTTTGAGCGGGGCGACTACATAGAGGCCAGTGAGAGGTATAGTGATGCGGTGAGCAACCTGCCCTCCGGGTACCCGGATTTTGACCAGATCAGTCAACGCCAGCAGCTGCTTTCGGAGCTTTCCGGACATGAACAGATTATTCAGCAGGAAGATTCATTGCAGTATCTGGCCGGATTGCCTCCGGATGACCAGATTGCCGCAGTGGATGAAATCATCAATGAAATCCTTGAGAAAGAGAGACTGGAGGATGAAGCAGAACGTGAACGCAGGAGGGAAATGCAGGAAGCAGGGCAACGTGCCAGACAATCGGGTCTGCAGCAGCAGGACGGAGGGTGGTACTTTTATAATTCAAATGCTGTAAGTCGTGGTCGTGATGAGTTCTTTGGCCGTTACGGAGATCGCCCCCTTGAAGATTTTTGGCGAATCAGTAATATGCAGACGATGGCCTCTTTTGACATGGATGATGACTGGGACGATATGGAAGACGGAGATCCCGGAACAGTTGAAGATATTTATGACAAAGATGCCTATCTGGCCAATATCCCAAATACCGAAGAACAAATGCTTGCTTCTGAGCGCCGGATGATGCAGGCTTATTTTCAGAAGGCCATGATATTCAGGGATCACCTGCGAGACAGGGAAAATGCCATTGAAAGTTTTGAGGAGTTGATCAGGCGTTTCCCCGGTTCTGAAAGGGAAATGCAGGCATATTATTACCTTTACAACCTGTATCGTGATATGGGCAATTATAACCGCGCCGAACAGGTCAAGAACGACCTGGTAACAGCTTACCCTGACAGCGAGCTTGCCCGTATGCTCTCAGATCCTGAATACGCAGAACAGGTCCGTGAACGGCAAAGTTCTTCCGAACGACTTTACAGCGAAAGTTATGAGGCCTTTTTTGCAGGAAGGCATGAAGAGGTACGGCGCAACTATAAGGCACTGGATACGATGGAAGTTTCCAAAGAGTTCAGAGCCCGTTTTGCCTACCTTCATGCATTGTCGCTGAGAAAAACTGAAGAAGACGGTTATCGTGAAGAATTGCAAAGGGTGGTGACTGAGTTTGAGGACACACCTGTGTATGAACCAGCCAGTTTATTGCTTGCCTCAATTGACTCACCGGAAAGAACTGCTGCATCAGAACCTGCTGAAAAGACTGAACGGGAAAGGAGTGAGGATGCACCGGTTGACTCACCTTACACTTTTGACCCTGAAGTAATTCATTTTTTTGTAATGGTGCTTAATACGGATCATGCGGATCCGGTTTCCGTGAATGATTCAATGGCTGAATTCAACCAGGAGACCCGCGAAGAAGACAGGCTGTCCGTTAACAATGTCTTTTTTGAAGATGGAAAACAGCTGATCACCGTCACAAATTTTCCCGGGAAAGACAGCAGTATGGAATATCTGGCAGAGCTGAAAGATGCCGGGGTCATCAAAGAAAGTCAGGAAGGGGAAATGGAGAGCTTTGTGATATCTGTGGATAATTATCCTGTGCTCTATCAGGATAAAGAACTTGACGCTTACCGAACCTTTTTCCGGTACTATTACTTACAAGAGTAACAGCAAAAACTGGCGTACTTTTTTCTTACATTTGTTGAAACGTATTGCGCATATGCGTAGGAAATAATGTTTAATTTTTTTAATAGGAGTAACAGCATGGCAAGACAACAAGAACCTGATCACACAGCAATAAATCTGGTTGGTAAAGGAACGGTAATTAAAGGGGAGATCCAGTCCAAGGGAGATGTCAGGATTGATGGTAAAATCATCGGGGAAGTTCATTCTGAAGGGAAGATCGTGATCGGGGATACCGGAACGGTTGAAGGAGACATCTTTTGTAAAAATGCCGATTTTTCGGGAAGGGTGCAGGGTAAGGCAGATGTGTCTGAGTTATTGACACTGAAAGCTTCCGCTACTTTTCTCGGTGATATTATTACCAACAGGCTGTCCATTGAACCCGGGGCGAAATTTTCCGGTACCTGTTCCATGGACAGGGAAACCCCGCAGGCTAAAACAGAGAAAACAAAATGAACATCCGCCGGTTTGCAAAGCAGTTAACCATTTATGCAGTATTGCTTTTGCTGGTATACCTGCTTTTTGCATGGCTGGCTCCTGTTGAATGGGTATCTGATGTTTTCTGGGCGTATGTGCCCTTTTTCTACCTGCTTGTATTATTATCCAAATATATTGTTCATTTTCCGGGAGTTAGATCAGGCCGCCTATTCACTGACGTGTATCTGGCGGTTACGGTTTTCAGGTTTATCATTTATCTGTTGACCATTGTGTTGTATGCATTTGCATTTCCGGAAGATGCCCTTGCTTTTATTGTCACATTTTTTGTTTTCTATTTTGCGTTTACAATATTTGAAGTTGTGTACCTGTACCATGATCTGAGAAATTCATAAATCAGGTGTGTAATCAGTGATTCAACGCAAAGGGGGGTGTGCCTTCACCAAAAGGATGTGCTCATGAAAACCGCAGGTAAGGAAAAGGCTGGACTTTGCCCGATTGTCACCTCTTTTTTTGTCCTGACAGTTTTGTGCATTTCCTTGACCCAGCTGGCATTTGGGATGGATGAGCCCGGATTTGAAACCGCCCGGGACGATACAGAACTTTCGCTGGTGGTGGGTGATGAAATTGACGATGCTGAGCTCAGTGCCCCCGCATTCGATGCCAGGAAGGTAATCGTAGACCATGTGCTGGATACATACGGTTGGGATTTGTTCGATATTCGCGGGTACAATGTTTCGATTCCTTTGCCGGTAATTCTGATTTACGAGAAACAATTCTTTGTGTTTTCCAGCAGCCGCCTGACCTCGGGCAATGGTGTTTACAGGGGTTTTGGCATTGCAGCTGAGGGACCCTCCAAGGGGAGGATTGTAAAGGTTGGGGAAGATGGTGTAACCCCTGATCCTGAGGCGTCAACCATTTACGATTTTTCCATTACCAAAAATGTGGCATCCATTTTTATTGCTTCCGCTCTGATATGTTTTCTTTTTATAAGTATCGGACGCCGTTACCAAAAGGGAGGGGTGCATGCAACCCCAAAAGGGCTTCCTGCGTTTTTTGAACCCCTGATTGTGTTTGTGCGTGACCAGATTGCCATTCTGGCTATCGGTCCGGATTATCATCGTTTTATGCCCTATTTGCTTACTGTCTTTTTCTTTATCTTTTTGAATAACCTGATGGGGCTTGTTCCGGTGTTTCCCGGAGGTTCCAATGTGACGGGAAATATTAGCGTAACCTTTGTGCTTGCCATGTTCACTTTCTTTACCACGCACTGGTTTGCCAACAGGGAGTACTGGAAGCATATGTTTAATATGCCAGGGGTGCCCATCTTTTTGAAATTTCCGGTTCCAATTATGCCTGTCATTGAAATTGCCGGGGCTCTGATTAAACCATTTGTGTTAATGATCAGGTTGTTTGCCAATATGACGGCCGGGCATATGGTGATACTCAGCCTTACCTCACTGATTTTTGTGTTGGGTTCAGTAAGCCTTTTTATGGGTTACGTCATTGCGCCAGTGAGTGTCCTGTTTCTGGTTTTTCTGAATTTCTTAAAAATTCTGGTTGCTTTTCTGCAGGCGTATATTTTTACCCTGTTTAGTGCGTTCTTTTTCGGTATGGCTGTTCCAAAAGGCAGTCATTGACCTTTTTTAAACCAATACCAAACTATTATGGATTCATTGTTCGTATTGCTCAATTCAGTTGATATTGCCCATGAGTGGATGAAACTGGGTGCTGCCCTGACGGGTGTGATTGCTGTCTTTGGTGCAGCCTATGGAATTTCCTCAATTGCCCGGAGTGCCATTGACAATATTGCCAGGCAGCCCGAGGCAGGCAATGACCTGCGATCGTCCATGGTGGTAGCCGCTGCCCTGATTGAGGGGGTTACCTTTTTTGCCCTGGTGATTGTGCTTCTTACGCTGTTTGTATAGTGACGAAAGTTGTTTCAGGCAGTTGAAATAACCGGCTAAACCTGCGCGGATCTGCCTTGTGTATACCGTGGCTGGCTGCCGGGTTAGTTAAAACCTTTAAAATAACGGAATTATGGAACTGTTGATGCCCAGCCTGGGTCTGATTTTCTGGATGACGGTAGCATTTGGGTGTGTGTTGTATATTTTGCGAAAATATGCATGGAAGCCCATCCTTGAAGTGCTGTATGACAGGGAGCAGCTATTGGCCAAATCCTTTAAAGACGCCAGAAGAATTGAATTTGAAATGACGCAGCTGGCTGCTGTGAAGACTGAGAAGCTTGCTGAGGCTGAGAAGGAGCGGGAGATGATTATTGCACGTGCTGAAAAGGATGCAACACGCATTCTTGAGGATGCAAGGGAGAATGCTCGTGAGGAAACACGTATATTGGCTGAAAGTGCGGAGGAGATGGTGAATAAATACAAAAAAGAGGCCATGCAGGAGATAAAGGATCAGCTTTCAGCCCTTTCTGTTGAGTTGGCGGAAAAAATTCTTAAAGAGGAATTCAGTGATAAACAGCGGAATACCATTTACGTTAGAAAGTTGCTGGATGAAGTGGCTGTGAATTAACTGTACGCGCAAACATAAATTCGAATGTATCCGGAAAGCCAGATTTTGTATAAACGCTATGCCAGGGCTTTGTTGCTACTTGCTGAAGATAACGGGATGCTGGAGCAGTCATACGCGGACATGAAACTGGTGGATGTGGTTTTAAATGGGCATAAAGAACTGTCCATCAGTCTTAAAAGCCCCGTGGTTCGCGTTGGTAAAAAGCAAAATATAATCAGGCGATTGTTTGAGGGGCGGATTGAACCGTTGATTCTTCAGTTTATACTCATCATTGTAAGGAAGCAGAGGGGCAACATTCTGGGGGGCACTGCTTCTGCGTATCGGGAGGTGTATAAAAGGCATCTGGGTATTGAGACTGTCAGGATCATTACTGCCCAACCACTGGATGAGAACCTGAGGGAAGAGGCACTGGCGGCTGCAAAAAAACTCACACCCTATAACATCGAATTTGAAGAATCAATTGACCCCGGAATTGTTGGCGGCTTTATCTTGTTTCTGGGTGAAAAGCGCTACGATACCAGTGTCAGAAACAGGCTTAACCAGGTAAAAAAACACCTGGGGCTGAAAAAATCGCATCCATATGACTGAAATAAAACCCTCTGAGATATCGGCCATATTGCGGCAGGAAATGGCCGGCTTTACCATGGAAACGGAACTGGAGGAAACCGGGATCGTACTTCAGGTCGGTGACGGGATTGCACGTGTATACGGTTTGGCCAATGCCTGGTCGGGTGAGATGGTTGCCTGCAATGATTCAGGGCTTACAGGCGTGGTGCTCAATCTTGAGGAAGACAATGCCGGAGTGGTCCTTCTGGGTGATTCACGGGGACTCAGGGAGGGAGATGTGGTGAAACGCACTGGTAGGATCGTTTCCGTAAAAACCGCAGAATCAATGAAAGGAAGGGTGGTGAATACCCTTGGCGAACCCATAGACGGTGAAGGGGAACTTGAGGGTCCTTTTTTTGAGATGCCCCTGGAGCGCCGGGCACCCGAGGTGATTTACCGTCAACCGGTAAATGAACCCCTGCAGACCGGAATCAAGGCCATAGACGCTATGATTCCAATAGGTCGGGGGCAACGGGAGCTGATCATTGGTGACCGGCAGACCGGGAAAACAGCCCTGGCCCTGGATGCCATTATCAACCAGCGCCGTTTTTATGAGAAAGGGGAGCCGGTTTATTGTATTTACGTTGCCATCGGGCAAAAAGGGTCATCGGTGGTCAATACGGTGAATTACCTGAAGCATCACGGGGCCATGGACTATACGGTGGTGGTTTCAGCTACAGCCAGCGATCCTGCTGCCATGCAGTTTTACGCCCCGTTTGCCGGCATGGCAATCGGCGAGTTCTACCGTGATACGGGGCGGCATGCGCTGGTAGTATTTGACGATCTTTCAAAACAGGCGGTATCTTACAGGGAGGTTTCCCTTTTGCTGCGTCGCCCTCCCGGCCGGGATGCTTTTCCGGGTGATATTTTCTACCTGCACTCCAGGCTGCTTGAGCGTGCCTCGAAGATCATTGCTTCAGATGAAATTGCCAAAGAGATGAATGACATCCCTGAATCTGTCAGTTCTTTGGTTAAAGGAGGGGGATCACTGACTGCAATGCCGATCGTTGAGTCACAGGCAGGAGATGTTTCGGCATACATCCTGACCAATGTGATTTCCATTACCGATGGTCAGATCTTCCTCGAAGCGCATCTCTTCAATGCAGGCATCCGTCCTGCTGTCAATGTGGGGGTTTCAGTCAGCCGTGTGGGGGGGAATGCCCAAATGAAAACCATGAAAAGAGTTGCGGGCACCCTGAAAATTGATCAGGCCCAGTACAGGGAATTGGAGGCTTTTGCCCGTTTCGGTACTGACCTGGATCCGGAGACAAGACGTATTCTTGATAAAGGGGCCAGGAATGTTCGTGTGCTGAAACAGGTTCAGTTCGCCCCGATGCCTGTATCAGAGCAAATTGCCGTGTTGTTTTGCGGCACAAAGGGGTTGATGATGGACATTCCTGTTGAAAAAGTTGAAGAATTTGAAAAAGAACTCATTGCCCTTTTGAATGAAAAGTATTCAGACCTCCTTGATCAACTGGAAAAGGATGTGCTGGACAAGGACGGTGAAATGGCTCTCAGAGAAGCGGTAACAGTGGTAAAGAAAGGGATGCTTTCACTGCAGCAAGGTGAATCCGGCCATGCAGCCGGAGAAGCTTTAGCTTAAAAACAGAAAAAGACAATACCTGAAAGTTATGGCCAGTTTGAAGGAGCTGCGTACCCGGATCGCTACCATTCGGTCGACCAGGAAAGTGACCGGATCCATGAAGCTTGTGGCTGCATCCAAATTGCGTGGTGTGCAGGGTCGCATGCTTAGCCTCCGCGACTATGTAGAAAGATTGGGTCAGGTATTGGGCGAGGTGGTCCTGCGTCTTTCTTCGCTCCACAGGCATCCAGTCATGCGGCCAGGAGCAGCCAGGTCGGTGTTATTGATCTGCGTGGGGTCCGACAAAGGCCTCTGCGGCACCTATAACCTGATGGTGATCAGGGAGACACTGAAACAGATGAATGAACTTCAGGAGAAAGGTTACAGGGTCAGGTTGATGGTGCTCGGGAAAAAGCCGGCCCGTTATTTTCAGCAAAGAGCGTTTGATGTGGAATCCATTGATGGTGAGGTTATGCAAAAAATCAACTATCTGTCGTCGGATCGATTTGCAAGGCAGGTTACGGATCTTTATCTGAAAGAATCTTTTGCAAGAGTAATGGTGGTATACAACCGTTTCGTAAATGCAGTGACGCATGATATAATCACCGAGCAATTTCTTCCTTTGTCCGTTAAGCGGTTGAGCGGTAAAACAAGACAGGATTGGAAAGAAGACAGAAAGGTCATTCTTGAGCCCGACCGGGATGATGTGCTCAGCTATCTGACGGAGCAGTATGTCAGCTACAATTGTTACCGCATTTTACTGGATGCATCCGCTTCCGAACACGGAAGTCGTATGACGGCCATGCACAAGGCTTCTGACAATGCTGACGATATGCTCAGAAATTTGAATCTTCGTTACAATAAAGTCAGGCAGAGTATGGTAACCAAAGAGTTGTTAGATATTATGGGGGGAGATGGCTCCCGTAAGCTATAAGCTGCAGCTGTTTCTGTGGCAGTTTGTTGTTAACTTCCTGGCTTCCGGCATGTCTTTGCTTGAATTATTTCCGGAAGTCCGCCATCCGGGCCCGGAATGCCTTGGTGCTTTTGCCCCTGGTTTATCGTTCTCCGTCACGGAAGTAATTGAAAAATCATACCTTTATGGCAGCAATTTTTGCCTTGTTGCAGCATGAATTGCGGTTCATGCTAAAAAGCACTGTACCATCGGCCTCAGGCTGAAAACAAACTTATCAGGCCATGAAAAAAATGTTATCCGGAAGCAGTCGAACCATTTCCTGGTTGTTGGTTCTTGCATTTCTGGCCGGTTTTTCTTTTGCCAGAATGGAGGATATATCACTTCATACGGTTAAGGAAGCAGGACGACTGCTGGGTTTTTCCTTTTCGCAGACAGAACTGGAAAATATGATGCCCACGGTTCGACTGCATCGCCAGTCAGGAGAAGCAATCAGTGAGGCCCGGCTGGACAACTCAGTGGGTTCTGCCCTGGAGTTTGATCCTTTGCCTCAGGGCTTTGAGTTGCCGGCTCAAAAAGGAGACATCCCATGGGAGTTGCCTGATGACATTTACTTGCCGGAAAACCATGAGGAACTTGCTTATTACAGCATTCCGGAGCTTGCCATACTGCTTAAAAATCAGAAGATCACTTCTGAGGAGCTGACTGTGTTCTTCCTGGACAGGCTGGAGGAACATGATGAAACCATTGAAGGGGTTGTGACCCTTACAAGGGAGCGGGCGTTGCAACAAGCCCGGATTGCTGACCGTGAAATTGCTGCCGGAAATTATTTCGGGCCACTTCACGGGATTCCTTATGGAGTGAAAGACCTGCTCGCCGTGGAGGGATATCCAACCACATGGGGAGCCATGCCGTTTAAGGATCAGGTTATTGATCATACAGCCTCTGTGGTCAGGCAGCTCGATGAAGCAGGGGCAGTACTTACTGCCAAACTGTCTCTTGGAGCACTCGCCATGGGTGATGTCTGGTTTGATGGAAAAACCCGGAGCCCCTGGAATCCGGACGACGGGTCAAGTGGTTCATCTGCAGGATCGGCCGCTGTTGTGTCGGCAGGTTTGCTCCCTTTTGCTTTGGGTTCAGAAACCCTTGGCAGTATCGTTTCACCTTCCACCCGCTGTGGCGTGACAGGGTTACGCCCTTCATACGGCAGGGTGAGCCGGGACGGAGCCATGGCGCTCAGCTGGAGCATGGATAAAATAGGTCCAATTGCCCGGAGTGCGGAAGAATGTGCTATGGTCCTGGAAGTGATCAACGGGCCTGACGGCGAGGATCGAAGTCTCGTGGATGCGGGTTTTAACTATGATCCGAATCTTGATGTAACCGGACTGCGTGTCGGCTATATTGCCGCATTTTTTGAAGAAGACTATACGGGGGCGGAGCAAGATAATCAGGTGCTTGCAGATTTGGCCAACATGGGCATTGAACTCAAAGAGGTTGACTGGAACTTCCTTGTGCCGGCGAACGCCCTGCGGATTATCCTGTATGCTGAATCTGCTGCTGCGTTTGACGAACTGACCGTGTCGGGCAGGGACTCCCTGCTTGTTAATCAGGCCATGAACGCCTGGCCAAATTTGTTCCGGGCGTCGCGTTTCATCCCGGCCGTAGATTATATCAATGCAAACCGGGTCAGAAGATTGCTGGTGGAAGAGGTGAATGCACTGATGACTGATTACGATGTGATTGTTACCCCTTCATATGGTGGTAATCAGTTGCTGGTAACCAACCTTACCGGGCACCCGGCCATAACTGCTCCGAACGGGTTTACCGAAGGCGGGTCGCCCCTGAGTATTACCTTCCTGGGTCAGTTACATGGTGAGGACAAAATGATTTCACTGGCAAGGGCCTGGCAGGAATACAGCGGACATCATACCCGACGTCCCCCATTGTTTGACCCATCATAGGTAAAAAACAGTCCGGTGGTTCAACCATTATATCTTTTCCGGCACGCAACGAAAAATGATTCTGAGGAACTGAATAGTAACTGTCCAGATTACATAGCGCAATGAAACAAGAAAAATTTCCCCTGTATGTTAAAGTGCCTCTGGTGTTGTTAACACTGGTGCTTACGGTATTCATCATGATCACCGCCAAAGGAATTCTGGTGCCACTGATGATCTCGGGTCTGCTGGCAGTACTGATCAGCCCCATGGCTTCCTGGCTGGAAAGGCGCGGTTTTCATAAGATACTTTCGGCTTTTTTAAGTCTTATTGCCCTGCTGGGGTTTTTGTTCGGGCTTATTTACTTCTTCTACAACCAGTTGCTGGGCTTTGCCGATGAGCTGTCCATGCTCGAGCGGCGCATGGCCGAACTGCTTGACGTTTTCAATGAGTTTACCGGCCGGCATATTGAAGGTGCAGTGCCCATATCGTTTGATGATATTCAGGGGGTGCTCTTCAACTACCTGTACGACAATATGGCCACATTGACCCAGGGGGTCATTGCCACCGCCACCACGGTTACCATTGTTTTCATTGTGCCCATTTACATTTTTCTTTTTCTGTATTTCCGTCATTTTCTGATTGAATTTATCCTCAGGGCATTTCC
>PWGY01000209.1 GCA_003554665.1 Bacteroidales bacterium | reverse complement strand
TGCGGGGTCAGCCCCAGGTGCCCCATTACGGGTATCCCTGCCGACAAAATCCTGTCAACAGATTCCATGATCTCCTGCCCGCCTTCTATCTTGACGGCATTGGCATTGGATTCCTTCATGATACGGATGGCCGACAACAGGGCTTCCAGACTGTTTCCCTGGTAGGTACCGAAGGGCATATCCACCACCACCAGTGCCCGCTGAACCGCACGCATCACCGAACTGGCATGGTAGATCATCTCATTCAGGGTAATGGGCAAAGTCGTTTTGTGGCCGGCCATGACATTCGCTGCAGAATCTCCCACCAGGATCACATCAATGCCGGAGCGATCCACAATGCGGGCCATGGAATAGTCATAGGCGGTAAGCATGGAAATTTTTTCCTGCCGGAGTTTCATCTCCTGCAAAACATGGGTGGTAACCTTGGTAATCTCTTTGGGTGCCTTCATGACACAAACTATTTAACAGGTTAATACTCCGGCACAAAAGCCGGGTTCTCTCAACAACCTAAAACGGCCAGAAGTTGTTGTCATACCACACCTTCTCGGTCAGCTGCTGGTTCAGGTCAATCAGCAGTTTGTGATGCCCTTTTTCCCAGTTGGCGAGCCAGTCAAACAACTCCTTTTCATTGGGATCATCTGTTTCAGCAGCACGCTTTGAATAAACCTCCACTGATTTGTTCTCCATGTCAATGGCAGCAGAAATGGCGGCAGCCTCAAATCCGGATCCGGAAATATCCTTTACCATTTTTTCATCAAGAATGGTATTGGCAATGGCTTCGCCATCAGGGGCCTTCTCCAGTTCATTGTTATCGAAACTGCCCTGTTTGTTGTAGTGAGCCAGTTGTTTCTGGAGAAAGTCAATGTGTGTCTGCTCTTCCTCTGCCATTACATTGAAAATTTTCCGCACATCTTCATTGCCGGTCTGGGATGCAACCTGCTCATAGAGCGCCTTGCCCCTGTGTTCCATAATGATGGCCTGCTTGAGAATATCGGTAACGCTTTGCTTGTTCATATCAAATGGGTTTTGATGAAAAAATATCTTTTAAACAAAAATAGGCTTTTTCCATCAATACCCCAATGCCGGCCACCACATCATAAAAATCGTATTTTTGCATTTGAACGAAACATTCACAGGTCGTCCGGCCGGCGGCAGCCAGAGGTGATCATGCCCGGACTGGCATCTAAACCCCGGACTGGCATCTAAACAATGAATTCATGGAAAACCTGGCAGAAAAGGTTGCCATCAAATTATTCACTGACTGGTGCGGACAAACAGCTGAGCAGGTCCTACCACTTCCCCGGTCCGGATCCAACCGTCAGTATTTCAGGATCCGGTCAGGCCAAAAAACTGCAATTGCAGCCTGCAACCCCGACAAACGGGAAAACCTGGCCTTCCTGACCCTCAGCCGGATTTTTTCGGAAACGGGGCTGCCCGTTCCTGAGATATTTGCAGAAGACCGGGAGGCCGGTGTATACCTCCTGCAAGACCTGGGTGACACCACCCTCTTTTCCCTGCTCCCCGGCAACAGACAAAACAATACCCTTGACGGCCGCAGACAAAGCAAAACCCCTGATGGCGGCAGACAAAACAATGCCTTTGATGGCGGAGGACCTAACAATGCCCTCGATGGCAACAGACAAAACAATACCCTGAATGGCGGCAGACAAAACAATGCCTTTGATGACGAAATCACAGGACTTTACAAAAAGACCATCCGTCATCTGCCCGTCTTTCAGTTCGACGCGGCCAAAAAGATTGATTTCGGCGTTTGCTACCCCCGTCATTCCTTTGACCGGCAATCCATGCAATGGGACCTGAACTATTTCAAGTATTACTTCTTGAAAACCTCCGGGATTCAGTTTGATGAACAATTGCTTGAAGATGACTTCAACGCCCTGATGAACAAGTTACTTCATGCTCCGGACAAAACCTTTAAGCATCATCCGGGAGCCATGTTCATGTATCGCGACATGCAGTCCAGAAATGTGATGATCATGAACAACGAACCTTTTTTTATTGATTACCAGGGAGGAAGAAAGGGTCCTCCGGCCTACGACATCGCTTCCCTGCTGTTTGATGCCAAAGCAGACCTTCCGCAATCTCTTCGTACCGAACTGCTTGCTTTCTACATGGATTGTGTGGAAGAAAAGATTCCCCTTAACCGGGAGGCATTCCGCCAGAGCTTTTATGATTTTGTATTGATGCGGATACTGCAAGCCCTCGGAACCTATGGTTTCCGTGGCGGCATTGAGAAAAAAGGTTTCTTTACCCGCAGCCTGCCTTATGCCCTTCGCAACCTCACCTGGCTCGGCGAGCAGGAGCTGCTTCCCGGGGCAACCCCCTACCTCAACAAACTGGTCAGGCAATTGGCCGCCTGCAAACCTGCCGAATTGATCCCTCCGCCCAATGAAGGATTAACGATTACGATATCCAGTTTTTCTTATAAAAAGGGCATTCCGCTTGACCATTCAGGCCACGGAGGTGGTTTTGTATTCGATTGCCGGTCATTGCCCAACCCCGGACGGGAAGAACAATACAAGCTGCTGACAGGCCTGGATGAATCCGTGATCCGTTTTCTTTCTGCTGAAAACCAGGTTTCGGAATTTGTCAACCACGCCACTGAAATGGTCACTTCCGCAGTAGAAACCTACAAAAAAAGAGGATTTACCAACCTCACAGTCTGTTTTGGCTGCACCGGAGGCAGGCATCGTTCGGTTTACTGCGCCGAGCTTCTGGCCAAACACCTTCGGAATAATCATAATATCGCTGTATATTTGACACATACGGAAGCCGGAAACTGGGAGTCAGAAAGCCATCGTTGAGGGAAAGTTATTGACTGAATCCCGTAAGGGCCACAGGTTATTTACAGGGCGCACGGCATCTGTTATTTACAGGGTGCACAGCATCTGCCAGCCAGGGGGCAGCCGATTTTAACAGCAAGGGGCCTGACCCGGACAAACCAGAGGAACGTCAGCAAAGATCACATATGAAAGCCATTATTCTTGCAGCAGGCCTCGGAAGCCGACTCAAACCACTGACCGACAAAACCCCGAAAGCACTGATTGAAGTCGGGGGAAAACCACTGTTGCTTCATGCAGCAGAGAAACTGATCGCTGCCGGGGTCAGCGATATCGTGGTCAACATCCACCACCACGGAAACATGATAAAGGAGTTCATCGCACAACTGGATTATCCCGGTGTGAAATTTCATGTTTCCGATGAAACAGATGAGCTGCTCGACACCGGCGGTGCCATTAAAAAAGCTGCACCATTGCTTCAGGGTATACACCCCTTTTTTATTTACAATGCAGACGTATTGGCCGGAATAGACCTTCAGGATATGCTGGCCAAACATGAAAAAGAAAAGCCACTTGCAACCCTTGCCGTAACCCGCCGGCAATCATCCAGGTATTTTTTATGGAAAGACAGACAACTTGTTGGTTGGACAAACAAAAGCACAGCGAACCCCGGATCCGCAACGTTTGACGGAACGGAAAAACTGGCTTTCAGCGGGATCCACCTGGCAGACCCATCACTGCTCAGGCTGATAACCGAAACCGGCCGGTTTTCAATTAAAGACCTTTACCTGCGCCTGGCCCCGCACCACCGCATCATGCCTTACCTGCACGATCACCGCTTCTGGGCCGACACCGGCACCCCTGAAAAACTCAAAAAGGCCGAGGCCATGCTTCAACACATGCCCCGCCAAAACCTGGCAGTCACATCACCACATAAGAATGCCCCATGAACACAATAAGAATGCCCTATGACCACATAAGAACAGAAATGCCCCATGAAAACCAACAACCAACAAACCAACAACCTGAGGCGCGCAGCCCCGTTAACCGGAGTGGCGAAGCCACGACAAACCGGAGGCGCGAAGCGCCGACTAACCGGAGGAGGCGAAGCCTCCGACTAACCGGAGAGTGCGTAGCACTCGACTAACCGGAGGGTGCGCAGCACCCGACAAACCAAAATGCCTATGCAGAGTTTTCTCCAGGAAGTCACCAGCCACATACTTACCGAATACCCTGATAGCACAGGCGATATATGCGTGGTAACACCAAATCGGAGGGCGGGGTTGTTTTTGCGCAAACACTTTGCTGCCGGACTCACCAAAGCCGTTTGGGCACCGGATATCCTCAGCATTGAGGATTTCATTAACCAGATTACCGGCTTTACAATTCCTGACAACATGGGATTGTTGTTTGAATTTTTCAGGGTTTACAAAACACTGGAAAAAGAACACGCCGAAAGCATTGACGCTTTTATGTCATGGGCTCCAGGGCTGCTGCGCGACTTTGACGAAGTTGACAGTGCCCTCGCAAACCCGGAAAAGCTATACGCCTATCTTCAGGACATTCGCTACATCGATACCTGGAACCCTGACGGATCGCCCCTCACTGAATTCCAAAAAAGCTATCTGGCGTTTACCGGAAAAATGCACACCTATCACAGGGAACTGGGCAAGCATCTTACCGAAAAAAAAATGGCCTGGCAGGGATTGTCTTCGCGTTATGCAGCCCGTAAAATCCAGGAAGACTCAACCGGCCTTCCCTGGAAAAAAATTATTTTCAGCGGTTTCAATGCGCTGACAGAAGCTGAAGAGGTTATCATCCGCACACTCCTGCACGAAAACCAGGCCGATTATCTCACCGATGCCGATCCGTTCTTTGCGGATGACAATGACCATGAAGCCGGCCATTTTATCAGGAAATACAAACACACCCTCCCGCGCTTTCAGCAATATCCGGTAAAGGGCCTCTATAAAAACACCACCAAAAACATACAACTGCTGGGCATCGCAAAAAATGTCAACCAGGCCCGGCTCGCAGGGAACCTTCTGCGGGAGGATGCCACCCTGACCACCGACGAACAAACAGCAGTGGTGCTGGCAGATGAAAGCCTTCTTATTCCTGTTTTGAACTCGCTGCCCGGCAAAACGCAACATATCAACGTAACCATGGGCTACCCCCTGTCCAGAACCAATATGTTTGCATTTTATGACACCCTGTTCCGGTTGCACCTCAGGGCAAACCCGGATGAAGCAGACCATACACAGGCCTTCTACCACAAGGACCTCCGCGACTTGTTCTCCCATGCCGCTGCCGCACTGCTGCGCAACCCGGAAAACGGGCAGGAGCAGAACAATGTGCTGCTTCATGACATGAAAGAGTCCAATCGGGGATTCCTCGATTATAAAGATCTGGAATCCATCATCCGCGATACGGAAAGTTTAAGGCAGTCATTCGGGTTTCTTGCAGACAACTGGATAAAAAAGCCCGAAAATGCACTCCCGGCAATGCTTAAAATAACCCATTCACTCGACCTGCTTTTCAGGCAAAAAGCCGGCAAACAGGGTGGGGATATTGTGCAGACACCTTATTTTGCTGATTTTGAATCACTGTATTATTTTGCTAAAATATTCAGGAAAATGGAGGCTTTTCTGCAGGAATTCCCCTTCCTGTCATCACTAAAAACCCTTCACCGCCTTTTCAGGCAAGTAACCTCCGAAACCAGGCTTTCGTTCTCCGGAGAACCATTGCAGGGGCTTCAAGTCATGGGAATGCTTGAAACCCGGAGTCTTGATTTCAGAAATGTAATACTTCTGTCAGCCAATGAAGGGGTGCTCCCCAGACCAAAAAACATGCATTCTTTCATTCCCTATGAAGTAAAAAAGGCTTTTGGTCTGAGGTTGCACCACGACCAGGATGCCATTTACGCCTACCACTTTTACCGGCTCCTGCAAAGGTCGGAGAATATCTTCCTTGTCTATAACACAGAAAGTGGCGACATCGGGAGCAGTGAGAAAAGCCGCTTCATTACCCAACTCAGGCACGAACTTCCCGGTTACAATCCTGATACCATCATCCGGGAAAACCTTGTATCCCTGCCTGCTCCGGATGGAAAAAGCAGCACCCGCATCATCCGAATCGACAAATCCACAGAGATTATGGAAAAGGTCTCTGCCATCGCATCCGGCCAGGGGTTTTCCCCCTCGGCCCTGAGTCGCTATATCAACTGCCCTTTGCAGTATTATTTTGAAAAAATCATCAGGCTGGAAGAAAGTGAGGAAGTGGAAGAAACCATTGAGGCAAGAACCCTGGGCAATGTGGTACACGGAGTCCTTGAAGATCTTTTCAAACCTTATGTCGGGCAGGTAATTAAGCCTGAAATGATCGGCAATATGGAAAAACAGCTGAAGGATTACCTTCAGAAATGGTTTTCGGAAGAGTATAAAGGCGGAAACATCCGGACAGGCAAAAATCTTTTGCTTTACCACCTTTGCCACCGATACCTTGAAAACATGCTTTTGAAAGAAAAAGAGTTCCTGCAGGAAGCGGCTTCCGAAAACCGGCACCTCACTTTAGGTTCCCTTGAGGAACCGCTTCGGGCCTCTCTGGAAGTTACAGGTCACAGCGGAGGCTCTGAAAAGGTGATCATTGCAGGCAAGGCTGACCGCATTGATCGAATTGGAGAAGTTCTGCGCATCATTGACTATAAAACAGCCAAAATTTATGACCAGGACCTGTCACTGAAAGAATGGCAGGAGGCGGTGTCAGACAGCCAAAAAACAAAATGCTTTCAATTACTTAGTTATGCCTGGCTTTACTGGCAAAACCACAGGGAAACACCAAAGATTGAACCCGGGATTATCTCTGTGCGAAACCCCCGGGAGGGCTCCTGGGTCATGAAACATCCCGGAGGCAAGGGAGCCCTGAACGGCGATCACCTGATTGAATTTGAGAAAGAACTAAGGGAGATGATCAGGGAGATTATGGATCCTTCCACACCATTTACCCAAACAGATAATGAGGACAATTGCAGTTATTGCCTCTATAAAAGAGTTTGCAACCGTTAAACGCCAATCTGTAAACGGCCAACCTGATTGTCCCCTTCAAACAAAACCGAATTCCGGATCATGAATGGCCTCACACAGACGGGTGCATCATACACGACCAGCAGTTTACAACCGGACCTGCTGCCAGTCGCAGCGGTTGACAGCCCGGAACTATTTCAGCATATCGCGGCTTTCTTTTACCGCCTTTTCAAGACCGCCAGGATCCTTCCCTCCCGCTGTGGCAAAAAATGGCTGCCCGCCACCTCCTCCCTTGATATGTGCAGCAAGTTCACGCACCATATTTCCGGCATGCAGGCCCTTGTCCTTAACGATATTTTCAGAAATGATCACCGTAATACCGGGCTTTCCGCCCGCCAGGTGCCCCAGCACCAACACCAGATCCGGCACCATCCCCTTTAATTTAAAAGCCAGGTCTTTGGCCGACTTTGCATCCATATCCACCCGGGTGGCAATGAAATTCACTCCACTTAGTTCTTCTGCCTGACCGGAAAGTTCAGCCGCCTTGTGGTCCAGCTGCTGTTGCTGCAGCGATTCGAGCTCTTTTTTCATCTCCTCGTTTTGCCTGAGTACCTGGCCAAGCGCCTGAACCGTATCTTTGGGATGTTTCAGCAGACTGCTGACAGCATCCAGTTCATCCATTACAGAGCGGACATGGTCTTCTGCTATTCGTCCCGTTACCGCCTCAACCCGGCGAATTCCGGCAGCGATCGCGCCTTCCGAAACAATGGCAAACAAGCCGATCTGCCCGGTGGCATCCACATGCGTACCTCCGCACAATTCAGCAGAATAATCCTCGTCGAAAGCCACAACCCTGACTTTCTCCCCATACTTTTCACCGAACTGGGCCGCTGCACCCATCTTTTTGGC
>PWGY01000213.1 GCA_003554665.1 Bacteroidales bacterium | reverse complement strand
CAGACATTCTTGTTACACCAAGCTTTTCAAACAGCAGGCCGTTGTCTTCTATAAAGCGTTCTTTTTCAGAATTCAATGTCATAGTTTTGTGTTTATCGGGTGCTTCGCACCCCGGGTTAACAGCGCTTCGCGCCCTGGTTGGCCGGCATCGACGGGCCGGTGGTTATTGGTTAAACGTTTAATCATTTGCTTCGTAAACAAAGTTAGCAAGTTTTTTTGGTTCGGCAAATACCGAAGCAACAAAACTTCCGGTTTTTTGTTCGGTATGGATCGAACAAACCGGATGCCAAAGTTTAGCAAAAACTGAATGTCAGTTAAGTATGAGTTGTTGTTTGTGGTTTCCGGTTTATTAGGGGTGGCCGTCAGCGAACGCTCATGTTCGTTTTTGTACAACAGGAAACACCGGAATCGTTTGGAGCCAATCAATGTTTGGTCACCAGGGGGATGCCGGGGAAGCGTATTCAGCCAGTGATTGCACCTGGGAAAAAATCCATTAAGTGATTGGGTTGGTCATTGTCCGGGAGTCAGTAAATAGCCACTGGGGATGACATTGATTGGGGAGGCCACCCCCGTGCTTACTTTGTGATGACCCGGTTCAGGGCGGTGGCAAACTTGCGGTGTTTAATATTCAGGTCGCGGCTGGTTTCCAGCAGTTGCATCAACACTTCATCGTCCTTATCATCGCCTGATTCGGCCTCCTGTATCAATTGCTGATTGGCATCGATCATCTTTTCAAGCTTGCGAAGTTTGAAGGCATACACAGCCTGTAATACGCGTGGCTTGAGGTCTTCTTCCTCTTCCACCACATATATTTTATGACGCATTTCCCAGTTGGGGCTGAGGCTGTATTTTGTGGCGAGGGGGTCGACTGCAAGCTCCCGCACAGCATGATCGGGGTGTTGTGTCAGGGTGTTGCTACCCGGAAGCTTGTCATGAACTCTTTGTTCAGCGAAATGGTCAAAAATCTTTTGGCATGTATGATGGTCAAATTGAAGGTTATCATCCCGGATGTCCTGCAGTAAGAAATCCACAACTTTCACAGGTAATTCCTCCATATGGCCGTCCTCATTCTCCACCTCAAATACCATGGTGTGATCTGCATAATTCAGCAGCAACCGGATTAGTTCTTTTTCCTGGGAGTGGCTTTCAACGAAGGTTTCGGCAGTTTGATTGTCTGCCTGAATTTCCGGGGTATCCTGAAGTTCTTCTTCCTGCGGTGAAGTTAACAGTTGCTTTTTAAGCCGCTGTTTGCGGATCTTGTTCACTTCAGCCACCATCAGCTTTTCCTCCACCTGCATGATCTCGCTGCATTGCCTGGTATACAGGGTTCTGGCAATCGGATCAGGAATCAGTGAGATGGTTTGAGCAATTTCCTTGATCAGTTTGGCTTTTCTGATGGGGTCGTTCTGCGTTTCCGAGAGCAGCAGCCGGGTTTTGAACGAAATGAAATCGGCTGCCTGGTCTTCCACAAAGGTTTTTACTTCTGCAGGCCGGTTTTTCCTGGCATATGAATCCGGATCCTCTCCGTCGGGGAAAAGTACAATTCTTACATTTAAGCCCTCTTCCAGAATCATGTCAATGCTCCTGAATGCTGCTTTGATCCCGGCCGGATCCCCATCAAAAAGCAGGGTTACATTGTCTGTATAGCGTCGGATCAGCTTGATCTGCCCTGTGGTAAGCGAGGTTCCCGAAGTGGCGATTGTATTGGTGATCCCGGCCTGGTTCAGGGAGATCACATCTGTGTAGCCCTCCACCAGGTAGCAGTTGTCCTGTGCGGCCATCGGACTTCTTGCAAAGTAGGCCCCGTAAAGAACTTTGCTTTTTTGATAGATCTCGCTTTCTGCGGAGTTGATATATTTGGGCCGTTTCTCCTCACTCGTCATGATTCGCCCGCCAAACCCAAGAACTCTGCCGGAAAGATTGTGTATGGGGAAGATGATCCTGCCACGGAAGGTGTCGTAGATTGTATGATCCTTTTCTTTGCTGAGGCTGGTTTTTAAAAGGTATTCCTTTTTATAGCCATTTTTGAGTGCTGTCTGAGAAAAAGCATCCCATTTGTCAGGGCAGTAGCCAAGTCCGAAGCGTCTGATCACCTCCAGTGAAAAACCGCGCTCTTTCAGGTAGCTGAGTCCAACCGCTTTCCCTTCGTCAGTTTCATGCAACTGCTCCTCAAAATATTTCTGTGCAAAAGACGACAGATTGAAAAGACTTTCTTTCTCATCCAGGGCCTCCTGCTGTTCGGGTGAGGGCTTTTCCTCTTCGATCTCGATGCTGTATTTTCTGGCAAGGTAACGCAGGGCTTCCGGGTAGGAAAAATGCTCATGCTCCATGATAAAATTGACCGCATAGCCTCCTTTTCCGCATCCAAAACATTTAAAGATTCCCTTTGGTGCAGAAACAGTAAAAGAAGGAGTCTTTTCGTCATGAAATGGACATAGGCCGATCATGTTTACCCCACGTTTCTTCAGGGTCACAAAATCTCCCACCACCTCCTCGATCCGGGTGGCATCCAAAATTTTTTCTATGGTTTCAGGGGTGATCAATGTTGTTCAATCATTACCTTTACGAAGGTAAATATTTTTTAGCTGTACTTGTGGGTTGCCATTTTTTATAATGCTTTTGGCCCGGGATTACGGCCAATCCATACCGCCGCCCGGTGTAATTGGACAGAGCAATAATGCTTTTGGCCCGGGATTATGGCCAGTCAATCCGGCCGGTCTTATTTCCGGCTGGCAAATCATTTGACTCTTATATTGCTATGCCTTTTATATTGCATATATTTTTTTATTTATAGCAATTAAATCATAATTTTGAATGCAAAATTCCACCCTTTCAGGAATGACGTTTTTAATTTCGCTATACCATCTAATTTCATCCCATGATTCGATTTTCAGTATTGCTTTCTCTGGCCCTCATGGTGGTTTCACCGTCACAATCCATTGCCAGTGAGCCACCCCGTTTTCTCGGGCTGGAGGAAACCGTGGACATTGCCCGGAAGCAATCCCCCAATGCCCTGATGGCCCGTCATCGCTACCGGGGAAGTTACTGGCAGTTCAGAACTTTCCGTGCGGGGTACTTGCCCAACCTGCAGTTTGAGGCCACAATCCCCAATCTTAACCGAACCATTCAAAGTATTACTTTGCCGGATGGAAGCGATGCTTTTATCCGCAGGAACCTGGCTGTTTCATCCGGAACCCTGTCGCTGAATCAGACCGTTCCCTTTACCGGCGGGCAGCTGTTTGTCAGCTCGGGTCTGCAACGCATAGACCTGATACGCGACGACGAAACAGAGGTTTCATACATGACTACTCCGGTCAATATCGGCTACAGGCAGCCGATCTTTTCTTTCAACCCATATAAATGGGAGCGGCGCATTGAACCCATACGTTATGAGGAAGCTGAGCGCAGGTATCTTGAGAGCATGGAGGATATCTCCATCCGGGCCACTGATTTGTTTTTTGACCTGTTGCTTGCACAGATCAATTTGGAAATCAATGAGATCAACCTGGAGAGCAATGATACACTGTACCAAATCGCTAAGGGGCGATATGAACTCGGTCGTATTGCAGAAAACGAGTTATTACAGATGGAGCTGAATGTGCTGAATTCAGAAGCCACCCTGGAAGAGTCACGAATTGCTTATGAAGCCGCCATCTTCAGGTTCAGGTCCTTCCTCGGGCTGGACGATACCCGGCCGCTTGAATTGATGCCTCCGGAGGAACCTCACCAGCTGACCATTGATGTGGGTGTGGCGCTGGCTGAAGCCAGGAAAAACCGGTCCCAAATCCTGGAGCAGGACAGACAAAGGCTGGAGGCAGACAGGGAGGTGGATCAGGCCAGGGCAGACAACCGTTTCAATGCCAACTTGTTTGCTGTGTACGGGTTGACCCAGAGTGCAGAGGATTTTAGTGAGGCATACCGTAACCCACTGGATGAACAACGCCTGACTGTCGGCGTTCAGGTTCCCCTACTTGATTGGGGAGTGTCGCGTGGCAGGGTACGCATGGCTGAATCAAACCGTGAGCTGGTTGACGCCACGGCCAGCCAGGCCATGGTTGATTTTGAGCAGGAAGTGTTCCTGCAGGTGATGCAGTTCAATATGCTGGATCATCAGCTGGAGGTCGCCCAAAAAGCCGATGTCATTGCTGAGAAACGCTATGATGTCACCAGGCAACGTTTCCTGATCGGGCGCATAGATATTATCGAGCTGAACCTTGCACTGGAAGAGAAAGATCGTGCCAAACAACGTTACCTCACTGCATTGCGTAACTACTGGCGTGGTTTTTATGAAATGCGCCGGCTGACATTGTATGATTTTGTAAACGATGAGCCATTGTCGGCTGATTTTCAACAAATATAAAACAGGCCAAATGTGTCAACCGGGGTTATATTAACTTGTTGTGGGCGTGATGTTTTTTTGTGATATTTCAGTTTTCCCAGAAGTTCGATGCAAAAAAAGAACCACATAAAAGTATTGGTAATCCGATTCAGTTCCATGGGTGATATTGTGCTGACAACACCCGTACTGCGCTGTCTGAAAAAGATTCCCGGCAGGCATGTGGAGGTGCACTTTGTTACCAAGAAAATGTTTGCCTCCTTGCTGTTCAGCAACCCTCATGTGGATAAACTTTTTCTGCTTGATGGGAGACTGGCTGAACTTGCCAGTCAGCTGAAAAAAGAAAAGTACGATTACATTGTTGACCTCCATCACAACTTGCGTAGCCTGATTGTTAAACTGAATCTGCGGAAGCCTTCGGGCAATTGCCGGAAGCTGAACCTTGAGAAATGGCTGAAAACCCGCCTGAAAATTGACCGGCTTCCTGATATGCATGTGGTTGACAGGTATTTTGAGGCTGCGGCCGTGGCTGGTGCACAAAATGACCTGCTGGGGCTGGAATTTTATTTCCCTCCGGGGCTGGATGTTATGCCCGCCGGGCTGCCGGCCTTCGTGAACGGGGATTACCTGGCTTTTGTAATCGGAGGGAAGCACCCCACCAAAAGGCTTCCCAATGAGAAGATCATCTCATTGTGCCGGAAGTTGCCTTTGCCGGTTTTACTGTTGGGTGGGGCCGAAGATGCACCCAATGGCGGGGATATTGCCGAAGCTTGCAAGGATAATGTTTTCAATGCATGTGGCCTGTTTTCTCTTCCACAGTCAGCTTACCTGGTAAAAAAATCCAGGGTGGTCATATCGCACGACACCGGGCTGATGCACATCGCAGCGGTTTTCAACAAGCATCTGATCTCTGTCTGGGGGAGTACGGTGCCAGCTTTTGGTATGGTTCCCTATATGCCGGAATACCCCGAACGATCAACCATTGTGGAGGTGAATGGTTTGCCTTGCCGACCCTGTTCTAAAATTGGATATGCCAAATGTCCTAAAAAACACTTCGATTGCATGAACAAGATCGATGAGGATCTGATCGTAAGAAAAGTCAATGCGATTATGGCGGATAACCACGATTAGAATGTTCGCGGGCGTCTGAGTTCCGGAAGGAAGTCCGGTATCATCCCTGGGATGCCTGGCCTCGCGGTTGTCCTGCACCAGGCACTTTAGTACACACCTGTCAGAAAAGGATTTCCGGTGCGTTCGGTTTTGATGTCGGTTTCAGGCCCGTGCCCGGGGTATACAGTGGTTTCATCGGGCAAATTCATCAGTCTGTCCAGGATGGATTTGATCAGCAGGTCGTGATCGCCTGTCGGCAGGTCGGTGCGGCCTATCCCTCCCTGGAATAACACATCACCGACTATTACAAAACCTTGCCCGGGATGGTAATAACAGAGGCTGCCGGCTGCATGTCCGGGAGTATGAATTACCTGCAGTTCCTGTTTCCCAAACCGAACCACATCCCCGTCATTTAAAAACTCATCTGGCAGAACCGGCTTGTCCACATCAAACCCGAATACCTTGCCGTAATCCTTCGCGTTCTCCAGGAAAGTCAGGCTGTCTTTATGGGTCATTGGCTTGGTTTTGTATGTTTTCGATACAAAACGACTACCCAGCATGTGGTCAATGTGGCAATGGGTAAAGAGCTGGGCAACAGGGTTCAGCTTATTGTCCCGGATAAAGGCTTCAAGTTCTTTTTTCTCATGTTTTTCATAACATGCCGGGTCGATGATGGCGCATTCGCCTGTGTCATCATACAATAAATAGGTGTTTACCTGGAAAGGGTTGAAAGCGAATTTTTTTATCTGGATCATATGCGGGTTATATGGACGCTTTAAGGATTTGTGATCAATTTCTCAAAGATAGGAATTTTTCAAAAAAAGCGTAAATTAGCGAAGACCAAAAAAGCTTTAAATGATGGATATGATCAATAAGATCAAGGCCTTATCAAAGGAATATTTCGACGATGTGGTGTTTTACCGTCGTCATTTTCACGCCATGCCCGAACTTTCCATGCAGGAGCATAAAACGGCCGCCTACATTGCAGCCCGTTTGAAGGAGATGGGCATTGACTTCGAGGAAGGAGTTGCCGAAACGGGTGTGGTGGCCCGCATCGAAGGCCGCAACCCCGGTTCCTGCCTGGTGGCTTTGCGGGCGGATATGGACGCCCTGCCCATTCACGAAGAGAACCGCGTGGACTACAAATCTACCGTGCCCGGTATCATGCACGCCTGTGGCCATGATGTGCATATGGCCAGTTTGCTGGGAACGGCCCGGATACTTCACGCATTGCGCGAAGAGTGGGAGGGCACCGTAAAGCTTATCTTTCAGCCATCCGAAGAAAATTATCCAGGGGGTGCCAGTTTGATGATACAGGAGGGGGTGATTGATGATCCCCGGCCTGCGGCCATGTTTGGTCAGCACGTTACCCCCGGCCTGCCATCGGGCAAAGTCGGGATCCGGGGCGGGCGTTATATGGCCTCTACCGATGAAGTGTATATTACCGTGAAGGGCAAAGGAGGTCATGCCGCCACACCGCATTTGAACGTAGATCCGGTTGTGATTGCCTCTCATATTGTCCTTGCCCTGCAGCAGATTGTCAGCCGGAACGCCACCCCCTACATTCCCACTGTGTTATCTTTTGGGAAAATTCGTGGCGAAGGGGCCACCAATGTGATTCCCGACGAGGTGAAGCTGGAAGGAACCTTCCGGACCTTTGACGAGGAATGGCGTGAAAAAGCCCATCTTCGTATTCGTGAGCTGGCTGTATTTGTAGCCCAGGGTATGGGAGGCGATTGTGAAGTGTTCATTGACAAGGGTTATCCTTTCCTGGTGAACAATGAAAAGCTGGCCGATGACTTCCGCACTTATGCAGGAGAGTTTCTGGGTAAAGAGAATGTGGAAGAGTTGGATCTCTCCATGACAGGAGAGGATTTTGCCTATTATTCTCAACGGGCACCTGCCTGTTTTTACCGTCTGGGTATCCGGAACATCGAAAAAGGAATTACTTCCAACCAGCACACCTCCACTTTTGATGTGGATGAATCCGCGCTGGAAACAGGAATGGGGCTGATGGCCTGGGTGGCGCTGCGGGAGCTTCAGCAAAAAGCCTGATCTGTTTTTCAGCAGAGCCTCTTCAAAGACCTGACTTCCTTCTGGTTGAATAAATATAAAAAATTCATGTATTTGTAACAACCCGGAAATATTCCTGTCATAACCCCGGGCGAATTTTGCTTCGTGTAAATTACACTGTAGTCATTCCTTCAGTAAATTAACCGAAAGCATGTAACGCATGAAGCAGAAAAAAAGCAGAGGCTTTGTAACGGGACTGGTACTCCTGTGCTCTTCGCTTGTATTATCAACCATTGCCCAGGCACAGAATTTTACTGTTCGGGGCCGCTTGCAAATGGATGCCCTGTATGGCATTTCAGAGGCCGAAGATTTTGTAAACGGATTCAACAACCGCCGTGCCCGTATGGGAATGCAGGGGAGAATTCACGACAACTGGGATGGCCGTATCGAAATTGAT
>PWGY01000005.1 GCA_003554665.1 Bacteroidales bacterium | reverse complement strand
TGATCAGGGCAAGCATTCCCAGCGATACAAAGGTGGTTTGAACACCTGTGGGGATGCCAATTCGCAGACTTTTCCTGAATATATCCCAGTCAAAATTCAGTCCTGTCAAGCTAAAGCGAATCAGCGAGTGAAAGCGGTTCAGGTAGACCACTGACAGGCCAAAGGCAATGCCCTGGGCCAGTACCGTGGCAAATGCCACTCCTCCGATTCCCCAGCCGAAGACCAGCACAAAGAGCAGGTCGAATCCGATGTTCAATAACGTGGATATGATCAGGAAGTAGAGTGGGGTGCGCGAATCGCCCAGACCTCGTAATACGGCACTGGTGGCGTTGTAGCCGAACATCAGGATGATGCCGGAGGCATATACGCTGAAATAGGTGGTGGCATCGGGTACAAGATGATCCGGAAGGCCGATGAGGCGCCAGATGTCATCAATGAACACCAGGCCAAGTGTGGTGAGTGCAATTGAGGCAAAAAACAAAAACACAAAGGCTGTATCGATGGCCCGCTTCACAGAATCATAATCCCTGGCTCCGTAAAACTGTGAAATGATGATGTTGGTGCCCGTGGTAATTCCGATAACCAGGCTTACAAGTACGAAGATTACCGGAAAAGAGGCCCCTGCGGCGGCAACGGCATCGGTACCGATGTATTGCCCGATGATGATGGTATCCACAATATTGTAAAGCTGCTGGAAAATATTTCCCACCAGCATTGGCAAGGCAAAGATAAATATCTGACGGGTAACCGGTCCCTGACTTAAATCCCGCATTCCTCAGAGCTTATTTTTTGCAAAGGTATACTTTTCCACCGCGGTAAAATCTGCATTTTGGAATAAAACAAGGGGGGTTGCTCAAGCTGAGCACTTCCATATAGATAATGAAAAAATACGTACATTTGTTTACTTTAATTCGTTGATCTCCGCTAATACCTTAATTTATGGACATTTCCGTGGTTATACCCCTGTACAATGAGGAGGAATCGCTGCCGGAACTGATTGACTGGATAGCCCGTGTGATGAAAGCTGGTAAGTTCTCCTACGAGGTCTGGCTGATTGATGATGGCAGCAGGGACAATTCCTGGGAAATAATCCGCAATCTTTCTGATTCTGATCCGGCGGTTAAAGGGGTCAGGTTCCGCAGGAATCATGGCAAGGCAGCCGCACTAAATGTGGGGTTCCGTCATGCCAGGGGCGATGTGGTGGTCACCATGGATGCTGACCTCCAGGATAGCCCGGAAGAGATCCCTGAACTATACAGGATGATCAGGCAGGATGGATATGACCTGGTAAGTGGCTGGAAAAAGAACCGGAAGGATCCGCTTTCCAAGACCATTCCCACCAGGCTGTTCAACCGGACCACGCGTATGATGTCGGGCATCCGGCTGCATGACTTTAACTGCGGACTCAAAGCTTATGACCGCAAGGTGGTTCAATCCATTGAGGTTTACGGAGAAATGCACCGCTACATTCCCGTACTCGCCAAACAGGCAGGTTTTACACGGATCGGTGAAAAGGTGGTGCGGCATCAGGCCAGAAAATATGGCACCACCAAATACGGCCTGGAAAGGTTCATGAATGGATTCCTTGATTTACTGAGTATCAGCTTCATGACCCGTTTCGGCAAAAAACCCATGCATCTTTTCGGCCTGCTGGGAACATTGCTGTTCATAATCGGATTTGTTATTGCCGGTTACCTGGCTTACGGTCGGTTGTTCCTTTCTATTTACCATATGACCGCAAGACCTTTGTTTTACTTTGGCATGCTGGCCATGATTCTTGGGACGTTGCTTTTCATTGCCGGATTTCTCGGTGAACTGATCTCCCGTAACGCTCCTGACAGGAATAAATACCAAATTGAAGACCAAACAGAAAATTGTACTCAAAAACAATAAGTTGGTTTATGTCTAAAGTGGTGATCCTCGGTTCGGCATATCCCCTGCGGGGTGGTGGTCTTGCCACATTTAACGAAAGACTGGCCCGTGAGTTCATGGCGCAGGGTCACGAGGTGATCATTTATACTTTTTCGCTGCAGTATCCGGGAATATTGTTCCCGGGGAAAACCCAGTATTCTGATGAAGCCCCGCCCGCTGATCTTGACATCCGTGTGAAGGTAAACAGCATCAACCCGTTCAACTGGATCAAAATGGGCAGGGAATTGAAAAAGCTCAGGCCGGATTTGTTGGTGGTCAGGTACTGGCTGCCTTTTATGGCCCCATGCCTGGGGACCATTTCCGGAATGGTCCGGAAGAATAAGCATACTACGGTGGTGGCCATCACAGACAATATATTGCCACACGAGAAACGACCCGGGGATTCCTTGCTGACCCGGTATTTCCTGGGAAAAATTCATGGTTTTGTTTCAATGACTGAAGCTGTAGCCGGGCAACTGATGAAGTTTGGAGTGGATAAATCCCGTGTGGCATTGTGTCCACACCCGCTTTATGATAATTTCGGTGAACTGGTAGAGTCTGAAGTTGCCAGGGAAAAGCTTGGTATTAAATATACGAAAAATCTGGTGCTGTTTTTTGGGTTTATCAGAGACTATAAGGGCCTTGACCTCCTGCTGAAAGCCTTTGCCAGAGAAGAGATCAGGGAATTACCGGTCAGACTGCTTGTGGCAGGGGAGTTTTATACCCGCCCGGAAACCTATTATGAGTTGGCTGAATCGCTGAAAATCAATGACCGTGTGATATGGCACACCCATTTTATTCCCAACGACAGGGTGAAGCATTATTTTTGTGCAGCAGATCTGGTGGCACAACCCTACAAGAGTGCCACACAAAGTGGGGTGACACAAATTGCCTATCATTTTGAGAAGCCCATGCTGGTGACCAATGTGGGCGGGTTGCCCGAAATGGTCAGTGATGGTAAGGCAGGTTATGTAGTGAATCCTGATCCAGAGTCGATTGCAAGTTCAATCGCAGGATTTGTAAATAAAAATGAAGCGAAAGCCCTGTCAGGTACATTAAAAAAGGAAAAGCAACGTTTCTCATGGGAAAGACTTGTGAACACCCTGTTTGATGTCTCAGGAAAACCTATTTGACATGGAGGTGAGAAAACAGATCGAAAAATCGATAGAATTGCAACAGAAGTTATTGACGGATGAAGCCATGTTATCCAGGCTGGAAGACAGTATTCAGCTCATCACTGAAACCTACCGGGATAATGGCAAAGTACTGTTCTGCGGGAACGGGGGAAGTGCTGCTGATGCCCAGCATCTCTCTGCGGAGCTGAGTGGGTGCTTTTACATGGACCGTGATCCCCTCAACGCAGAAGCCCTTCACGTGAATTCATCTTTTCTGACTGCGACTGCCAATGATCAGTCCTTTGATAAAGTTTACAGTCGCATGGTTCAGGCCCTTGGCAGACAGGGAGATGTACTGGTGGCACTTTCTACTTCAGGAACTTCAGCCAACATTCTCAATGCCCTGAAAACCGCCCGGGAACTGGATATGAAGACGATTGGAATGACAGGTTCCGATGGCCGCAGAATGGCGGAGTATTGCGATGTACTTATCCGTGTTCCCTCTGCAGACACTCCCCGCATTCAGGAATTACACATGCTTCTCGGACATATCATTTGTGAGAACGTTGAAGCCATTTTGTTTAGAAAATGAATGAGTTGCAACGCAAAATCAGCCGGGGCAACTGGTCCTTATTCCTGGATCGTGACGGTGTGTTGAATTTGCGCCCCGGTAAGGGGTATGTGGTAAATCCCCAACATTTTCAATGGGCAGACGGAAGCCTGGAAGCGCTGGCCGGACTAAAGCCGATATTTCAGCATATTGTGGTGGTGACCAACCAGCAGGGTGTGGGCAAAGGATTGATGCAGGCTTCGGATTTAGAGGCCATTAACCGGGAAATGCTTGCCGGAATCAAGGAGGTTGGTGGACATGTGGGCAGAATTTATTCCGCCACCGGCCTGCGGGCGTGCGACAGTTTTCTGCGAAAACCGGGACCAGGCATGGCACTGCAGGCAGCAGAGGATTTTCCCGGGATTTGTTTTACCCGTAGTATTATGGTTGGGGATACCTTTTCCGATATGCTGTTCGGGTCGCGGCTTGGTATGTTAACAGTATTGGTCGGTGAGGGCAATGTGCCTGCCTCATATTCTCAACTGGTAGATTATCGTTTTGCCAGCCTGAGAGATTTTGCTAACTTTATAGTAAAGGGTATCCTGAATCCCTGAATTGCAATTCAAACCGGAAAATCAGATCAATGAGCAAAGGAAGAGTTTTAATGGCCATGAGTGGAGGGCTGGACAGCAGTGTAGCTGCCATGATGCTGATCAGGGAAGGTTACGAACTGGTGGGAATTACCATGAAAACATGGGAATTTGCGGAATCCTCCACCAGCGGAAAGGAAACCGGATGCTGCAGCCTTGATTCCATTCATGATGCCAGGCACCTTGCTGTCAGTCTGGGTTTTCCGCACTATGTGCTGGATATTCGTGAGGAGTTCAACCGTTATATTGTCGATGATTTTGTGGATCAATACCTGAAGGGACGAACTCCGAATCCCTGCATATTATGCAATACATTCATCAAATGGGGAGCTCTGCTTAAAAGGGCCGATCAACTGGGTTGTAAATATATTGCCACTGGTCATTACGCACGAATCCGTGAAGAAAACCACCGGATGGTGCTTTATAAGGGTGCCGATGCTGACAAGGACCAGAGCTATGTGTTATGGGGTTTGTCGCAGGATTTTCTGCGAAGAACATTGTTTCCACTGGGTGTATACACCAAACCGGAAATCAGGGAAATGGCCAGGGAAGCAGGGTTTGATGAAATTGCCGGTAAAAGGGAAAGTTATGAGATCTGCTTCATTCCGGACAATGATTATCGTGGTTTCCTGAAACGCAGGGTAGCTGGCCTGGAACAAAAAACACCTGAGGGGAACTTTGTGGATAAGGATGGCAATGTACTTGGCAAACACAAAGGTTATCCGTTTTATACCATCGGTCAGCGCAAGGGATTGAACGTGGCTGTGGGTGAACCATTATATGTGACACGCATAATTCCGGAGACCAATACAGTGGTATTGGGCAAAAAAGCGGAAACTTTTTCCCGTGAATTTTCCATAAGCGGGTTTAATCCCATCAAATTCAGTTCGCTTCCTGACCAGTTGGAGGCAAGCGTAAAAATCCGGTATAAGGATCCCGGTCATCCGGCAATCATTTTTTCCGCTCCGGAAAACGAGCTTGTTCAGGTACAACTGCAGGAGGATGTCTCCGCTGTTACAGCTGGCCAATCAGCTGTAATTTACGACGGACCGGATGTGATTGGAGGTGGATTCATAGAAAAGCCCTGATTATACCTCCCATATTTTTTCATATTCTTGCCCGTGGTACAAACCGTATAAATATATGCGATTCTCAGGAGGATAACGGTATTGTAACATCTGACTTTCTTGTGCTGGAGAAAACTCCATCTTGTAATGATAAATGGTACCAGTGTTGTCCTATAAAAGAATAAATGGTCATCGATACAATGCCAAAATGGGGGAGGCCGTCACCGGCTATTTTCCCATAAACATCTCCTAAACTATTTCCTATTCCATTGCCGTAAATCAATCATGTGATTATTTATGTGGCAATGACCGGAGTCAATTTCACCCGTGTGATAAGTTCACAACAAAACATAATCTTGGCTTCCAGGTGTCAATTCACAAATACAACCGATACACTTGTGAATAGTTTAAACATACACCGGTAATTACAAATGTCAACATAAAAAAGTTTAAAATATTGTAAAATAGTTACTTTAGCTTATTTTTTACTAAGTTGTTAAATGTGAAAAATATATAAATGTGAATTACGTATTGATAGTTGGTTTTGTAAAAACAAAAACACCTCTTAAAAAACTCAAAATCAGTAAAATATAATATTTAAATAAAGTACTGCTTTAGAAATTAGAAACCTTGTAAGCGCTGTCTGGTATAACATCTTTTATATTTCATAAAATATTAATAATAAGCAAAATAAAATTATCAACTCTAGTATAGATTTAATAAAATCTTGAGTTTACAAATACACTTCGATAAAAATTCACAAATACAGGCGCAAAATTTCATGGAATTTGTATCTTTATACTATTGTAAACAGTTGCAATGATTCCGTTTATGCTTGTACAACGCGTTAAAAACATCATCAGCACAAAAAACATGACTGCTTCCCGGTTTGCTGATCATATAGGGGTACCGCGCTCAACTATTTCTCATATTCTTTCGGGAAGGAATAATCCTAGTCTTGAACTTGTTCAAAAAATCCTCGATCACTTCCCTGAGTTAAGAACAGAATGGTTGGTTCGCGGAAAAGGTCCGATGACAATGGGTTCTCAGTCATTATTCCCTGATGAAGAAGATGTACTGGAAGAACCTGGCTTCAATCCCGGAAATGACGTTTTGCCTGAATCAGAAATACGCAAATCAATCAAAGAGTCATCCGGAAAACCTGGAAACGAAAAGCCTGGAAGCGATGCGGATTCCTCCAGAGATTCAGGCAGTCATGGTACAACCGGAGGGGGAAATATATCTGAAAACCGGCCGGCTCAGGCGGTTCAGCAGGCTCAGGCCATTTCCGGAGGAACTGCCATTAACCGGGTGCTTGTATTTTATAAGGATGGCACCTTTGAAACTTATTCTCCCCGTTAACAGGTTTTATGATCTTTTATGGCCGATGACCCACAGGGAACCAGCCATTTTTCTTACCTTTGTAATGCTTTTAAAAACAATTCCAGCGTATTTTGGAGGTCACACGCATTGATTACCTGAAGAACTTCCTGCAGGATAAAAAACAGCTCATCACCATTGTGGTGCATGCCAACCCGGACGGAGATGCCATCGGATCTGCGCTTGGCCTTTATGCCTGGATGACAGATCATGGTTTTTCCAGAGTTTATGTGGTTGCTCCCAATCCTTATGCCTCTTTTCTTCACTGGATGCCTGGAAATGATCATGTGATTGTGGCTGAAGAAGATAAAAACCAAGCCCTGGAGTTAATTTCCACGGCCAAGTTGCTCATTTGTCTTGACTTTAACGGAATGGGCAGAACTGGCGAGCTTGAAGAACATATGAAAGCCAGTATGGCAGCTAAAATAATGATTGATCATCACCCTGATCCCGCAAACGACTTTGATCTTGTGATATCCGATACGGGGGTCAGCAGCACAGCTGAATTACTATATGAGTGTCTGGCAGGACTTTCGGGCCAGGAGGCCATTTCACTTGCGGTGGCCCAATGTCTCTATGCGGGGATCGTTACCGACACTGGATCCTTCAGTTATGGTTGTAACAGTCCCCGCACTTATGAAATCGTGGCACGGCTGATCGAAAAAGGGGTTGACGGTGCGCATATACATCGCTTGATCTACAGTACATACAGTGAAGACAGAATGCGGTTGCTTGGCTTTTGCCTGAGCGATAAGCTAAAGGTTGTCAAAGAGGCAGATACTGCCTACATCAGTTTATCAGAAAACGAACTGATGCGTTTTAATCACAGAGAGGGAGATACGGAGGGAATAGTTAATTATGCCCTTAATATCGAGAATATCAGGTTAGCAGCACTGTTTACGGAGAAAGAGGATTATGTAAAGGTTTCTCTTCGGTCGATAGGAGATTTAGATGCCAATGAGTTTGCCAGAAGCCATTTTAATGGCGGGGGGCATAAAAATGCTGCAGGAGGAAAAAGTTTTGCCAGCCTGCAGGATACCCTGGCAAACTTTGAAATACTGGTGAAAAAAGAAAGTTTTTGAAATGCCTGGTGTGAAAGCTTGTTTCCGGTCTTTTTATTTGGCATTGCTGGTTGTATTTCTGATTTTACCAGCTTGTGAAGACTCAAAGGAAAAAGATCCCCTGCCGGATCCCGGCCGCTTGCAGGAAGCGTTTGCCACCTCCAACCAGCGGCTTATAGAGACTGAAGAAGAAGCGATCAATGATTTTGTGAACCGGTATGGCTGGGAAATGCAGGAAACCGGTTCGGGGC
>PWGY01000140.1 GCA_003554665.1 Bacteroidales bacterium | reverse complement strand
TGGCACCCTGGAAGACTTTAAACGGATAGTAGACGGTGCCCATGACCGGGGCATGTATGTCATCCTTGACTGGGTGGCCAACCATACCGCCTGGGATCACTATTGGACCGAAACCAATCCGGAGTATTATGAAACCGATGAAGATGGCAACTTTTTTCCGCCCATCGAGGACTGGTCTGATGTGATCCAGCTGGATTATGACAACCCTGATCTGCGTGATGCCATGATTCAGGAAATGCGTTTCTGGGTGGAGGAAGTCGGCATCGACGGATTCCGCTGCGATGTGGCCGATTATGTGCCCACTGATTTCTGGATCCGTGCCCGTGCCGAGCTCGAAGAAGTCAAGCCGGTTTATATGCTGGCTGAAGCCGAAACCCCTGAACTGCATGAACATGCCTTTGAATCCGGTTATGGGTGGAGGTTGCATCACATTATGAACGATGTAGCTGCCGGAGAGCAGAGTGTAGAGGCCATTGACGAGTATTTCTTCGTTGATGACGCCGGTGGATTTCCTTACGGCTCTTACAAAATGTACTTTATCACCAACCATGATGAGAATTCCTGGGCTGGTACGGTGTTTGACCGGCTTGGAGAGGCCAAGGAGGCATTTGCTGTGATGACAGCAACCATCCCCGGAACCATTCTTATTTACAGCGGGCAGGAAGCCGGGCTGGATCATATGCTGGAGTTTTTTGAAAAGGATGAGATTGACTGGAGTGATATCAGGTATGAGGACTTTTACCGGACGCTTCTTAATCTGAAGTCAGAAAATGAGGCCCTTTGGAACGGAGAATTCGGAGGTGATATTCACCGGGTAACCACAAGCCAAGACGAGCAGGTCTTTGCTTTTACGCGCGAAAAGAATGATGACAAGGTGTTTGTGCTGCTGAATCTTTCTGACCAGCCACTTGAGGTTGAACTGATGGGGGCTCTCTACCAGGGAACTTATACGGAGCTGTTCTCCGGTGACCAGTATGTGTTCGCTGATGACGAAGTAAAAGAGCTTGATCCCTGGGAATATAAGGTGTTTGTGAAATAGGCTCCCCGGCGAGTTTCTGCTGTTGCCAGCGGGGGCGCCTGAGCTGCATTCCGGTAAGACGTACTGGAAACTGGTAAACAAAGTTGAAGGTGCACCTGGCCGTTGATGAAACGGGTCGGGGGAGAACCCAGGCTATGGTAAAACAAGCCGGGGTTGAACCCGGTCATGATCAATAAAGACCAATGGTGTAAGCAGGTCACTGATAATACCAACTGTAATATAAAAAGGGCTGAATCCTTTCGGGTTCAGCCCTTTTTATGTGTTTTGCAGGTTACCGTTTGTTAGTCAGGGCATTCCTGCAATTTTAGTGTTGTGCTCTTTATGAATTGCTTCATTGCTTCACTGCAGGCTCTTTCGCAGTTCATTGCCCCAGGAAGTTCATTGCCCCAGGCAGTTCATTGCCCCAGGGAGTTCATTGCCCCAGGGAGGTCATTGTTCCAAGGAGGTCATTATCCCAGGAAGGTCATTAACCCAGGAAACTCAGCAGGATTCCCGCTGCGATGGCACTGCCGATTACACCGGAAACGTTGGCGGCCATGGCGTGCATCAGCAGGTGGTTCGTTTTGTCATATTCCAGACCCACATGCTGTGATACCCTTGCGCTGTCAGGTACTGCCGAAACCCCGGAGTTCCCGATAAGGGGGTTGATTTTGTCATCTGCCGGCGAGAAGTAGTTCATCACCTTGGCAAAGATCACTCCGCTGAAGGTAGCGATGACAAAAGCTGCGGCTCCGAGTCCGAAGATCATCAGTGATTCTGTGGTCAGGAAAACCGTTGCCTGGGTGGAGGCACCGACGGTCAGTCCCAGGAAGATGGTTACAATATCCACCAGCGAAGACCGGGCGGTTTCTGCCAGCCTGTTGGTTACACCGCTTTCTTTCAGGAGGTTTCCGAAGAAAAGCATTCCGAGCAGCGGCAATGCCGTGGGCATGATGAACGTGGTTAGCAGCATCCCGACTATGGGAAAGATGATCTTTTCCTGCTTGGGAACAGCCCTCGGGGGTTTCATGCGGATCACACGCTCTTTCTTGGTGCTCAGCAGCTTCATAACCGGCGGCTGAATTACCGGTACAAGTGCCATATATGAATAAGCTGCAATGGCGATGGGTCCGATAAATTCGGGTGCCAGTTTGGATGACAGGAAGATTGCCGTGGGGCCGTCTGCGCCACCGATAATGGCGATGGCTCCTGCCTGTGCAGGGTCAAAGCCCAGATACAGGGAGAAGGCATAAGCGGCGAAAATCCCGAATTGGGCGGCTGCGCCCAAAAGTACCAGCCGTGGTTTGGAAAGCAGGGAAGAAAAATCCGTCATGGCCCCGATTCCCAGAAAGATGATGGGCGGGTACAATCCCCGTTGTACCCCAAAGTAAAGCATATTCAGTACACTCCCCTCCTCGTAGAGGCCGATCTGAAGGTCTGCATCCAGATCAAATGGGATGTTTCCGATAATGATGCCGAATCCGATCGGGATCAGCAGCAGGGGCTCGTAATGCTTGGTAATGGCCAGATTAATGAAAAACAGGCCTACGGCAATCATTACAATATGCCCCCAGGTCAGGTTCGCGAATGCGGTGTGGTTGGTGAACTCCAGCACCTGCTCATATAAAAAACTAAATATTCCGGTATCCATACGTCGATTATTCTCCGATTTCTATCAGTGTGTCACCTTCCATAACTGATTGACCGGGTCTGACGGGAATTGAAACGACTTTACCGTCCTTGTCCGAGTCAATGTTATTTTCCATTTTCATGGCGTCCATCACCATGATCTTCTGTCCTACCTTAACCGTATCACCTTCCTTTACAGAAATGCTGATTATGGTGCCGGGCAGGGGCGATTTGATCTTGCCGGCAGGTGCTACAGGTTGCTTAAGACCTGTTCCTTCTTCCGGCTTGGAGTCTTTGGCATGTGTTACACGTGACCTGACAATTTTTGGTGTTTTGGCAGGCTGGATGGCTTTGTCCACTTCTACTTCATAGGAAGATCCGTTGACTTCAAGGTCAATCACGTTGTCTTCCACATTTTTAATGTGGACCTCATATTCATTACCGTGAATGGTGAATTTATATTTCCTCATGGGGTTTTACTTTTCTTTTTTCCAGTTGGGATAAACTTGTTTTTCTAATATCTAACGTTGATTCAGGTTGCGCATACCATAAATCTTTGAACTCCATGGTGAATAGGTTTTGGACACTTTCTTCATGGTGAGTACTGTGTCTTCAAAGTCGTGGAGTTCAGAACGGTACAGGTGAATAGCAGCGCCAATGGCTGCGTTGATCTCACCGGTAAGGTCGAGTTCAGCAGGCTCAGCAGATTCTCCTGCAGGCTCAGCTGAGGTATCCGCTGGTTTTTTCCCAAACAGGCTTTTCACCCTTTGCTTGAATGTGGGAGCGAAAAGCCTGGGTGTATTGGAAAAAATGGCGTAGATCAATATCAGGATGGTGAATACAATTCCCATCCCAAGCATGGCCATAATAAAACCGTGCGGATCCTGCTGGGCAAAAGATTTGGCTGCTTCCGGGTCAACGGTGGGTGTTTGGGCCAGTATTTGCATATGCAGCGAAATGAAATAGTTCATAGGATGGGTTTTACAATGGTATGTTAGAATGTTTCTTGGGCGGATTGACATCCTTTTTGGTGGCCAGCGACTGAAGTGCGCGAATGACCCGGAAACGGGTATTCCTTGGCTCAATCACATCGTCAATGTAGCCATATTTGGCCGCAGCAAAAGGTGTGGCAAATCTTTCCTTGTACTCCTCTTCCCGTTTTTCAATGAACTTTTCTCTTTCTTCTTCGTCTTCGATCTGCCGGATCTCTTTGTTGTTAAGCACTTCAATGGCACCTTTTGGCCCCATAACAGCAATTTCCGCCATGGGCCAGGCATAATTGAGGTCGCCCCTCAGGTGCTTGGAACTCATCACACAATAGGCTCCTCCGTAGGCTTTGCGCAGTATGATGGTAACCTTTGGCACAGTGGCTTCGCCATAAGCAAAAAGGAGTTTCGCTCCGTGGGAAATGATTCCACCATATTCCTGTGTGGTTCCCGGCAAAAAGCCCGGTACATCCACCAGTGTTACCAGCGGAATGTTGAAAGCATCGCAAAAGCGAACAAAGCGTGCTGCCTTGCGGGATGCATTGATGTCAAGTACACCGGCCAGGTAGTTCGGCTGGTTGGCCACAATACCCACTGACATGCCGTTGAAGCGGGCAAACCCGATCACGATATTCGGGGCATAGGTACGTTGTACTTCCACAAATTCATTGTCATCCACGATGGAGTAAATGATGTCTTTTACGTTGTAAGGCTTGTTTGGATGCTCGGGGATGATGGTGTTGAGCTCATCATCAAGCCTGTCGATGGGGTCATCACTGGGTATGATCAGTGGTTCCTCCAGGTTGTTTTGGGGCATGTAGCTGATCATTTTGCGAATCAGCAGAATGCCTTCCCGCTCATCTTCAGCGATCTGGTGGGCCACGCCTGATTTGGTGCCGTGTGTATTGGCTCCTCCCAGCTCCTGCTCGGTAACGGTTTCGCCGGTAACAGTTTTTACCACCTTGGGACCGGTCACGAACATGTAGCTGTTGTCTTTGGTCATTACCGAAAAATCGGTGAGGGCGGGTGAATACACCGCGCCACCGGCGCAAGGGCCAAAAATGCCACTGATCTGAGGGATTACTCCGGACGCCATAATGTTGCGCTGAAAAATTTCGGCATAACCAGCCAGGCTGTTTACCCCCTCCTGGATACGGGCACCGCCACTGTCGTTGAGTCCGATCACCGGTGCTCCCATTTTCAGGGCCTTGTCCATTACCTTACAGATCTTTTCCGCGTAGGCCAGGGAGAGTGACCCGCCAAAAACGGTGAAGTCCTGTGCAAATACATAAACGATACGTCCGTCAATGGTTCCATAACCAGTAACCACACCGTCAGAATAAAAGTGCTTGTCTTCAAGCCCGAATTCCGTACAGCGGTGGGTCACGAACATATCAAACTCCTCAAAACTTCCGTCATCCAACAGAAGTTCAATTCGTTCCCTGGCTGTTAGTTTGCCCTTCTGGTGCTGGGTGTCAATTCTTTTTTGTCCACCGCCCAGCTTGGCCAGTTCCCGTTTTTTTAATAATTCCTTAATTTTTTCTTCGAAAGCCATACAACCTGAATATTAAAGTGTTACGATTTGTTTTTGTCTTCGCACAACTCCATGAGTACACCGTGGGTGGACTTGGGGTGAAGGAAAGCAATGTCAAGTCCTTCTGCTCCTTTTCTGGGCTCCTTGTCAATCAGCCGGATGCCTTTTTCGTCCAGCTGAGCCAGGGCATTGTCTATTCCTTTAACGGCAAAAGCCATGTGGTGAACGCCTTCACCTTTCTTTTCCACATATTTGCCAATGGGCCCTTCAGGATCGGTTGATTCAAGAAGTTCAATTTTGGTGTCTCCAACCTGAAAAAAAGCTGTACGTACTTTCTGGTCTGCCACTTCTTCAATGGAGTAGCATTTCATTCCCAGTACCTCTTCATAGAACCGGATGGACTCATCCAGATTCTTTACCGCGATCCCGATGTGTTCGATGTGTGATATGTTCATTGGTGTTGGTGATTAAAGGGTTGAAAAACAGGGTATAAAATATGATTTCGACGACGAGCTGTTAATTTTGTAACAGCGCCGCATGGTTGTGTAAAAAAAATTCTGTGAATTTTGCCGCAAAGATAGAGAATAAATGTGAAACCGCTGCCATATTTCCTGCATAAATAGTTGATTTTATGTTTACTTAAGGCAGATATTGCAAGAAGTAAGATGAAAGATGCAAACTTTGTTAACTGTTGAAGGTTTAACGGCAACAATTCGGGGTGTACCGCGATGGGTCACTGGATGATCCAGGGCATTTCCACGTCCCAGTTTTCTCTTACCTGTAAGGGTTCAGGAAACATATAGACCGGGTCGGGCTGTTCCCTCATTAAATAGTTGCCTGTGTCCCACTTACCTGTTTCGTCCTTGTCATCAATGAGCCTGACCGAATAGGTAGCCGGATCCAGGTATTCAAAACGATAGGTGCCGTCGTCCCGGATGATTTTGGACTGCAACACATTTTCATTGCTGTCGAGCAGTTCCAGGATGTATTGGTTGTCATGGTGGGGAAGATCAATATTCAGGATCACCCTTCCGTAGTTTTCCGTGGAGGTGGTGGTAAAACGTGCCTGAAGTGTGTCATTGGTTTTCCCGAAAATATCTGTAATGGCACCGGGCAGAATTTTTAACTGATGGGGTGTTTCCTGTTTTGGCAGCGGTTCGATATAAAGTGTTCGGCGAAGGTGATCCCTGAAGTTAAAACTAATCTCTGTCGGGATGGAGTCGTGCTCATATAAAGTGATTTTTCCGGGATCAATATCAGCAATGGGATGCTCGGAGCGTATGCCCAGGTTGCTGTGGTAGGGAACAGCGGAAGCACGCCGGTAATTCATGGATATCTGGAGCGGGTCGTATTCGATCTCTGAAGGGTCTTTTTCCCTCCTTCGGCGGGGAACTGTGCTGTGGCTAATGGTATCAAGCACCCTTTCCTGGTCAAGCACCTCCAGAAAGAGGGAATCTCTTTCGGTATCGGCAAACCATATTCTGAGTGTGTCTTTCTTGTTACTGAATTCGGGGATATACCAGTCGTCTTCATCAAAAGGTCTGCGAATTTCCCTTACCCAGGCAGAATCATACGGTACCCTGAACGCCACCCGGATCATTCCCTGCCTTTCAAGTGATGAAGAGAGGACCCTTTGAGCAGTATCCTTTTCCTGGAAAAGGTACAGGGTGTAAAAATTTTCCGGTGCGTGCATTTCGTCCGGAAGCAAAGTATCCGCCGGTGAAAGTGTGTCGGCCTGCAGCAGGGTGTCTGGTACCGTTTCTCCTTCCTGACCTGCGGGGGTTGTGGTAAGTTCTTCTTCCGTAACCTCTTCCGGACCCTCAGGATCCCCATTGTCATTTTCACCTTCATCCTCAGGGATGGCCGGTTCTTCGATATATTCAGGCGTTACCAGGCTGTCAATAAACGCGATTTTCTCATCCGGTAAATCGTACAGGAAATTGGCGTTGTCGTCGCGCAACCCGAACATCAGGTATTCTCCCCCTGCCATGTTGTTGATCCTGAAATGGCCATCTTCATCTGTTTTGGCCAGGTAAACGGGTCTTTCCAGGTATGGGATGGAATCATATACATCATCATACATCATTACATAAATACCTTCTTCCGGCTCCAGGTTGTATGCATTTTTAACTTGTCCCATTACCGATAGCGAATCCACGTAGCTTCCGGTGGAAAATACAAACTGGAAGTTTGGGATGGCATTTCCTTCGGTGATATCGCGGATGGCGTCTCCGAAAAACAGGTTGTAGGTGGTTTCAGGGCGGAGTTCTTCCTCGATATCAATAACGATTGACTGCCCCCTTATTGTTACCTCGGGGGTGCGCTCCATGGGTGGTGAAACCAGCAACTGTTGCCTTATGTTGTGCAGCTGGACAAATTCATTGAAAAATATGCGGATCTGATCGTCTGTGAAGTTGGTGGCCCTGTCAGAGGGAGTGCTTCTTACAACCTCCGGGGGGTCTTCATCGCGCGGGCCACCGGTGGGAGACACAACATTGGCACATGCATAAAAAAGGGCCATGACCAGCAGCAGGCCTGTGGCGGCAATCAAGGGTCTGTGTTTGAGGGGATTCGAAATTGTCATATTGATCTCCCGGGAAGCTATTACCTGATTTCTATTGCCTTTGGCATTGAACCAGGTTGTGCTCAGCTGTATCAGCTGCAAAAATACCAAATTATTTGCAGACTGTTACTTGCCGTATTCAGATTGGAAATATCACCGCCCGGAATCCGTCCGGAATCCGCCCGGATCAGGGAAAGCTCTTGCCATCCCCCGTTCATGCTTATGGCCGTACGATTTGGGTGAAGCTCTTGCCATCTGCCGGTCAGGTTTGTGGCCGTACGATTTAG
>PWGY01000156.1 GCA_003554665.1 Bacteroidales bacterium | reverse complement strand
TACCGTGCGACATAAAAAAGTCATAATGGGATAATGCATCAACCAGGCGGGCGGCATTGCTGACATCACGGTAGGTTGTCCGGCGCCTTTCGCCTGTTTCTCTGTCATAGGTAAAAGGAAGGTCGGAGCCTGTGCCGTAAGCAACCGTATTTTTCTGGATGTGAAGTGAACGTTGTTTGTTTCTTCCCTTTAAAGTGATTTTTCGCGGGTAAAAGTTCAGGGCTTCTTCCACCATATAAGGGGGAACGCGGACATGGTTGCCCTTAACCACCGCATGACTGTCACGAAAGAGCTCAAGTGCCTCATCGTGGTAGATCATTCCGCCGGTCCTTTCCAAAACTTCCAGGGCTGCAAAATAAATCCTTTCAATCTGATCCTCTGAAAGCACCCTGAATTTCGTGGAACGGTTTATTATCTGATTAATTTTCATATTTATATGTTTGTAATGTTACAATTCAGTTTACATAAAGTACAATTACCCCGGGGGTCCGAAATTCCCCGGAAAAGGTAATTAACGTAACTTTTTCGCGACAGCTACCGCAACAAAACCTGAAGTAACCGCAGCCATGAAAACTTATCAGTTCTGCTGCAGGTATTCGTTGGTGATTTCAACAGCCGAACCGGCATTGGGGGCATAAAGGTCAGCACCTATTTCATTGGCGAATTCTTCGGTAACAGGTGCCCCGCCGATAATTACTGTAACCTGGTCACGGATTCCGGCTTCCTTGAGTGAGTTAATCACTTCACCCATACGTGGCATGGTGGTGGTAAGCAAAGCCGACATTCCCAATACGCTGGGTTTATGTTCCTTCACCGCGTTTACAAAACTCTCATTGGATTGGTCGATGCCAATATTGACGACTTTATAACCGGCTCCTTCAAACATCATGGCCGCAAGGTCCTTGCCGATGTCGTGCAGGTCACCTGCCACTGTGCCGATAACCATTGTTCCTGCATTGCCCAATTCATCTTCTTTAAGCATCGGGCGCAGATAGTCCATGGATTTGCTCATGGCTTTGGCACTGCGGAGCACTTCCGGCATGAACATCTCTCCGGCTTTCCATTTTTGTCCCACAGCGTCCATGCCGGGCAACAGGCCCTGATTCAGGACATCCACCGGTTTCACGTCACTGTTTACTGCATCTTCAATCAATTGTTTCAACTCGTCTGATTTACCTGTAATTAAGGTCTGAGAAATTTTACTTAAGTCCATAGTATTGTCTTTTACGATGTTAAGTTTCGCATGAATCGTCTATTATTTGATTTGTGCCGAAATTTAAGCAAGCAGGAAAACATCATTGTTTTCGCTGTATGCACCAAAAATGTCAGTTGGCTTCGGTTCTTATGGGATCGATGCGCTCCGGCAATGAATTCCGGAATTATATGACAACCCCCTTTTCACATCGATTTGTTCCTTACTGAATCAGGAACAGGCTGGGTTTTTAAATGCCTCACAGCACCGGAATTTTGCGGCAAATTGGCAAATTCCCTGTTTGGCGTCACAAAGGTAAAGAAGTATTTCATAGTACCAAGGTTTTTCGCCGGTTAATCCCCGGCCTGATCCATATAATCAATCTTTTTAAAAGCAAAACCAATACAATTACGGAGTTGCGATATGCGGTGACAGGCTTTGCTCATAAAGCATTTTCACGTCTTTGAAGTCCTGCGACAGGGACTCATACAGCTCGATGGCAGCAGTACATTTATTAAGGGTATAAAAGTGCACCCCGGGTGCATCATTTTCCAGCAACTCACCAACCTGCTCCACTGCCAGCTCCAGGCCGATCTTGTATATTTCTGAGGGTTTATCCTTTAATGGCTCCATCCGTTGTTTCAGCCTATCGGGAATCCTGGCTCCGGTCATGTCACCGAATCTTTTGATTTGCCTGTAATTGGTAATGGGAATGATACCGGGAATGATGCGGCACTTTATCCCTTTTTGTTCAACTTTATTCATAAAATCCCAATAATACCTGTTATCAAAAAACATCTGGGTAACCAGGAAATCAGCCCCCGCATCTACCTTTTTTTTCAGGTTCTCAATATCTTCCTCCAGGCTTACTGCTTCCTGATGCTTTTCAGGATAGGCGCCGGCACCCACACAGAAATCATACTGGTCCTTCACGAAACTGATCAGGTCACTGCCATAATTAAACCCATCCGGATTGGGATCCTTCAGCTCTTCATCTTTGGGTTTATCTCCCCGTAAGAGCATGACATTTTCTATACCCATGTCCTGCAGGGTTCGCATATCATAGGCAATTTTTTCCCATGTGGCATTCACACAGGTATAATGGGCCATACAGGTAAAACCCAGATCATTGTGAAACAGGTTCACGATATCAAAAGTATTGTCCTGGGTGCATCCGCCTGCACCATAAGTTACTGACACAAAAGACGGCGATAACTTCATCAGCTGTCCTGCATTGATTCCGAACTTGATGGCCGTCTGATAATCCTTCGGCGGGAAAAATTCAAATGAAAAAGTTCGTTTTTGTTGTTTAAAAATTTCTGTAATCCTCATGTAAACTGGTATTTTTGGTGTACTTATTATTCTTCATCAATTGCGAAATACAACCACTTTTTGGTTTGGTCGATATGCTGCCCGGCCCTCCGGGAATAGTCCTCAAGCTGATCCTTACCGATCTTGCCGATCCCGAAATACCTGGCTGCTTTATTGGAGAGGTAAAAACCTGACACAGAGCTGGCTGGTTTCATTGCATAGATCTCAGTCAGGGTGATGCCGGTCCTGTTTTCCGCATCAAGAAGCTCAAAAAGGTGCTTTTTGGTCTGATGGTCAGGACAGGCCGGGTAGCCTACCGCAGGCCTGATACCCTTAAACTTCCCCCGGATCAGGTCTTCCAGCCCGAGCTTTTCTTCCGGTTCATATCCCCAGTATTCCTTCCTGACCCATTCATGCATGATCTCGGCAGCAGCCTCCACAAGACGGTCGGCCAGCAACCTGAACATAATGCTGTTATAGCTGTCTCCATTTTGCTTCAACGCTGTAAGATGCTTATCAATTCCCAGCCCGGTTGTCACTGCGAACCCCCCGAAGTAATCCTTAATACCTGATCCGGCGGGGGCCACAAAATCGGCCAGTGAAAGGGTATATCCCTCCTGCTGCAATTTTTGCTGACGAAGCATTGGAATCCGCATTTTTACGTCTTTGCGCTGATCATTCTCATATATCATCACATCGTCGCCGTCAGAATTTGCAGGAAACAGGCCGATCACCCCCCTGGGCCGGATCAGTGCCTTCTCCTCAATTTCATCCAGCATGGTCAGCGCTTCTTTAAACAATCGTTCCGCTTCGCTACCCACACGGTCTTTTTCAAAAATGGAAGGATATTTCCCTTTTAAACCCCAGCCATGAAAAAAGGGTGTCCAGTCAATGTATTTCTTTAGCTGGTGCAGATCAAAACCATCAAATTCCCTGATACCGATCATCCGGGGTTTTACCTGTTTATCCTTCTGATAAACAAAGCGTTTTTTCCGGGCTTCATGCAAGGGCAGAAAACTGCCGGCGGTTCGCTTTCGCTGGTAATTTTCTCTGAATTCAAGCTGCTTTTGTTTCGCAGTTTTGATATAAGCATCCGCATCCTTTCCACACAAGGCGTTGGTTACATTGACCCCCTGCATGGCATCGGCCACATGCATTACGAAACCACTGTATTGAGGTGCTGCTTTAACCGCTGTATGCATGGACGAGGTGGCAGCTCCACCAAGTAATACGGGAAGGCGCAAACCCTCATTATCCAGCATTTGCAAAACTTCCACCATTTTGTCAAGAGATGGAGAAATTAAACCGCTAAGACCCAGCACGTCGGGCCTGTAATCTTTGATCTCCTGAAGAATCCGGTGCTTCGGAACCATAACCCCCAGATCCTTCACCTCAAAATTGTTACAGCCGAGCACAAGCGATACAATATTTTTCCCGATATCATGCACATCACCTTCCACAGTGGCCAGGAGTACTTTTTTTCGCTGCCCCGAAGACTCTGCAGAAGCCAGGTTTTCGCGCTCCACATCCGGTTTAAGCAACTCCACAGCTTTATTCATGAACCGGGCGCTCTTGATCACCTGCGGCAGAAACATCCGCCCGGAACCGAACAACTCTCCCACCCGGTTCATCCCTTCCATCAGGGGGCCCTGAATAATGTCCAGCGCTTTTTCATGCCGTTGCTTTAGGGCCTCAATATCCTCGTGAATATGAGAGGTCAAACCTTTTTGCATGGCCCGGCCAACCCGTTCTTCAGGTGGTAATTCGCGCCAGCCATCGGGGTCTTCATTGGTTTTGGTTTTACCCCTGAATTCATCCGCAAGTTCAATCAGACGATCAGTGGCATCCTCCCGCCTGTTGAATATCAGATCCTCGACCGGTTCAAGCAGGTTTTCGGGAATGTCCCCGTAAGGAATGATTTTCGCAGGATGCACAATTGCAAAATCCAGCCCGGCCTTTTCACAATGATGGAGAAACACTGAGTTGATTGCATCCCTGAGGGCGTCATTGCCGCGAAAAGCAAATGAAACATTGCTGATTCCTGCATTCACTTTTGCATACGGCAGGTTCTGTTTGATCCATTCAACCGACCGGATAAAATCCACCGCATAGTTATTGTGCGCTTCAATACCTGTACCAATGGTCAGTACATTCGGATCAAATACGATGTCTTCCGGTGGAAGGTTCATTTCCCGGGTGAGTACCTGATAAGCCCGGTGACAGATCTCAGTCTTCCGCTCAAATGTATCGGCCTGCCCTTTTTCATCAAAAGCCATCACCACCACCACTGCTCCAAGGCTGTGCAACTCCCCTGCGCGCTTTTTAAAGGGTTCAACGCCGTCTTTCAGACTGATGGAGTTCACGCCGGATCTGCCTTGCAGGCATTTGAGGCCGTTTCTTAATACATTAAAATCGGAAGAGTCAATCATGACCGGAACATTGACGATATCCGGCTCGGCCTGCAAATGGTTCAGAAACACCTTCACCACCTCAGGGGCGTCAATCATGCCATCATCAAGATTGATGTTCAGCATCCTGCTGCCCTCCTGAATCTGGTTTCGGGCCATATCAAGGGCCTCTTCATATTTTTCTTCACGGATCAGCCTGGCAAATTTCCTGGAACCCGATACATTGGTTCTTTCACCGATATAAACCACCGGGGTTTTCTCCTTCACCCCAAATGACTGCAATCCGCTGAAACGCGTGGTTCTGGAAGGAGTCCGAAAGCTCCGGGGAACAAAGCCGGAAACCACTTCGGCAATTGCCTGAATATGTTCAGGTTTGCTTCCACAACATCCCCCCGCAATGTTCACAAACTGGTTCTCACAAAAAGTTTCAACCTGCGAGGCCATCATCTCCGGCGACTGATCGTATTCACCCAGTTCATTGGGTAATCCGGCATTCGGGTGGGCGCTGACTGCGACCTCCGATTTCACAGAAAGCCTTTCCAGATAAGGCAGCATTTTATCTGCCCCGAAAGAACAGTTAATTCCCACAGAAAAAACCCCGAAAGGAATCACAGAATTATAAAACGCCTCAACTGTTTGACCTGAAAGACTCCGTCCGCTTTCATCAATGGTCACAGAGATCATAACCGGAATCTGCTTGTTCTGCTCCCGAAGCACTTTGTTGATGGCATAAAGGGCAGCTTTGGCATTCAGGGTATCAAAAACCGTTTCCACAAGCAGCAGATCCACTCCCGCATCTGTAAGACCTTTAGCTTGTAACTCATAGGCATCTGACAAGCTGTCAAAACTGACGTCCCGGAACGCCGGATTATTTATGTCGGGCGACATGGAAGCTGTTTTTCCTGTGGGGCCAATACTTCCGGCAACAAACCGGGGTTTGGCAGGATTGGATCTGGTAAACTTTTCTGCGATTTTCCTGGCCAGATCAGCAGCCTTATGATTGATTTCATAAACCAGTGATTCGACACCATATTCCCTGAGTCCGTAATGATTCGCATTGAACGTATTGGTGGTAATGATATCGGCCCCTGCCTCAAGGTATTGGCTGTGTAATTTCCGGATCAGTGAAGGCTGCGTAAGTACCAGAATGTCATTCAGACCTTTCAGGTCAAAGGGGTGTTGCTGAAACCGTTCTCCCCTGAAATCCTGTTCTTCCGGATTCTCCAGCTGGATCATGGTACCCATGGCTCCATCCAGAATCAGAATTTTTTCTTTTACAAACTGCGCGACTGACCTCATAGATTCAAAATTTCCATTAAAAACACACTCCGCTCCCATACATACAGGCACATACTGATTACATGCCTGCTTCCAAAAGCCGGGACAATTTTAATATATGTAACGTTGGCAGTGCAGGTTATGGCCGAAGTATCACGGAAGCCGGTTTAATTTACCTGTATATGCTTCCCGGGCCTGCATTGTTGTGGCAACGGAAGACGAACACCATAATACCTCGCCATTCAAACCCTCTTCCTTCGCTCAACGCTCGTATTACCTTTTCCGTCATCATAAATACTGATTCCTGGTAAACGAAACTAGAAGTAATATGTGTGGAAGAGCCATCCGGATGACCCCTCCTTTTTGGTACAAGCTACAAAGATAAGTTAGTATTTTAACTTAAAAAAGGATTTGCCCAACATTATGCATGCATGACGCATATTAATATATATCTGACCAGCACTTACTTCCCATTAGCCAGTCGTTTCCGGATGCACCATTGGATATGTGAAAATGAAAAGCGACATGATAACTTAATCTTTCAGGGTAACGAATGAATTTGCATATTTCAAAACAATGCTGAAATCATCAGCGTTGGGAAAAAGGTTTGGCTGCTATAATAATAGGATCCGGCGGGGGAAATATTGATTTCCTCCCGCCGGATCCTGTCATTAATTGACAAAAAAGTCAGCAGTGCCAGGCCTTTACCAGCAGCACCAAGCCTTCATACATCAAAGCATTGCGCCCCGATGTGCTGCCAAACCCTGAATGTAAAAATTATACCTCGATTTTATCTTTGACTGTTTTGCAGAAGGTCAATGCCAGGTCTCCCATCAATACAAGAACTGCCAGGCATCCGAGAATGGCAGGAATAATATACACACTTTCATAAGAAAGGGCGCTGAACCAGTGGCCCAGAACCGGAGAACCCACCCAGGCACCCAGCCAGCCAAAAATAACCTTGGTGATAAATGAATCAAATGTGGAACGCACATAATACTTGAGCCCATAATGCAGGATTGCAGAACAGACAACACTGATGATCAATAGAATCAAGAAGCTCAGAAAGTCCATACCAATCATAATTATATCCTCCTATTTTTAGGTTAAACATCAGGCTTTACCCTGTAAGACTAAAGTCATTACTGTTGGGGACGCATCTAACAACAGTTTACCAAATATATTGGACAATACGTTAATTTCCAAATTTTTAGCGACAAAACGCTATATATACCGGCAAAAGCAAATCCTCCATTGCATCAAAGTTTAAGCAAATCTGGCCGAATGACTCTCTCCCCCGTTCATGACAAATAGTTTTTTGTAAGTTTATCCCTTTTTCGTAGTTTTATCGCCGTATCAGTAAACAACAGCCGAATGCTCCGGATGGCCATTCGGTTTGCATCAACCTATTTCATCAACCAAAACTACCAATCAGATCGACCATGACAAAAATCAGAAAAAACGGTTTTCCAAAACTGTATGTGGCCTTCACGGCTTTACTGGCTATCCTGACATTCATTACTGCCAGACCAGAATTAGCTGCACAGGAGGTGACAGAAGAAGACTATCAGCGGGCCGAAAGATTCCTTGCAAACCACACCTCTCCCCTTGTGCAGAATGCCCCTTCCGGCTTTCAGTGGCAGCATGATGATTTCCTTGTATATAGAAATTCCATTGAAGGTGGCACGGAGTTTATCCTGGCCAACCCGGCAACAGGAGATAAAGACCGGGCTTTTGATCACCTGCGGATGGCCAACGCCCTTTCAGTCAAACTTGAAGAAGATGTAGAGCCACTGGATCTTCCTTTCAGGACTTTCCGGTTTTCGGATGACAGAGAAGCCATCACGTTTTTCATCCGCAACACTGAGTATATATGCTCACTG
>PWGY01000153.1 GCA_003554665.1 Bacteroidales bacterium | reverse complement strand
TGAAAATATGTTGGCTTTCATAATTGTGTTTTTTTTGTAAAGTTAGTAATAAATTTTATTTAGACTTAATTCAAATAAGAAATTTTTCAATTTTTTTCCCCTTCAGGATTATAGATTGAAGGGGAGAAGACTGTGTTCTATTATATATACAAAAATACGGGCAAATTGTTCAAACAAAAATCGGCTATCTTTGCCGGAATGATGCCTGGTGATGTTTTGAGGCCCAATGAAGTTTTAAGACGTGCAAGTCTGTTGCTGGGAAGCACGCTGACCGTAATGGCAGGAGCCATTATCTCTCCTGCGTTGCCGGAGATCAGCCGCGCCTTCTCTCATTTGCCGGATGCTGAACTGCTCAGCAAGCTGATTTTAACACTTCCCGCACTGTTTATTGCCCTGCTTGCTCCCGTTTCAGGATATTTGCTTGACTGGTCAGGAAGACGATACGTGCTTTTTATTTCCCTTATTTTGTACGCGGTGGCAGGAACTACGGGAGCTTACCTGTCAAATATTTACCTTATCCTTGTGGGAAGGGCCTTTCTCGGTATGTCTGTGGGTGCGCTGATGACAGCTATTATTACGCTGATCGGTGATTATTATGAGGGCAACCTTCGGAGCACCATAATGGGCTATCAGGCCGCATTTGCCTCCGCCGGCGGATTGGTGTTCATTTCTACAGGTGGGGTTTTGGCTGACATTCATTGGCGATATCCTTTTCTGATTTATGCAGTTTCCCTGATTATACTGGTAATGGCACTGGTATCAGTGTATGAGCCAAACAGGGTGAGACCTGCAGGAAATGTGGCCCTGCCGGGCAAAAATCTGCTGCAACGAATCCCTTACCGGGTTTTTTGGGTGTATGCCATTGCTTTTTTCTCCTTTGCGGTATTTTATATGATTCCTGTACAAATGCCTTTTATGCTGAGCAGCCTGGAAGGGGTGACCAATACGCGCACCGGGATTGCGATCGCCAGCATGAATATTACTGCTGTTACCATGGCCTTCAATTATGCCCGTATCAGGCGCAGGGTTGACTTCCCTTATATTATGAGTATGGTCTATTTGCTGGTGGCCCTGGGGTATTTTATCATTGGGATAAGTGATTCTTATGGCCTGATGGTTCTTGGAATCCTCGTTTGCGGACTCGGATTTGGCATGCAGATGGCCAATGTCAACCTCTGGCTGGTCAATCTGGCACCTGCTGATATCAGGGGTACGCTGGTTGGCTACCTGAATACCTTTATTTTTATGGGAATGTTTTTATCTCCGGTTCTTTTACAGCCCCTGGTTATGATTACATCACTTTACCAGAGTTTTATTCTCGTCTCGGTGCTTTTAATGATAATTGCTGCCCTGCTTGCATGGAGCAAAAGAAAAGGCTACTGGGATCAGGAGGCTGAAAGGATCGGTTCACTCAATTCCAATGAGACCTGATGGGGGCTGCTTTTTCTGTCAGTGACCCGGGTCTTGTTAGCGATCCGGGTTCTGCCAGCGATCCGGGGGTAAGCGATTCCGGAGGGCGGTTGAACCGGAGTTTCAGGATGGATTTTTCAGGCGGGCGATGGCCCCGGTTGGATCTGCAGATTTAAACACACTGCTCCCTGCTACGAGGATGTCTGCACCTGCTTCTGTCAAATCTCTTGCATTGTCTTCACCCACTCCTCCGTCTACTTCAATCAGCAATGCCGGGTTAAGTTGTTTTTTCATTTCTGCCAGGGTGCGGATCCTTTCATAGGTAGAAGGGATGAATTGCTGCCCCCCGTATCCCGGGTTTACGGACATCAGGAGTACGTAATCTACTTCCGGAATGATGCCTGCGAGCAGCTCCACATTGTTATGCGGGTTGATGACCACGCCTGGTTTCATCTCCAGATCCCTGATCTGCTGAATGGTTCTGTGCAGATGCGGGCAAGTTTCGTAATGTACACTGAGCCAATCAGCTCCGCTTGCCTTAAAGTCTTTCAGGTACCTTTCAGGGGTGGAGATCATCAGGTGAACATCCAGGGGTTTTTTGGCCACAGATTTGATTTGCCTGATAATGGAGAACCCAAATGAGATATTCGGAACAAAATGACCATCCATCACATCCACATGAAAAAGATCCGCCTGACTCTGATTGACTGTGTCAACCTCTTCTTCCAGGCGGAGGAAGTTGGCTGCCAGCAGGGAAGGGGCTACCAGGTGTTTCATGTAAGGCATATTTCAGGGTGTTATCAGCCAAGGTAGGTTCTGAGGATTTTGCACTTGGAGGCTTGCTTTAAATGACGAAGTCCCCTTTCTTTGATCTGTCGGGCTCTTTCCCTGGTCAGGCTGAGTTTTTCGCCAATTTCCTCCAGGGTATGGGGTTGCAAACCGTTGAGTCCGAAATAATGCCGGATTACGTCAGCTTCTCTTTCCGGCAGGGTGGCTATGGTTCGTTCTATCTCCCTTTTCAATGAGTCGTACAACAAGTTGTTTTCAGGTCCACTTCCGGCTTCATCAGTCTGCAGGACCTCATACATGTCTGATTCCTCACCGTCCAGGATCGGTGCATCCATGGATAAATGCCGCCCGCTGTGCCTTAAGGCATCCTGCACTTCTTCGGGTGTCAGGTCAATCATTTCAGCAATCTCATCGGGGTCGGGTTCCCGCTCGTGTTTTTGTTCAAGGATGCTGTATGCCTTGTTGACTTTGTTGATGGAGCCAATTTTGTTCAATGGCAACCTTACAATCCTTGCCTGTTCTGCCAGGGCCTGTAAGATTGACTGCCTGATCCACCAGACGGCATATGAAATAAACTTGAACCCCCTCGTTTCGTCAAAACGTTCAGCAGCTTTCATAAGCCCGAGGTTACCCTCATTGATCAGGTCGGGCAAACTTAATCCCTGGTTTTGGTATTGTTTGGATACAGAGACGACAAAGCGCAGGTTAGCTTTCGTCAGCTTCTCCAATGCAGCTTTGTCGCCTTGTTTGATCCGTTTTGCCAGTTCGACTTCCTCTTCAGCAGAGATCAGTCCCACTTTGGCAATTTCCTGAAGATATTTATCCAGCGACGCTGTATCACGGTTTGTAACCTGTTTGACTATTTTTAATTGTCTCATAGACTGAACCGATAGGTAAACGGATGTAAATATACCTTTTAATCCTCAAACGTCGCAGGAAAAAACAGATGGGAGTCCTAGCGTTTGTTCTCCCTTGGAAGAAGCGCTTTGCGCGACAACTTCAGCTTGCCTGTTTTTTTATCCACGTCAAGCAGCTTCACCTCAATCTCATCTCCTACCTTGAAACCGCTGTCTTCCACTTTCTCCAGTCTTCTCCATTCGATCTCGCTGATATGGAGGAGACCTTCTTTGCCGGGAAGAATCTCTATGAACATTCCAAAGGGTACAATGCTTTTGACTGTTCCCTGGTACACCTGTCCGATCTCCGGTACGGCAATGATTCCCTTGATTCGGTCAACCACGTAATCGATCGAACTTTTGTCTTCTGACACAATATCCACCACACCGTATTCTCCGACTTCTTCAACCACAATGGTGCTGCCGCTCTCTTTTTGCAGCTCCTGAATGACTTTTCCGCCGGGACCAATGATGGCGCCGATAAACTCTTTGGGTACAGTGAGCTTGACGATTCGCGGAACATGGGGCTTATAATCAGACCTGGGTTCGGAAACAGTTTTCTCCATTTCCTGCAGAATGTGCAATCTCCCTTCTTTGGCTTGATTCAAAGCCTCTTCCAGTACCTCGTATTTCAACCCGTCAATTTTAATGTCCATCTGGCAGGCTGTGATACCTTTGGTGGTTCCGGTCACTTTAAAGTCCATGTCACCCAGGTGATCTTCATCCCCAAGGATATCGGACAGGACTGCATATTTACCCGTTTCAGGGTCTGCAATCATTCCCATGGCGATACCCGATACTGGTTTGCTGATTTTTACCCCTGCATCCATCAATGCCATGGTTCCCGCACACACTGTGGCCATTGAAGAGGAACCGTTGGATTCAAGAATGTCGGATACGATCCGGATGGTATAGGGGTTGTCATTGCCGTTGGGTAATATAGGACGAAGCGCGCGCATGGCAAGGTTTCCATGCCCGATCTCTCTTCTGCTGGTCCCTCTCATCATTTTTACCTCTCCGGTACTGAAAGGAGGGAAGTTGTAGTGAAGTAAAAACTTACTCTTCCCTTCAATTACAGCTCCGTCAATGGTTTGTTCGTCAAGCTTGGTTCCAAGGGTGACGGTGGTCAGCGACTGGGTTTCTCCCCTGGTGAAAATGGCTGATCCGTGAGCTGCAGGGAGGTAGTCTGTTTCCGTCCAGATTGGCCTGATCTCATTCGGTTTCCGTCCGTCGATCCGGGTATTGTTGTCAAGTACGTAATTGCGGATGGCCTTTTTCTGAATCTCCCCGAAATAGGATTTTATGAGTTCGGCTTTTTCCTCCAGTGTTTCTTCCGGAAGGCTCTCAGTGAATGATGTCAGGACTTCGTCATAGGCATTTCTGCGCTCCTTTTTATCCGTAATGGTTCGTGCTGTTACATCGTAGAGCTTTTGATACAGCTCCTCATGCATTTGGTTGTGAAGTTCTTCATCCGTTTCAACCGGCGGATACTCACGCTTGGGCTGTGAGCCGGAGACTTCTTTGGCCAGATCCAACTGGGCCTGGCACTGAAGCTTTATGGCTTCATGTCCTTTTTCGATGGCTTCAAGCATCTCTTTTTCGGAGACTTCCTGCATCTCGCCTTCCACCATAACGATATTGTCCAGTGTGCCTGCAATGATCATGTTGATGTCTGCTGATTCCAGCTCTGTCATGCCTGGGTTTACACTGAATTGTCCGTCGATACGGGCAACCCTTACCTCAGAAATGGGGCCATCGAAAGGGATGTCTGAAACTGTCAGTGCGGCGGAAGCAGCCAGGCCTGCCAGGGCGTCCGGCAAGGTATCTTTTCCTGCTGATATCAGTGATATAAGCACCTGGGTTTCTGCCTGATAAAAGTCCGGGAACATGGGGCGGAGTGCCCTGTCAACCAGGCGGGAAATTAAAATTTCATGCTCTGAGGGCCGGGCTTCCCGCTTAAAGAACCCCCCGGGGAAACGGCCGGCAGCCGCGTATTTTTCCTGGTAGTCCACTGAAAGGGGGAGGAATGATTGTCCCTCCTTAATTTCTGATTTGGCGACTACGGTAGCCAGCAGCATGGTGTCTCCCATGCTTACCACAACGGCACCGTCAGCTTGTTTTGCAAGTTTTCCTGTTTCAAGGGTGATTACTTTTCCATCACCCAAATCGATCTTCTTCTGAATTCCATTTGGTGTACTCATCTGATTTCGTCTTTCTTCTTAGATATGTTTGTCAACTAGATGTTTATATAAAAAAACAGGCAATTGTAACAAATTGCCTGTTTTTTTGAAAAATTAATTATTTTCTGATGTTGAGCTTCTTGATAATCGCCCGGTAGCGATCGATCTCATTGTTTTTTAGGTAGTTAAGAAGCTTGCGTCTTTTGCCGACGAGCAAAATCAATGATCTCCGGGTGTTGATGTCTTTCTTATTCGCTTTCAAGTGCTTGGTCAGGTGATCAATGCGGTGAGTGAACAATGCAATCTGGCTTTCGGGAGACCCTGTGTTTGCTTCGTCACCTCCATGCTCCTTAAAAATGTTCTTCTTGATTTCCGGACTTAAATACATGATCTTGAATGATTTATTTTTTGTTCGTTTTTTGTGTTCCTTCTTTAAGGCCTGCGAAATTACAAAGTTTTTTTAGTATGACAAACATTTTGAAGGATTATTTCATAATGAATGATAGGAGTCCCAGCTTTTTATTTTCAGGTCTGCTGAGTTGAGCTGACAGAATGCGTAAATAAATGCACTTGCCAGCCTGGCGTTGGTAATCAGGGGGATATTGAAGTCTATGGCGCTTCTCCGGATGGAGTAATCGTTGGAAAGTTCACTGCGGGTGTGGTCTTTAGGGATGTTTACCACCAGGTCAATGTAGTTTTCGCGAAGATAATCTTTTACATTGGGTTTATCATCTTCATCGGGCCAGTGGAGTGTGGTTGAAGCAATACCGTTTAGTTCAAGAAAGCGTGCAGTGCCTTTGGTGGCAAAAAGGTTGTAATTGTTTTTTACCAGTAATTTGCAGCTGTTGATGAGTTCGACTTTTGAGCGCATCGGCCCTGTGCTGAGCAGAATATTACGCTTCGGAATGGTGTAGCCGACTGACAGCATGGCCTTAAGAACTCCCTCATAGTATGAATCAGCAAGACACCCCACTTCCCCTGTGGATGCCATTTCGACCCCCAGGACCGGGTCTGCTTTTGCCAGGCGGGAAAAACTGAACTGGGGGGCCTTAACCCCCAGGTGGTCAATTTCAAAAATTGAATGCCGTGGTTTTTCAGTACTTTTTCCCAGCATGACTTTTGTGGCCATTTCGATCAGATTATAGTGAAGAACCTTTGAGGCAAAAGGAAAGCTCCGGGATGCCCTGAGGTTGCATTCAATCACTTTGACCTGATTGTCTCTGGCAAGCAGTTGCATGTTGAACGGTCCGGTTATGTTCAACTCCCTTGCAATGGCCTCACTGATTTTCTTGATTCGCCGGATTGTTTCAAAATAGATCTTTTGTGGGGGCAACACCATTGTGGCATCGCCCGAATGTACTCCGGCAAATTCAATGTGTTCTGACAATGCATAGGTCAGGATTTCTCCTTTCTCTGCCACTGCATCTATTTCTATCTCTTTGGCCTCTTCAATGAATTCTGATACTACAACAGGATATTGTTTGGAGACTTTCGTGGCCAGGGTGAGGAAGTGATGCAGCTCCTCCCTGTTGGAAACGATATTCATTGCAGCCCCCGACAATACATACGATGGCCTGATCAGCAAGGGAAATCCCACGTTGTCGGCAAATCCCTCAATGTCTTTTATATTGGAGAGTTCTTTCCACCGTGGCTGATCGATGCCAAGGGTATCGAGCATTTCGGAGAATTTGTGACGGTTTTCTGCACGGTCTATGGAAAGGGGAGAGGTTCCAAGTACCGGCATATCGTAATTATGCAGGCGCATGGCCAGGTTATTCGGTATCTGCCCCCCGGTAGCCACAATGGTTCCAACCGGGTTTTCCAGCTCCAGTATGTCCAGCACCCTTTCCAGTGATAATTCGTCAAAATACAACCGGTGACACACATCATAATCAGTGCTTACGGTTTCCGGGTTATAATTGATCATGACTGCGCGAAACCCTTCATCTGAAATGGTTTTCAGGGCGTTGACCCCGCACCAGTCAAATTCTACACTGCTTCCGATGCGGTATGCCCCGGATCCGAGTACTACCACTGATTGCCGGTCATCGGGGAATTCTGTATCATGTTCGTTGCCGGCGTAGGTCAGGTACAGATAATTGGTCTGCGCAGGGTACTCAGCTGCCATGGTGTCGATTTGCTTGACATAGGGCACGATTCCCTTTGTCTTCCTGATCTGGCGAAGTTGCCGGATGTGATCTTCAATTAGGTGGTTTTCAGATTGAAGTACCAGCCGGACAATCTGAAAATCGGAAAATCCGCGGACCTTGGCTTCCCGCAACAGGTTGTCGGGGACTTCCTCCAACTGCCTGTATTTTTCAAGCAGGCCCTTAAGGTGATGTATCCTTAGGAGTTTTTCCAGAAACCACATGTCGATCCGGGTAAGCTGTTGTATCTCCTTAAGGCTCAGGCCCTTGTCCAGGGCCGCCTCAATGGCATAAATGCGCATGTCGGTCGGATGCCGGAGGGCAGCCTTGACGTCGTCAAAATGGATGTCGCTGTTGCCCACAAATCCGTGTGTGCCCTGCCCGATCATTCTCAGACCTTTCTGGATGGCCTCTTCAAAAGTTCGCCCGATGGCCATCACTTCACCCACGCTTTTCATACTGCTGCCGATCTCTCTGGTCACTCCCTGAAATTTTCCCAGGTCCCAGCGGGGGATTTTGCAAACCACATAATCCATTGCTGGTTCAAAAAAAGCGGTGGTGGTTTTTGTGACACTGTTCTTCAGTTCATGCAATCCATAACCCAGGCCCAGTTTCGCTGCCACATGGGCAAGGGGGTAGCCCGTGGCCTTTGAAGCCAGGGCACTGGAGCGGGAAAGCCTGGCATTGACTTCAATGACCCTGTAATCCATTGACCCGGGATCCAGTGCAAATTGTACATTGCATTCACCCACCACCCCGATATGGCGGATAATTTTAATGGAAAGTTCACGCAGGTAATGATATTCGTCGTTGGACAGGGTCTGTGAGGGGGCCACCACAATGCTTTCTCCCGTGTGGATCCCCAGGGGATCCATGTTTTCCATATTGCACACGGTAATGCAATTGTCGTAGCGATCCCTGACCACTTCATATTCGATTTCTTTCCACCCTTTGAGGGATTCTTCGATCAACACCTGGGGTGCGTAGGCAAAAGCGTTCTGACAGAGAGAAGTCAGTTCTTCTTCATTGGCTGCAAACCCGCTGCCCATTCCCCCAAGGGCATAAGCTGCCCTGACAATGACCGGGAATCCGATTTCCCGGGCTGAAGAAAATGCTTCCTCCATGGTGGAGGCCGCCAGGCTTCTTGCTGTTTTTACACCGATCTCCTTAAGCCGGCTGGTGAAAATATCCCGGTCTTCAGTGGCCTGAATGGCCTCCACAGGTGTTCCAAGCACCTCAACCTGTTCGCGCTGCAATACACCTGACCGGTACAGTTCGATGCCACAGTTCAGCGCGGTCTGACCGCCGAATGCAAGCATGATCCCCCGGGGTTTTTCTTTTTTGATCACTTCTTCCACAAAAGTAGGTGTTACCGGCAGAAAATAGACTTTGTCTGCGATCCCTTCAGAGGTTTGCACCGTGGCAATGTTGGGATTGATCAGTATGGTTTCAGCCCCTTCTTCCCTGAGGGCTTTCAGCGCCTGTGAACCGGAATAGTCAAACTCTCCGGCTTCGCCTATCTTCAGGGCTCCCGAGCCCAGCACGAGGATTTTTCCTGTGGTATTGTTCATTTGAGTTGCTGGCATGTTGACTGTTTTGAATAATGATCAGGATTTGAAATCTGCTACTTTACGCATGAATTCCTCAAACAAAAACCCCGTATCAGTTGGTCCGCCGGAGGCTTCAGGGTGAAACTGGGTCGCAAAAAAAGGTTTGTCGCAATGCCTGATTCCTTCGCAGCTCTGGTCATTCAGGTTGGAAAAAGAAGGAACCCAGTCTCCACCCAGGCTGTTGCTGTCAACGGCATACCCGTGGTTTTGTGAGGTAATGTAACAACGGTTGGTGGTATGGCAGATTACCGGCTGGTTATGACTTCGGTGGCCATATTTCAGTTTGTAGGTGCGTGCCCCTGCAGCAAGTGCCATGAGCTGACTGCCCAGGCAAATGCCAAAGACCGGGGCCTGTTGCTGCAGGGCTGCCCTGAGGTTGGAGATTGCGGGCAGGCACAATGACGGATCACCAGGGCCATTGGAAATGACCAGGCCGTCATAGGTTTCTTCCGTATAATCATAATCCCACGGGACACAGCGAATGGTGGTGTCATAATTAAGCAGGCTTCTGATAATGTTTAATTTTACTCCGCAATCAACCATCAGTATCCGGTATTTCCCATTGCCGTAGTGCCTGATCTCTTTCCCGCTGACTTTTGCCACCAATGGTTCCTGGACAGGCTCCGGCCATTCTGTTTCCTGGTCGGCCAACACAATTTTTCCCCGCATACTTCCCTGTTCGCGCAGTATTTTGGTTATGGCCCGGGTATCGATTCCATGAATCGCAGGAATCTTTTGCCGGCTCAGCCATTGACCCAGACTTTCCCTGGCACTCCAGTGGCTGTATTTGTCCGAATGATCTGTAATGACCAGTCCGTGAATGTGGATCTTTTCTGATTCAAAGCCACTGATCAGCCCGTTTTGCAATGCTGGTTCGGGAATGCCGTAATTGCCAACCAGGGGATAAGTGGCGACCAGAATTTGTCCGCAGTAAGAGGGGTCTGTAAGACTTTCAGGATAGGCAGTCATTGCGGTGTTAAATACGACCTCTCCGGTGGCCGGCGAGGGATGACCGAAAGATTTTCCGGGAAATGATTGCCCGCTTTCCAGCACCAATTTGGAATTTAGTTCATGCATTGAGGTTGGTTTAGTCGATGGGGTTCATTAATTCACTGATTGACTTTTCTGCTTCTTTCAGGGGAATCAGGGAATACATATCATGGAATTTTTTTCGAATATCCTGAAAGCCAGGATTCCCTGTGCTCCCGGTATGGGTGTGCCTGAGGGGTGGTTCAGGGGAAAAGTCTTCTGCCCGGATATCTTCAGCAACCTGCCGGTAAGCCTCCCTGAACGAAACACCTTGCATCACGCGCCGGTTGATCTCTTCCACACTGAAAATTTTCCGGTAGCTGTCATCCTCCGCGATTCGGGTATTTACCTGAATGTGACTTACCAGAAGTGTTGTCATGGAAAGGCACTCCTTCAGGGTGTTGATGGCAGGAAGCAGTCTTTCCTTGGTTAGCTGAAGGTCACGGTGATAGCCTGTGGGGAGGTTGATGGTCAAGGCATTGAGTTCAACTGGAAGATGCTGGATCAGGTTGCAGTGCCCCCTGATCATTTCTGCCAGATCCGGGTTTTGCTTGTGGGGCATGATGCTGGATCCCGTTGTAATATCTTCCGGGATACTGAAGAACTGAAAGTTTTCCCCTGAAAACAGGCAAACGTCACCACTGAGCCTGGAAAGAGTGGCGGCCACCGAACCCATGGCAGTGGCCAGCGCCTTTTCTGCTTTTCCCCGGGTCATTTGGGCATAGATTGAATTCACATTCATCCCGTTAAAACCCAGCAACCGGGTGGTCATTTCCCTGTCGATGGGAAATGAGGACCCGTAACCTGCTCCGGAACCCAGCGGATTCTGGTTGATCATTTCATACGAATAATGCAGTGCCCGCAAATCATCTGTGAGGCTTTCGGCAAATGCGGAGAACCAGAGCCCGAAGCTGGATGGCATGGCAGCCTGCATATGGGTATATCCCGGCATGAAGTGGTCCTGGTGGGATTCGCTTCTTTGCATCAGCACCCGGAACAGGGCGTCAGTTTTACGGATTATGTCCCCAATTTCCCGTCGCATAAAAAGCCTCAGGGCAAGGAGGATCTGGTCATTTCTTGAACGTCCTGCATGAATTCTTTTACCTGCTTCGCCGAGTTTCTCCGAAAGTGTTGCTTCAATGAAACTGTGAACGTCTTCATTTTCTTTTCCAATGATTAACCGGCCTTCCATGCATTCATGGTAAAGCGCCCTCAGCTTAGCAATCAGGCCTTTTGACTCAGATGGCTTAAGTAGCCCAACCTTCTTCAGCATCAATGCATGGGCTGTGGTTCCGGCCAGGTCTGCCCAAAGAAGCTGCTGGTCAAATTCATGATCCCTTCCTACTGTAAAATCCAGGACTTCTTTTTTTGTTTTGCTGCCTTTTTCCCAAATTGTCATGACTATTTGATTCAGGGTGACGGGATAATTTCCTTACCGGTTTTCTGCAGGATGGCATGATGCGCCATGAGGCGAACAGCATTGATTTTAATGAATCCTTCACTGTCTTGCTGGTCAAAGCCTCCTTCAATGTCCATGCTGGAGAGTTCCTGGTTGTATAATGAACTGGATGACTCCCTGCCACTGACAATCACATTGCCTTTGTACAGATCCAGGTCTACCACACCGTCAATCAGTTCCTGGCTTTTATTGAGTGCTGCCCGCAGAAAATCCATCTCAGGGCTGTACCAGAACCCATTATACACCAGTTCCGCAAATTTGGGCGACAACATATTTCTTAAGCGAAGCCCCTCCCGGTCCATGGCAATTCCTTCGATGTCGAGATGGGCGGTAAACAGAATGGTTGCCCCGGGGGTTTCGTAAATACCTCTTGATTTCAGCCCCACAAAACGGTTTTCCACCATGTCGAGCAGCCCGATCCCATTTTCGCATCCCAAATTGTTGAGATAAGAGAATATGTTCAGAGGCCCCTCCATGATGATGTCTCTCTCAGGATGAATCACCTTAACCGGGATTCCGTCCTTGAATTCAATGGAAATTCTGGTGGCTTTGTCAGGGGCATCCAGCGGGGAGGTAATGCGGGAGAGAATTTCTTTTCCGGGGGCGTAACGCGGATCTTCCAGTACGCCTGCTTCGTGGCTGATGTGTAGAAGGTTGTCGTCTTCACTGTAGGGTTTCTTTAATGAGGCCTTTACCGGAATGTTTTTTTCGGAAGCATAGTTCAGCATATCCGTTCTTCCCTTGAACTCTTTCAGGAAGACGGGATCTTTCCAGGGTGCCAGTACTTTAATTTCAGGGTTCAGCGCATAATAAGTCAGTTCAAACCGAACCTGGTCATTTCCTTTTCCGGTTGCTCCGTGAGAAACATAACCTGCGCCAAGCCTGCCGGCAAGGGCTATTTGCCCTTTGGCGATCAGCGGCCGGGCGAGGGCTGTCCCGAGGAGGTAACGATTCTCATAAATGGCGCTGGCCTGAATGGCAGGGAAAATAAAGTCACTGACAAACTCCTCTTTGAGGTCTTCAATCACTACTTTACTGGCACCGATCCGGATGGCTTTTTCCCTGGCTTCGTCAAAGTCGTCATGCTGACCCACGTCTGCGATGTAAGCAATTACTTCGTAGCCCTGTTCAATGAGCCATTTTAATATTACCGAGGTGTCCAGTCCGCCGCTGTAGGCAAGGACTACTTTTTTTTGTTCTTCAGACATTAAGAATTGATTTATGGATTTGTATTAATTTGAGGGAAAGAAAATGCCATCTTTCAGTGCGGGGAAAATTGTGATCAGCGCCTTTCTGACCTCCCTTCTTTCAGTTCCTTCTGAGGGAATCAGCAAAATCGTGTCGTCACCGGCAATGGTTCCGACGATTTCATAACGGCCGGCCTTATCGATGGCAATTGCCACGCTATTGGCATAGCCCGGCAGGGTTTTGATGATTCCAAACTGCTGGGCAAAATGGATGGCCTGAATGGCTGAGGTCAGCAATGAAAGATCCGGACCCGGAGCCTCCTGGAGTGACTGATGCTGATCGGGCAGAGAGAAAATGCTCCCCTTTTCAGGATCGGCTTTTCTGCCAACCTGCAGGGCTTTTAAGTCTCTGGAAATGGTGGCTTGGGTGAGGTCAAACCCTTCCTTGTTTAATTTGCGTAATAATTCCTCCTGACTGCTGATCTTTTGAGTCTGGATGAGCTTTTTTATGGCGAGCAGCCGTTGTGATTTATTATCCATAATGTATAAATATGCATTTGAACTGCAAAAATATACAATTCTGGATGTAGTACAAAATTTTTAATAAAAAAAGGTTAACTTCTGAGTCGCTGGTTCAGTTGCTGAACTGACTGGAAATCGATGTAATACAGGAATCTGACCGAGAAGCTGTTAATCTGTGGCTGGTCACTCATGCGCCTGATATTGTCGTAATAGCTGTCTGGCAATGTGGGCTCACGGTGATCGATGACATTTTTCCAGGCAACAGTCATCTGACTGCCCGGGGCAAAGTGCCAGGTAACAAGCATGTCTAAAGTGAAGGCATTGTAATTGATGTCATTGACCTTTAGGTCTTCTTCAATGGGGCTTAGCCGGCCATCTTCTTCAAGGAAGAAGTATTTTCCGTCATAATCTACTCTGGACCAGTAATGCCTTAAATCCAGATTCACGGAGAGGTCGTTGCTGAAAAGGAAAGTGGCCCCATAGGTATTGGTAATGGTCGGGGATTGCCTTCGGCCAAAATAAACGGAATCAGGATGCTGCTGCCTGACGTAGCCAATGTCGTTTTGCATTTCATTGTAATCGAACCCATAAGACATATTGAGGCGGTCACTGACCCGGAGGGTTGGCGTCAGGTTAAAACCAAACTCTTCCTGGGGCTCTTCCGACATGATTCTGCTATAAGAAAAATTGCCGTCCACATAAACCCTTCTGCGATAATCTGATGAATAGGTCATGCGGGTACTGTAAGCTTCATCGGTTCTGTAAAAACGGCCGGGAACCCTGGGTTCAAAATAATCCCTTTCGCCCCTGGGATGATAATCCATATTGAGGCTGATGTGAAAGCGGGTGTCAAACAGCATCCGCATGCTGTAATTCAGCCGCAGATTAGTAAATGTGCTTGGGCTATACAGGCGACTGTAGGTCAGACTGAAAGAATTTGTCAGTGACCAGAATCTCCAGAATGGATCGAAGATGTTGTGGCTGACGGATACCCCGTCATCTACCCTGTTGTTTCTTCGCAAAAATCCCATGTCGTCCTGGTCATATTCGTCACTGATCACATTGCGATTGTAATTGAACTGCCAGGTTCCTCCGAATTTTCCGATTCTGAAATCATATTTATGCCCGAATACATTGTCCTTATCGGAAAAGTATTGCTGGCTGATTGCTCCTGATCCGCTGATCCTGTACATGTTACTGCTGTCCATGAACCGGAAATCGGTGCCTGTGACATTGGCGGTATATCCTTCTTCGGCTCCTGACACATTGGTGTTGATCAGGCTGACGAAAGAGTTGTTGCGTAGGCTTTGATCGGCTACAATCAGGTTGTAGTTCGTGAAAGGCTGTGTCACAACCTCTCTTGTTTCACCGGTAAGGGTGTCTTTGAGCGTTGCTTCGGCGGCAGCTGTCATCGCATTGAAAAAACCCAGTCCAAGTCCTGAACCGGTTCGTCCTGAAACCTTGGTGGCGTTGATCATTTGGGTTTCCAGCGGATTGTCATAAATGATCTCCTGGTCTTCCTGCTCGCTGGATGCGCGGTCATAATTGCGTGGTTGGGCCCCTATGCGGCGTGAGTAAAATAAGTCGGCTTTTCCGAACAATTCCATCCCTTCAGTAAAAAATTGTCTGTTTTCGTCATATTTTACTTCATAGGGGGAAAGGTTCAGCACTTTGGCATCCGACTGTACCTGGCCGAAATCGGGGATCAGGGTCATGTCCATGGTAAAACTGGGGCTGATACCGTATTTTACATCCATCCCTCCATTGAAGGAGTTGGCCCATCCGCGTTCCATTCCATTTTTCTCCATGTAGCCTGAGAGGTATGGATAAAACGCCAGACGGACTGGAGGTTCAACACCGTTGATCCCGTTCAGCCCACCCATATAGGCCAGCTCATCGCCCACTCTGCGGTTGACATAGTTCCAGCTTGAGGTTTCCCGTGTGCGGCGGACTTCCCGCCAAAAGTTTATTCCCCATTCCTGCATTTCTCCCCGCGGAAAGCGCAGGGCGGAATAAGGGATCTCAATTTCCACAATCCATCCCTGATCAGTGATGCTTACCTCGCTGATCCAAACGGCATCCCAGTTAGTGTCACCGCGCCCTCCACCAGACATGTTGCTGTCGGTTTGTACGCCGGATGAGGATACCTGGAACCTGAACCCGTTGATGCCGTCATCAAAGGGGTTGATATCCACATAAAAGCGATCTGCATTCAGGTTATTTCCCGAGTTCCGCAGGCCCATTTCTGTCAGGATGCTGTCGGGGTGATCGTACATTTTGGCGGCAATGTAAACGGCATTGTCATCATACAGAACCCGTACTTCGGTTTCCTGGCTGGCAGGCCGGTCGTTGTAAGGTTCATACTGGAAAAAGTCACTTGCCACATTGGCTTTTTCCCATGCCGGATCCTGCATGGTTCCGTCAATAAGGGGTGGGGAAGAAACCCTTACGGCATTTAAAAATTTGCGGTTTTCCGAAGCCGCAGCGGACTGCAATCCTGAAAGAATAAGGAAAAATATAATCAGGGAGGCGGATATGCTGAAACGAATCCTGTTCATCTATTTATTTGGAAAACTGGTGGTAACGCTTTTGTCAGCGCAAAGATATAAAAGCCCTTCATATCCCTGCCATGGGGTCAGGTATATTATACATAAGGCAGGATGCCCCATGTGGTTTTTTGTAATTTTTCGATAAAATTACGGCCTGCATACCTGCAGTGACGGGAGATCCGTCATCATTGTAGAAGCGGATGTGTTTTAACCGTACATCGGGAAGGTAGTTAATTTTTTCAGGCTTATATGGCTCCGGAATATTTTTGACACGCAAGGAGTCTGCTGCGGGGTCAACAATCCAGATGGTAGGGAGGTAACCTTCTCCATTCTGGCTGAACCCGGCTATTACGATATGTCCGCGGGGGTGAAAACTCCCTTCTTCAAACAGGCAGGCAGGGCCGCAGAACAACAAACGTTCCCGTTTGCTTTCTGCCAGGTCTATGAGCCCGATCTCCATATCCGGACTGCGCCCCGGTGTGAACAACATGCCTTGCTGATCTTTTTCAAGGACAAGGTGGTAGCTGTCGAGGTCAATGGCCAGGGTTGAATCGGAATTGAAAACATACAATTCAGAAAAAGGGTCCTCCCTGCTAAAATCAAATGTTTGTTTTTCCAAACGATAAGGTTTCGCATAGGTGGCTGAGTCGGTGAACTCTTCCTTCTCAAATCCGTAATAGCTGAGCCATCGGTCCATACGCTGATCCGGCCAGGTTGCCCTTTTATCCGCTTCGGGGAGCGAATCCGGAGCATCAGTACGGGGGCCGCATGCATACATTGGCAGCATTGCGAAAATGACAATCATGGTGAATATCCTGCGCATAAATTGATTGTTTCAGAATCGCCATCCCAGCAAATTCCAGAAATGAAGCTGCCAGAAGCTCAGAAGGAATGCAAGCGTTGCCATCCCGTAGAAAAGGCGGCTCAGGTTTTTGGTTCGGGGAACTTTCCAAATGTAAAAATTGCTGCCGACCATTATGAGGGTGAAGGGAATTGCCGCAATCGGGAAAAACAAGGCGACTTTTATTCCCCCGGGGATCCCGAAAATGATCTCTTCACCACTGGCAGAAGAGAATAGTAAAAGGTAAAACAACAGGAAGAACAGCGATGTGATCCATGCAATGAGTTTTGGAAATACCGGCAGGTTATGGAGTGCCCGGGGCTTTTTGTCATATTGCCTTCTGGCAAAATACAGCCAGGGCCAGACAATCAGAATATACAGTGCACACAAAACGGTAATTATCAGAACAATCAAATGAAAATGCATGTGATACAGGCCGGTGACCCGGTTATATGCCATGATGGGATATTCACTCAGGTATAGCTTATCTGCAGCTTCCCCGCCCTGGCGGCTGAAACCCACATAAGTATTGCGCTGTTCCAGGAAAAAAGTTGTGCTGTCTACCGGGGTCAGATGGTGTGTTTCTCCGGAAATGTCACGGAAGCGAATGCCTCCTTCTGTAGCTTCTACCTCAAGGTTATTCAAGCTTCCGATGATCTTCAACATGCTGGAATGCGGACGTCTGTTGGACATGTATTTGCCTGTAAAGCCTTCCAGGTATTCGGGGTTCAGGTCAATGGTGGCTGGAGGATCAGAAGGTGGAGGAAAGTAACGGTTCAGGAAGTGATTCAGTACATTGTTGTAGCTTTTTTGTGCGTTTTCACCGTTAAAAGACATAAACAGTGCTGTATCATGTTCCGGGAACAAGGCAAGCAGCGAGTGGAATAAAAAAGTATTGCCACCGTGACCTATGATCTGAAGGTGTCTCCTGCTGCTGTCAATGAACCCGTGCAGGGCAGGGTTCATTCCCGGTGCGTGTTGTAAGACAGGCTCATGCATGATGGCATAGGTGGCCGAATCAAGCAGGCTGATGGTGTCGTGACGGGTCTGGTTAAGCAGGGCCTTCATAAAAACTGCCATATCGGACGCTGTGGAAGATGCACCTCCGGCTCCTGTCATGGGGAGCACCTCAAAACCCCTGGATTGAAACTGACCATTTTGCCATGCATAACCGGTTGACATATGAGATTTCTGATCGTCGGGAACAGGTTGCCTGAATGTGGAAGCATTCATGCCCAGGGGGGAGAAAATATAAGCCTCTGCGTATTCTTCGAAAGGCATTTCGCTGGCTTTTTCCACAAGGAGCTGCGCAAGGCCGCTTCCGTGGTTGCTGTAGGCAGCTTCCTGAAGGGGAGGCTGGATACGCCGGGGAAATTTTTTGCGAAATTTTTCCTCCAGTGGCAAAACCGGATCTTCTTCACGGAGGAAAAGGTGAAGCAATACATCCTCAAAACCAGGGGTGTGAGACATCAGGCTACGCAGGGTAACGGGCTCATCATAGGTGTCGGGAATACTGAATGAGGTCAGGTATTGGTTGATGTCTGCGTCAAGGCTGAGGTTGCCCTGTTCTACCTGTTGTAAAACAGCGATCCAGGTGAACAGCTTGGAAATGGATCCGAGTCTGAACAGGCTCTGTCCGGGATCCACCTTGCTTCCTGTCTCGATATTGGTGTATCCGTAGCCTTTGTTAAGCAGAAGTTCTCCCTGATGAACGAGTGAAACGGAAGCACCGGCTATTTTCATTTCATCCATTGTGGCAAGCATAACGCCGTCCATAAATGCTTCAAGCGCCAGCGTGTCCTGAAAAGAAAGAGCAGGCAGGGTGTCGGAAAGTGCAGGGTCGTTGTTTGATCCGGCAGGGTCGTAGTTTGACGGGAGTACCGGGCTTGTCCCGGAAAAAACCAGCAGGAAAAGAAAAAAAAAGCGTAAGGTCGGGTTCATCGGAGGGGATGTTTTTTAGAAAGGGTAAATATAAGAAACCTGTATAAAAAAATACCACTCCGCTCCCCTGTAAATGAGCTATAAATCCACTTTGCCATTAATTTTCTCAAGCAGAATAAAAATGTCGTCTACGCAACCTCCGCATACGGTACCTGCTGTGGTGGCATCACCTACCTCTTCAATTGTTTTGAGTTTCTGATCGCGGATGGCTTTTTCAATTTCGCTTTGTGTGATTTCATTGCATGTACAAATGATAGGATCTGGCATGGCTTATTCTTTTAACGAGGGCTGCGCCCCCTTGGTTAGTCGGGTGCTTCGCACCCTCCGGTTGTTGGTTCTCATGGGCCGTGTGTTGGGGAAGCTGCCCATGGTTTGGTAAATGGACCGCGAGGTTGTTGGTTAACGGCGCTTCGCGCCTTGGTTAGTCGGGTGCTTCGCCCCCTCCGGTTGTTGGTTCTCCTGGGCCGTGTGTTGGGGAAGTTGTCCATGGTTTGGTAAATGGCCCGCGGGGTTGTTGGTTGTTGGTTTTCATGGGCTTAGTTATACATTGATGGTTCCGGGGTAGTACACATTGATGGTTCCGGGGGCAGAGAAGGGGTTTTCCTTCCCTGCCCCGGAACAGGTGTGTTAAATTACGGATTAATTTTCACCCAGTAAAATTTTCATGTCTTCGTCTACCGTACCAATGCCGCTGATGCCAAAGTTTTCTACCAGCACGTTGGCTACATTGGGTGAGAGGAAAGCAGGCAATGTAGGCCCGAGGTGAATGTTTTTCACACCAAGCGACAGCAATGCCAGCAGTACAATTACCGCCTTCTGCTCATACCATGCAATGTTATAGGCAATGGGCAGTTCGTTGATGTCGTTCAGCTCAAATACTTCCTTCAGTTTCAGTGCGATCACCGCCAGCGAATAACTGTCGTTGCACTGTCCTGCATCCAGAACCCTTGGAATGCCGCCGATGTCGCCCAGAGGAAGCTTGTTGTACCTGTACTTCGCGCATCCTGCCGTAAGTATCACAGTGTCTTTCGGAAGTGCCTCGGCAAATTCGGTATAGTAGTCGCGGCTTTTCATCCGGCCGTCACAACCTGCCATTACAAAGAATTTCCTGATCGCTCCTGACTTAACGGCATCCACCACTTTGTCTGCCAGTTGTATTACCTGGTTATGGGCGAATCCGCCGACAATTTCACCGTTTTCAATTTCTTCCGGACTGTCGCACTTTTTGGCGTGCTCAATGACGGCAGAAAAATCCTTGCGTCCGCCTTCCGGGCGTTCCGGAATGTGCGTGGCACCCGCAAGGCCCGAAGAACCTGTGGTGTAGATCCTGTCAGCATAGGTTGCACTTTTCAGCGGGGGCACAATACAATTGGTGGTGAACAAGATCGGGCCATTGAATTTTTCAAACTCTTCCCGTTGCTTCCACCAGGAGTTCCCGTAATTACCCACAAAGTGATCATACTTTTTGAAGGCAGGGTAGTAGTTGGCGGGTAACATCTCACTGTGGGTGTACACGTCAACTCCGGTATCCCTGGTCTGCTCCAGCAGATCCTCCATGTCACGCAGGTCGTGGCCGCTGATCAGTATGGCAGGGTTATTCCGTACACCGAGGTTGACACTCGTAATTTCGGGATGACCATACTTGCCGGTATTGGCTTTGTCGAGCAGCGCCATTACTTCAACACCTTTGCTTCCGCATTCAAGCACCATGGCAGTAAGCTCATCTCCGCTCAGGCTGTCGTCCAGCGTAGCAGCCAGGCCTTTTTGCATGAAAGCATTGACTTCTTCGCTGATTTCTCCGAGGTTATCTGCATGCTCGGCATAGGCAGCCATTCCCTTAATGCCATAGATCAGCAGTTCACGCAATGAGCGGACGTCTTCGTTTTCCGTCATCTGCAGTACACCTGCCTCCATGGCTTTGCTGTCAAATTCTTCCGGTGTGGAAGCTTCCCAGGTGGCTGCTGCCGGAAGTTCTTCGCTGTTAATTTGTACACCTGCATCCTTCAGTTTGCTTCTCAGCTCATTCCGCAGGGCAAATCCTTCCCTGATCTTCTCAACGAAACGCGCCTTGTCAAAGTTGGCATTGGTGATGGTCATAAAAAGGGTTTCCATCACATAGCGGTCGATCCTGTGGTCGGTGATTCCGCTTTCCCTGCCTTTGTTGGCGTAGACCGACAGGCCTCTCAGAAAATACATGGCCACATCCTGAATGCCCGCTACTTCGGGTTCTTTACCGCAGACGCCTTTAACGGTGCATCCTGTGTTTTTCGCGGCTTCCTGACATTGAAAACAAAACATACTCATAGCTTTTTTCTTTTTGGGTGATACTTAAAATTAGTGAATTATATCCATTCTTCCTGAATGATTGTTCCCTGAAGGCTGACCGTGATGGCTTTTACGGGTACTTTTCTCCCTGCCTGTTCTGTCGCTTTTTTTGCAAGTTGCAACAGTCCGGTGCAGCATGGAACTTCCATGACCATTACGGTCAGTGTGTTGATCCGGGCCTCATCGATCATGGCCACAAGCTTGTCGAGGTACTGATCTTTGCCCTGATCCAGCTTGGGGCAGGCAATGGCCAGACCCTTGCCTTTGAGGTGTTTGCTGTGGAAATCTCCCATGGAAAAGGCCACGCAATCTGCCGCAAGCAGTACATCGGCTTTTTGAAAATAAGGAGCCTGGGGGTTGACCAGATGCATTTGCACCGGCCATTGCCTGAGTTCTGAGGGCCGGCTGCCGGATGGTGCAGGGCCGGCCTCTGTATCCTCATTGCCCTGGTTGTTGAAATTCATCATCCTTGAGCCGGGGCAACCTCCTCCCTGAGCGATGCCGGAGGAGGCCACTGCTTCTTTAATCTTTTCCCTGTCGTTCATTTCTTTGGTATTTGTGTTGGATTTTAGTTTGGATAAATCAATATGGGGGGCATTTTTTTTCAGGTATTCCATGCCTTGCTCAACAAATTCGGTCTGGTTGTGGTCGATCAGATGGTTGAGGTGTGCAAGTACGGTGGCTTCCCCTTTCGGGAGTATCCGCTCCAGCACCCTGATCTCATTATAGGGCTCAGCCTCCCGTTCTTCCAGGGTAATGGCTCCGACCGGACATTCCGGGATGCAGGCCCCCAGGCCGTCACAATAAAGGTCACTGATCATTCGGGCCTTACCGTCGATCATTTGCAGGGCTCCTTCGTGGCAGCCCTCCACGCACAATCCGCAACCGTTGCAAAGGTCTTCATCTATTTTGATGATGGTTCGTTTCATAGTCTGTCTGTATTAATCATTCCTGAGTATGACGAAGTGGTTTAAACAGTCGCCAGTTTTTTATTATTCATGTATTGTTTGAATTCTTCATTAAACTTCCTGTCAAGTCCTCCGAAAATGCACCGGTCAAACGGACAATGCATGCAGTCCATTTTGCATGGGCTTTCTTCCAGATCCCCTTCAATGCTTCTGTAAATATCCATCAGGCTGATTTGGTCTGCTTTTTTCCCCAACACAAAACCTCCTCCCGGGCCACGAAGTGAGTGCAGAAACTTTTTCCTGACCAGTTGCTGCAAAACTTTTGCAGTATGATTTTTGGAGTAACCGGTGATTGCAGCCACCTGCTGCACATTCATCTGTGCATTGCTCCTGGCAATGACCACCATGCTGTGGATGGCAATTGCTGCTGCTTCTGATATGTTGAAAATTTTGCTCACAGTTCCCTAAAAAAGAAAAACAGTATTTGAATACGCAAATGTAGTAATAATTTTCTTGCATAAACAAATAATTCGGTATTTATTTTCCTAAATTATCTTAAAACCCCATTTAAACAATAAATCCATAACTTTGTTGATTATATATCACTTAGTATAAACCCAAAAAAAATCAGAGATTATGCTATCAAAAAAGATGCTTGATGTGTTGAATAAACAAACCGCCAAAGAAGCATATGCCTCGCATTTATACCTTGCGATGGCATCATGGGCTGAGGCTGAAGGCCTCGATGGCATTGCTGACTGGTTTTATGCCCAGTCGGAAGAAGAGCGTGAGCACATGATGAAGTTCATTAAATATATCAATGAAAGAGGAGGCCATGCGGAAGTACCCCAGGTGGACAAACCGCCGAAAAAGTTTCCCGGAGTCAATGAAGCTTTTGAAGCTGCCCTGGAACATGAACAAATGGTTTCCGGTGCCATCAATGATATTGTTGAGCTTTCATTGAAGGAAAAGGATTATGCTACAAATAACTGGATTCAGTGGTTTGTGGAAGAACAGCGGGAGGAAGAAGCTTCTGTACAGGCGATCATTGATAAGCTTGAGATGCTTGGCGACCGCGGACTTTATGTGTTTGACCGTGATATCATGTCCATGCGCGGACATGAATGACCTCTTTTGTGATATTTTAGCAGGAAAGCCGGGGCATGCTCCGGCTTTTTTTGTATTTTTATATGCTTACCGGTTCAATTATTTCTTTGTTCACAATCCATGGTGAAGTTTGCCAACAGGCGTTTAAATAGAGTGACACGCGGTTTACTGCGCTGGATGCTCCGTATCATCGCGGGCTTAATCATCCTGTTGCTGCTTGTTATGCTGTTGCTGCAATTTCCCTCGGTTCAGACAGCCCTTGTGCATAGGGTTACCGGTACCATTGCTGAGCGTACCGGAACAGAAATAAGTATTGACCGGGTGGGTATCCGCTTTCCGAAGGCCATCAGTGTAAGTGGGGTATTTGCAGAGGATCTGCAGGGAGATACGCTGATATATGCGGAGGAGTTGCAATTGGATGTGCGGCTGACTGCCTTATTTCGTAACCATTTGGATGTAAGGCGACTTCAGTTATCCGGGATCACTGTAAATATGACGCGGCTGCAACCAGATAGTCTTTTCAATTATGCTGCTTTTCTGGAAAAGATCTCGGGTAACAGAGAGGCGCAGATTGAGGGTGGAAAAGCTGAACAGGAAAAAGATGTCGCCCCTGCAAGCTGGTCTTATGATGTGCGGAAATTGGAACTGGATCGTATTCGCTTTCGTTTTGCCGATCATTTTTCCGGAATAGACATCCGGGTGGGGCTTGATGGCTTCCGTACCAGCCTGGATGAACTGAACCCGGATTCAATGCGCTTCAAAACAGGTACGACACAACTTGGAGATGTTTCGGTGCTGGTTAAGGCCTCTGATCGGTCGGTTCCTGCGGAACCATCTGCACTGAATGATGAAGCTGTTTCGCCGGAAATTGCCGTCCGGCATCTTCTGGCAGACCGGATCTCCTTTCAGTATAAAGATGAAAACGGGTTTTCACTTTTGACCGAAATGAAAGCCCTTGACCTGATCCCTGACCTGATTGACCTGACAGCATCCAACTTTGCCCTGGAAAGGTTGCTGCTAGATGAATGGACCACAGAGATCAGCCAGCCGGCCGGCAGAACATCTGAACCGGATGAGGTTCAAACTGATTATTCTGACGGGCAACCTGAGGATCCTTTTGTTTTTCGCTGGGATGAGATTATACCGGTCACTGTCAGGGCGGATCTGATCCATCTTGCCGGGATCAGTTTCTCCGTGCAGGAGCTGTCTGCTTCTGCAGATTCGGAAGGCAACGGGCATGAACCTGAAATTTCCGGCTTTTCCGATGCTGAATTACTCCTGCAGGATCTGATGGCTTCGCCTGATACCCTGACAATGGATTTGAAGCATTTAACCGGCAAAGAATCCGATGGGTTTGTTTTGGAGAATCTGTCTGCAGGGATTGCTTTGGGGGCTGACAGCCGTCTCGAAAATATTGCACTGCAAACCAGAGAGAGCTTTCTCCAGGGAAGCTTGCATACATCGCTTTCGTTGCTCAAACTGCCTTCACGGATTCCCGGTGATCATAGGCTGAATGTCAATTTTCCCGCTGGGCGGGCCGGTGCTGATCTGTTTTCATTTTTTCCTGAATTGGCATCCCTGTTTAATGGTGATGTTCCGCCCCCGGTAGATTTTGGACTGGTGGCCCGGGGCAGGGTGAACGACCTTTACCTGGACACATTGCATGCAGACATGCCCGATGTTTTTCATGCCAGTTTTAATGGGAATGTCCTTGGCCTGCCTGATCCGGATCAACTGTTTGCCGACATTTACGGTGTCTTTCTGGAGGCCGACCCCGGAGCTTTCCTCGCTTATCTCCCGGACAGCCTCCATCCGGAGGGCATTCAAATGCCCGGAGATGTTCAGCTGACAGGCCGTTTCAGGGGGAGCCCGGCAGATTTTGCTGCCGAGGCAGAGGTCAGTATGGATCTTGCTGCTGTTTCAGGTGCCTTTCACTACCGGAAGGAAAATGAACGGCCGCTTTGGGATGCTTCACTGAAACTGTTCAGTGAACAACCGTTGGAGGTAATCGGACAGGGCGAAATGGTCCGGGACATTTCGGCGGCCTTTTCTGCCTCCGGAAAAGGGTTTGATCCCGCCACAATGGAGCTGGACCTGGAAGGCCGGATTGATTCCCTTTGGTACAATGACTATGTTTACCGTGGCCTGGAACTGCATGCCGGGGCCGGAGAAGGACGCATTCAGCTTCAGATGGCCTATGAAGATGAGCATCTTGCTTTTGACCTGGCGAATGACCTTACCCTTGATGATGCCGGCCAGTCGGTCAGGCTTGATTATCAACTGACACACCTGAATGCACGCGAACTTGGTTTTACCGATGAGATGATCGCTGTCCAGACCCATCTCCTGGCAGATTTTGACCTCAGACAGGAGAGTGGTTTCCCGCTTGGACTTCTGAGACTGGAGGACACATCCGTGTTACTTGACCGGGAAGTGTTTTCGCTGGACAGTCTGCACATCAGCAGTGACAGAATTGATGATGAGTATTTGCTGGATATCAGTTCTCCGCTGGTCAACGGTGATTACAGGGGCAGTATTTCTCCGGCATCTGCTCCGGGGGCAGTCCTGGGACATCTGGGCACTTATCTTGAAGAAGATCCCGAACGTGAAAACGCTGCATTCAAAATGTCTTTCAGGATGCATCCTTCTCCATATATATCTGAACTGCTTCTCCCCGGGATGACCTCTTATGAACCATTTGGACTGGATGCTGAATTTGATGGCAGGGAACGTATTTTTTGGGTTGATGCAGATATCCCCGAAATGGACATTTTCGGATTTCATTTGCGCGATTTCACAGCCCGGGTTGACTCAGATCCGGATGGTCTGAGTTTCCGGATGCGGCTTCCTTACCTCGAAACGGGCAATGTCAGGCTTTCCAATATCGGACTGGGAGGCAATGTGCGGGACCAGGAGCTTGGTTTTCAGTTATCTTTTGACGACCGGCATGCAGATAACTGGCTCAGTTTGTCCGGTCAGGCGTGGCATGAGGATACCCTGACAGCAATCACCTTTGACCCCGACGCAGTGATCAATCGCCAGGATTGGCAGATTGAACCGGATCATTTTGTCCGTTACGGGGATTCCGTTTTACTGGTGCATAATTTGCAGATGCGTCATGAGGACAAACTGTTCGCTCTTAAAAGCCTCGATCCTGACGATCCACGCAGCCCCCAGGAGTTTATTATGGAAAACATTGATCTTGGTGCATTTGATCTTATTGGCGATGAACCGCTGGTCACTGGTTTGCTGAACGGGCACATTGCGGTATCGGACCTGTTTGAGCGCCCGACTTTCACTGCCGGCTTATCTTTGGAGGGGATGGGGTTTGGCGAAGATGTCATTGGTGATTTAATTCTGGATGTGATGAGCCCGGATCCCGGGTTGTTTGAAGTGGCCGCCTCAGTCAGCGGGTATGGTAACAGGCTGGATATCCAGGGCAACTATCAGGCGAACGAAGAGCCCCACCTTGATTTTCAGCTGGAACTTGCCAGCCTTGAGCTCTCATCAATTGAGCCACTTACCTCTGAGGAGCTGACCAACATGCAGGGAAATATTTCCGGTCGTCTTGCACTTTCCGGAAATCCTTCTGACCCGGAAATCAGGGGCGATATTGAATTTCAGGAGGTAGGTTTCCATGTGGCTTTTTTGAATGTAGCCTATACCATACCGGAAGAAACCATTGTGTTTGACCGGCAACGGGTAAGCTTTGACAGGTTCTCCTTTTATGATCCAGGTGACCGTGAGGCGACACTTGACGGGTTTGTTGATTATTCGGATCTTTCTGACCTTAGGTTTGATTTGTCTCTGTCTTCAAGGGATTTTCTTGTGCTTGACCTTCCCAGAGGAGAAAATGAAATGTTTTTTGGCCGCCTGCTTCTGGATACCGATCTCCTTATGACATCAACGTTGGCCGAGCCTGTAATTGAAGGCCAGTTGTCACTTAATCAGGGATCGACTTTTGCCTTCATTGTACCCCAAACGGATCCGGAAGCCATTGGTGATGCCGGAATTGTGGAGTTTGTGGCTTTTTACGAGGGGGTATTTGACGAATTGGTGGATCGGGAGCTGGAGTCTGAACCCATGATGTCTCCCTTTCAGAACCTTGACCTTAGTGTAAATGTGGAAATCGATCCTCAGACAAGTGTACGTATTATTCTGGATGAGGTGGCTGGCGACGAGCTTGAAGCCCGCGGGGGCGGACAGATTACATATGGAATTGATCCCGGGGGGCGTATCAATCTGGCAGGAAGGTATGAACTTACCGGTGGTGCGTATCAGCTGACGTTTCACGATATTGTTCGCCGGAACTTTCAGATTCAGAGAGGGGGGCATATTATCTGGACCGGGAATCCCATGGAGGCTGAAATAGATATCACCGCGGTGTATACCATTCGTACCTCTCCGGCTGAGCTTATGTTGTCACACAGTGCGGAACAGCCGGATCAGGCCCGCAGGCGACAATATCCGTTTGAGGTACACCTGAACATGGAAGGAGCTCTCATGCAACCCGAGATCAGTTTTGAGATCAAGTTACCCCAGGAGCACCGTGGAGCTATGGAAGGACGGCTGCAATCACGTTTGAATGAACTGAACCAAACCGAATCAGAACTGAATAAACAGGTATTTGCCTTGCTGATCATGGGCAATTTTATTCAGGACGACCCTCTGGCTGCAGTGGGAGCAGGTCCGGGTCTGACTTCCACAGCGCGGACCAGTGCCAGCAGTATTTTGTCGCAGCAGTTAAACAGGCTTTCTGACAGGTATGTAAGGGGGGTGGACATCAGTTTTGACCTGACGTCTTATGAGGTTTATGAGAATGGCCAGGTGGCAGGGCGTACAGAGTTGGAAATGGAAGTTTCACGTGATTTTCTGGACGAAAGACTACGCATCACAGCGGGTGGAAATATTGAACTTGAGGATGAAACCAGGCGCCAGGTAAACCCTTCGGATATTGCGGGAGATTTTTCTGTAGAATACATGCTGACCCCTGACGGAAGGTTTACCCTGAGGGGGTACCGGGAGCGGCAGTATCAGGATATTTATGACGGGGAACTTGTGGAAACGGGCCTGTCTCTGATTTTCAGGCAAACATACAATACATTCAGGGAGCTTTTTATGCGCAGGGAGGAAGAACTGGACTTTCCCAATAATAACGAATAAATGGTTGAAGAAAACAATATGACATTTTGCCGGTTGCGTTTTTTCAGGAATTTTTTGCCGGTTCTGATTATTGTATTGGCAGCAGGGTGTACCGGGCTGCACAGGCTGGGTGAAGAAGAAAAGTTATATACCGGGGCGAGAATTCATCTCGAAAAAGAAGCGGAAATTGAGGATGACAGGAGTGTGGAACGGGAATTGGAGCGGGTCTTGCGGCCATCCCCCAATGCTTCATTTCTTTTCTTCCGGCCCCGTTTGTGGATGTACCAGGTAGCCGGGGAACCAACAGGCAGGGGGTTACGTTACTGGATGCGGGAACGCCTTGGAGAGTCCCCGGTGTTGTTCGAAGAAGTATCTGTAGAACGCAACCTGCGGCTGATTGACAACCGGCTATATAATATGGGTTATTTTGATGCGGGGGTGCGGCATGAACTTGATACTGCCCGGGGAAGGGTTTCAGTGGATTATCATGTGCATCTTCAACCTCCCTATCGGTTTGGTAAACTGCACCCTGTGGATGATGATACTGACCTGGCAAAGACAATCAATAAACATCTTGATGAAAGCCTTATTGAGCCGGGGGAATTATACAGCCTCGAGGTATTGCGGAGGGAAAGGCAGCGGATAGAAAAGGCATTGAAGGAGGAAGGGTTCTTTTATTTTCATCCTGACCATATTCTTTTTCAGGCTGACTCCACGGCAGGAGAACGCAAGGTTGACCTGTATACAACCATTAAAAGGGATATTCCGGCGACGGCATTTCGAAGTTACTCCATCGGTGATATATATATCAATGCCGATTATATGAGCAGGAACTCCGGTCAGCCAACGGATACACTTAAGCTGGATGAGAAAATTTTCTTTTCAGACCGGCGGGAGCAGTTTAAACCGGAAATCATCAGACAGTCGTTGTTTCTGTATCCGGACAGTATTTACCGTTTGGAGAACCACTCCCGGAGTATTAATCACCTGATGAGCCTGGGCGCTTTTCAGTTTGTAAATATTCGCTTTGTTCCAAGGCAGTCTGGTGACAGGCATTTGCTGGATGCGAGGGTTTTGCTTACCCCCATGCAGCGCCGTTCTTTATCGGCCGAACTGAAAGGAGTGACAAAATCCAACAATTTTGCCGGCCCGGGTTTATCTGCTTCCCTCACCAACCACAACTTTCTAAGGGGGGCTGAGTCCCTCAGGATCAGTACCAACTTTGCCTATGAAGCCCTGGTAGGCGGGCAGCGGACTGCGTCTGCCACTGAGTTCGGGCTGGATGCTTCACTGCGGTTTCCCCGCTTTTTATTTCCTT
>PWGY01000194.1 GCA_003554665.1 Bacteroidales bacterium | reverse complement strand
TGGCGCCGTGATAACCGCCAATGGCGTGATGATGGTAAGCGGTTCGGGCACTGTTGAAAGTATTCTCGCTGATGTCAAGCACGCGGAACTGATCGTCGTCCTCAAGGATATGCTGATCAGCGGTACGCAAAGGGTAGGGGCGCTCTACCACCCGGCGGCGAACAAAGTGGTCATCATTCAGGTAACGGCGGTTTACCGGCCACATGTCGAGAGTGACTAATAATACAACCAATGCAATAAATACACCCTTGCCGATTTTTTTGTAGGCAAACAACAGGGTGATCAGTCCGGCACCTGCCGCAAAAAGGAGGCTGCGGAGGGCGTCTGCCCTGAATAAAGCGATCCTTGCTTTCTCCAATTCATGGATGACTTCCTGTACCTGTGCTGACATGCCCGGTTCCTGAGCCATCAGGTCAGCAAATCCCTGATCTTCCATCTGGCTGGTAAAAGATAAAAACGCACGGGGGGCGATATAAAGAATCAGAGAAATCCCCGATGTAAATGCCAGTGCAGTAAGCAAAGGCTGGCTTTTGATGTTTAGCCCGGAGGGGTCCTTCCAGAACTTGTACAAGCCCAGAAAAGCCAGGGCGGGAATACAGAACTCTGCAATGACCAGCGTCATCGATACGGCCCTGAATTTATCATATCCGGGTACATAATCAATAAAGAAGTCTGTCAGCGGCATGAAATTTTTGCCCCAGGAAAGCATCACGGAAAGAATGATGGCGCCCAGCAGACCCCATTTCAGCGAACCTTTGACATAGAACAATGAAAGAAAAAAGAAAAACAAGACCACGGCTCCGACGTACACCGGTCCGGAGGTGAAGGGCTGGTTGCCCCAGTAACTGTTTTCGCTGCCTACAATCCCCTGGTAGTTAGGATCCACGGCCTCCATGGCCCTGTCATAATCCCCCAGTGGTCCGGTAGCTCCCCCTTTTGCGTTGGGGATGAGGAGGGTGAAGGTCTCTTCTATTCCATAACTCCAGTTTGTAATGTACTCCCTGCTCAGCCCGCCCCGGGCCGTTTCCTCAGCATCGCTGATGGTCAATTCCGTGCCTCCGCGCATGGTTTCGGAAGTATAGGAGTAGGTGCCCCAGAAATTACCGATGTTGATGCCGATAGCAACCACCAGCCCGGCAAGCAATATTCCGAATTTTTTAAGGAATGCGGTTGTATGTTTATCCCTGATGTGTTCATACAGCTGAATGGCACCATAGATGGCCACAATCAGGCCCAGATAGTAGGTCATCTGGTAATGGTTGGCGAAAAGCTGCAGGCCCATGAATATGGCGAAAAGCAACCCGCCGCCCAAAATGTTTCCCCTGAAGGTGTAAATAATGGCGCCCATTACCGGTGCCATATACCCGATGGCCACAGCTTTTGAGTTGTGTCCTGCTTCAAGTATGATAAAATGATAAGACGAAAAGGCAAAAGCCACAGAACCTGCCAGGGCAATCCAGATATTGACTTTCAGCAGCAGCATAAAAATGAAGAAACCTGCAAAATAGAGAAATATCATATCCGCAGGCCTTGGCAGCCATAAGGTCATGACATCATGAAAGAAGTCCGCGATATTATTGGCCCATTGAACGGAGATCTGAAAAGCCGGCATGCCGCCGAACATGCTGTTTGTCCAGAGTGGCTCCTGCCCGGTGTCTTCGCGAAAGTCGGCAATTTCTTTGGCCATTCCCTGCCAGTTGACAATGTCGGGCTGTTTGAGTTGCCTGCCTTCAAGCACAGGGCTTACATAAGCAATGGTGAGAATAAGAAAAATGATGATGGCTCCCAGGTAGGGCATGAGCTGTTTCGGGCGCAGGTCTTTCATTGATACAAAGTTTAATTGATTGGTTTTCAGCCGGAACTATTCTTTCTCTTCGCTGATCTCTTCATAATCAACATATTCTCCCAGTTGATCTGTGTCGGGTTTTCTTTTGTCATTCATGCGGGAAATATGAACCCCTTCGTTATTTCGCTTCTGGCGTGCCTGACGTGCCTGTGGGTTGTTGCGATAAAAACGTTTCTGATACCTTCTGATGTACCATTTGGCAATCCAGGGAAAAACCACAGTGGTTAAAACCCTGAATATTAAATATATAATAACAAATGTGGCAATGATTCTCAGCATAATGTTCTCTGGTCTGCGTTGCCACAAAAGTAAGAAAAATATGTGGTCTGAAAGGATTGACAGAAAGCGTACCTTTGTAAATTATAGCTTTTTAACTAGTGTCTGCATCTCTTATGGGGGCTTTGATCAATAATAAACAGCAGTTTTTGCCGGTAACCCGCGAGGAAATGGAGCGCCTGGGATGGGAACAGGCGGATATCATTCTTGTGTCTGGTGATGCATATGTGGATCACCCCGCATTCGGGACAGCCGTCATGGCCCGTATAGCTGAATACAGTGGCATGAGGGTGGCTGTATTGCCCCAACCCAATTGGAGGGATGACCTTCGTGACTTTAAAAAGCTGGGACAGCCAAAGTATTTTTTCGGGGTCAGTGCCGGTGCGATGGACTCCATGGTAAATCATTATACCCCCCGCAGGCGAAGGCGCAGTGAAGACGCCTATACCCCCGGCGGCCGGCCCGGATACCGTCCTGATATGCCCTCTTTGGTGTATACCCGCGTGTTGAAACAGTTGTACCCGGACACACCGGTTTTGTTGGGAGGTGTGGAAGCCTCGATGCGGCGGTTTTCTCATTACGATTACTGGGAAGACCGTGTGCGGCCTTCCGTACTGGTGGAAAGCGGAGCTGATATGCTGTTATATGGCATGGCTGAAGTGCCTTTCCTGCGGATCATTGAATTACTTGAACGCGGTGTGCCTTTTTCCTCACTTCATAATATGTGGCAAACGGCTTTTGTAATTTCGGGTGACGATCCGCTGCCCCCGCTCAAGGAAACAAAGGAGGTCACTCTCCCTTCGCATGAGGAATGTCTGGCGGATAAACAGGTTTTTGCGGATGCTTTCCGGATTATTGAAAGGGCGTCAAACCGGATGGATCCTGAACGGCTCATTCAACCGCATGGTAACAAAAAAGTGATCGTCAATCCTCCCTCCCCCCTGGCCGGCCAGTCTGACAAGGACCTCCCATGGGATTTGCCATATACAAGGCTTCCTCACCCCAGGTATCAAAAAAAACCTGCCATTCCTGCCTACGAGATGATTAAGCATTCTGTGACATTGCACCGGGGGTGTTTTGGCGGATGCAGCTTCTGCGCCATTGCAGCCCATCAGGGGAAGTTTATCGCCAGCAGGTCGGAAAGATCGGTGTTGCAGGAACTGGAAAAAATTGTTCGGATGCCCGGGTTCAGGGGGCATATTACAGATCTGGGCGGACCCACCGCCAATATGTATCGCATGGGAGGCAAGGATTCTGCCCTGTGCCAAAAATGCAGGAGGTCTTCCTGTATATTTCCGGCCATCTGCAGCAACCTGGATTTTGACCATAACCCGCTGATCCGGCTCTATGACAAGGCCCTGAAGGTGCCGGGGGTAAAAAAAGTGACCATTGGCAGCGGCATTCGTTACGATATGCTGGAAGGACCGTCTGAAGCTGTCAGTAAGGCCTATGGTCTGAAGGAGTATACCCGTAAACTGCTCTTGCGGCATGTGTCCGGACGTATGAAGGTAGCTCCGGAACATACTGAAAAACATGTGCTGACAGCGATGCGGAAACCTTCCTTCAGCACCTTTGAGCGTTTTCACAGGCGCTTCAGGGAGGAATGTCGCCGGGAAGGTTTGTCCTGGCAACTGGTGCCATATTTTATTTCGGGCCATCCGGGATGTCGTGACAGGGATATGGATAACCTTGCAGCTGCCGTGAAACGAACCGGGCTGAGACCCGAGCCCGTCCAGGAATTTACCCCGACACCCATGACCTTGTCCACCACCATGTATTACACAGGGATTGACCCGTATTCAGGGAAAAAGGTGTTTTCGGTGCGCAGCGACACGGCCAAGAAGCGACAGAAGTCATATTTCTTTGACCGTAAGCGGTGCCGTGGAAAGAGAAAACCAGGTTAGTTCGGGGCTGCCGCCCCTCACGGTTGTTGGTTCTCATGGGATGCGGACAGTGGGGGTTGCCTGTGATCGTGGGACGGGCGGACAGGTTAGTCGTGGCTGACGCGCCTCCATTGTTGGTTTTCATGGGCCATGAGTTGGTGAAGCTGCCTGTGGTTCCGGGGACGGGCGGACAGGTTAGTCGTGGCTGACGCGCCTCCATTGTTGGTTCTCATGGGCCGTGTAATGGGAAAGCTGCCAGCGCCCTGGTAAATGGCCTGAGCGGTTGTTGGTTGTTGGTTGGGGCTGTGTTTCTGATTATGATCAGGGAAACATGCCGGCTACCTGAACCCAGAATGTGCGGTGAAAATCCTCTCCTTTGCTCCCGGGGTATTTTTCCAGGAATGACCATCCTTCTTCTCCGGGTCTGATCACAATTTCATGGTCCGGATCATACAAATAGGGTACTTCCGGATGGAACTGAATACCCAGTACGTGGGGGTAGGTGAGGTGTTCAATGGCCTCCACAACCTTTTCATCGGTCGACCAGGCTGTGGCTTTGAAGCCTGATCCCATTTCTTTAATTGCCTGGTGGTGAGAACTGAGCACATAAGGCTTCAGGTCAGGATCTCCTGCGATGATTCCCATATGGCTCTCGGGTGCTGTTTTGATGCGATGATAACAGGGAGTGGAAACATCGGGATCAAGCCGGTAGTAGGAATAATAGTTCCTGTGCTGGTTGTCGGGGTCCAAGGCCACCACATCCTCAACTGTATAAGCATCGTAAATTTCTGTAGGAATATCCTGGATTAGGGTGCCGCCGGTGGCTACATTCATGGTTTGCATGCCGAGGCAGATGCCCAAAACAGGGTACTCCGGGTTTTCAGCCAGCATCGGGATGTAGTCCGGATCCTGGGTGCCTCCCAGCAGATGAAATAAAAAAGAGCTTTCCAGGTAGTGCCGGTTTGGGTCTGTCACTACAGTCAGGAGGTTAAATTCTTCACCGTAAACCGCCGGAGGGATGTCGGGCCCTCCCAGGAAAAATACCCCATCCGATTCCTCAAACAATTCAGAAAAGACCGGAGTCAGGTTATTGGTCGTAAAGAGCTCATTTTCATCCATGGGATGATCAATCCGGTACAATGCCATATTACCCAGTTCTTCCTCTGCAATGAAATTCGCCGACCGGTCATAATTATAGTTGGCGTCGCTGTGATAAACACCGACAATGCGGTAATCTTCATCCAACGGGAAGATTCCTTCACCAGTGAGGAAAAGCATCCTTTCAAGGTTCTGAACGGTGGGGTGCATGACAAGCAGGTGCTTTTTCCCCTCACGGAAAATCTCTTCAGCTTTTTCTTCCTTTGTGGCTGGGACGCACGATACGGCGGCCAGCAATACGATGGCAATAAGTCGTGACCAGGCTTTCATAAAATAGGTTTTGGTGGTTTTTTGGACGTTCGGCCAAAGATAAAAATAAAAAGGCTGGTCTGCAGCATGCAGGCCAGCCTTTTTATTATTTATGCAAATCTGTGATATACAGAATGCTATTTGTGGGTTTTTTCCGAGGAAACGGTTAGTTTTTTTCTTCCTTTGGCACGCCTTGCCGCCAGTACTTTCTGGCCGTTTTTCGTAGCCATTCTTTCTCTGTAACCGTGCTTGTTTTTCCTTTTCCTGACCGAAGGTTGAAATGTCCTTTTCATTACTAAACGTTTTATGCTGTGAGTATCCTGTCTCTGTTTTATAAAGGCACTGCGGCCTTAGTTTTCAGGACGGCAAAGTTAGGAAAATTTTTCTTGTTCACAAGCAACCCGGGAAAAACTTTTTCGGTTTATTCCAGTGCCATTTCTTTGGTACGCTTCAGTGCACCATCGATATAGAACTCCATGGTATAGGTTCCGGCTCTGAGTCTGTCTTCGTGTACCAGATTAAACTGTATTTCAACCGGCTCATGGTCAAAATTAATCTCCTGGACCTTTGTGTAGGCCATAGATTCACCTGTTTCATCTGAAGTGAACTCATCCGCGGAGCCATACATCAGTTCTCCGGCAGGGTTGTGCACACGCATGTGGATTGTTTTGGGGCCGGCTTCGGTGAAAATGGTGCCATCGGCCTCGAAACGGATAAAGGTATGGTCGACCCTGCTGGCTCTCGATACATTATAGCGGTCGGAGAACAACCAGCGATCCCACATGGTAAGCGCATTGATACTGTAAATACTCATTGCTTTGGCTTCTTCTGCCTTTCCCTGCAACCGTTGGTGGGTTTCGGAAAGGGCATCCATTTCTTCCTGAAGCTTGTTCAATTGGTCACTGAGTGCTTCTTTTTCACCTTCAAGACCTTCGTTGGCTGCGACCAGCTGATTGTTTAATTCACGCTGCTCCTCCAACTCCTCTGCAGTAGCGTTCACGCGCCGGCTGAGGGTGGCAATCCTGGAGTCTCTGGCCGATACAATTGAATCATGGGCATGCTCCATTTCTTCAATCAGGTCATCCTTTTCCTCAATGATTTCGTCCTTGACGGCACTGGCCTCCTCAAGCACTTCGACTTCAACCTCCAGCCCTTCCTTCAGTTCAGTAACTTGTGCTTTTTCATCAGACAACCGACTGGATCTGCTCATGTAAATGATGTTTCCAATAATGGATAACACCAGGACAACAGCTACAACGATCAGCGCTATTCTCAGTGTGTTCATCTGGTTGTTGTTTCCTTGTTCTCTTTCGGTATTCATAATTTGTGGGTTTTGTTTTGAGTGAGTATGCAATTTACAAAAATAAGCAAACAAATGCAACTTAACCGTTCAGGCAGGGTAAAAAGTCTCCCCGTCCGTTATTTATTGGGTGCCTGCATAAGTGTTTCTACGAGGAAATCCCAGAAACGTTTCACGGTTTCAATGTTTACTTTTTCGTCGGGTGAATGCGGATTGCGAATGGTAGGCCCGAATGATATCATATCCAGGTTGGGGTAAAGTCCTCCCAGCAGACCACATTCCAGTCCGGCATGTATTACTTTTTGCTCGGGAGTTTTGCCGTAGAGTGAGTGGTAAACCTCTTTCATCGTATTCAGAATGGGCGACTTTACATTGGGCTTCCATCCGGGGTATTCTCCCTTTTGCTCAACCCTGGCACCTGCCATTTCGAAAACTGTACGCATCATATTGCACAGGTCATGTTTGGCTGAATCTACAGAACTTCTTTGCAGGGTGGCGGCTTCAACAACCCCATTATTCGATTTCAGTACAGCCAGGTTGGTGCTGGTTTCAACCACGTCCGGCATTTCCGGAATGTAACGGATGGCTCCGTTGGGGCAGGCGTATACTGCATTGAGAATGTTTGTGGTGGTTTTTGCCTGTATTACTTTTTCAGGCATTGCAGCAGAACTGACCTTCAGTGAAACATCCGGATCCACGCCACTCAATTCGTTTACGATGTTCTTATGCAGGGAGTCAGCCAGCTGAATGAACTTATCTTTGCTCTCTTCAGGAAGGGTAATCAATGCTTCAGCTTCCCTGGGAATGGCATTCCTCAGGCTTCCACCGTCAATAGATGCCAGCCTCAGCCCCAGTTTCCGGTTTGCTTCCCAGAGAAGACGATTGAGCAGTTTGATGGCATTCCCGCGTCCGAGACTGATATCAAGGCCTGAATGTCCGCCCCTCAATCCCCTGATCTCCGCTTTGAAGGCCACATGGCCGGCGGGTACGGATTCTTCGGAATAATCAAAAAACGCATTGGTGTCGATACCACCGGCACAACCGATGTATAGTTCTCCTTCATCTTCGGAGTCCAGGTTCAGAAGAATATCACCTTTAAGCAGATCCGGTTTCAATGCGAATGCACCCGTCATCCCGGTCTCTTCATCAATGGTGAGCAAAACCTCCAGGGGGCCATGCTTCAATTCATTGCTTTCCAGTGCAGCCAGTGCAGCAGCTACGCCAATTCCGTTGTCAGCACCGAGGGTGGTGCCTTTTGCCTTCACCCATTCTCCGTCAATATAAGGTTCAATGGGGTCTTTTTCGAAATCGTGGTCGGTGTCGTTGTTTTTCTGGGGCACCATGTCGAGGTGGGCCTGGAGGGTGATCATTTTGCGGTCTTCCATACCTGGTGTGGCGGGCTTACGGATCACCACATTTCCCACATGATCCACAACGGTCTCGAGGTTCAGTTTTTCACCGACTCCCTTTACG
>PWGY01000046.1 GCA_003554665.1 Bacteroidales bacterium | reverse complement strand
GTTGCGGTAAGCGGCCGGTCCTCCTCCATGTTGCCCGCTTTGATCAGATCAGTCACGGCATAGGGAATATCGAATCCATCTTCTACCGCTACATGAACGATCTGTTCATCTTCCACCCGGGTGACGACCCCCCCGCCTTTTTCATTTAAAAACAATACCTTGTCACCTACTTTGAATTGCATTTTGGATTGTTGTTTTCCGGGTTTTTTAACGCTATAATAACGATAAAAAAACCTGATTTATATCTGTGTCAGGGAAAAATATGCAAAAATAACAGAAATCATCCGAATATATTACTTATTTCCAGCGTTATGAAGTTGCTGTTATTTGCTTCTGACACACAAAACATGCCACATCATCCAAAAAGTTTATAATTTTGAATGAAGCATCCGGTAATTAACGGATGCTTTTGATCATAGCTGCCAAACCGCCTCAAAGTCCGGGTTATTCCAATGCAGGGAAAATTTTTAAAGAACCTTACGCTGTTGCTTATCCTTAATCTGCTGGTCAAGCCATTCTGGATTCTGGGCATTGACCGCTCCGTCCAGAATACCGTGGGTGCTGAGGAATACGGCTTTTATTTTGCGGTGTTTAACTTTTCATTCCTCTTCAATATCCTGCTGGACTTCGGTATTACCAATTTTAATAACCGGAACATTGCACAGAATAACCAGCTGCTCACCAAGCATTTGTCGAATCTGCTTGTGATGAAGCTTTTGCTTTTCCTGGTTTATCTGGTGATCACCTTCGGGACGGCATTATTTATTCAATACAGCCCGGAGCAAATACGGTTGTTGTACTTTCTGGCCTTCAATCAGTTTTTGCTTAGCTTTATCCTTTACCTGCGTTCGAACCTGGGGGGGCTGCACCTGTTCAGGACTGACAGTGTGATTTCGGTGCTGGACAGGGCATTGATGATCGTGATCTGTGCCATTCTGCTCTGGGGCAATGTGGTCAGTGAGTTTCATATAAAATATTACGTATATGCCCAAACGGCCGGTTACCTGCTTACAGCGGCCATTGCCCTGTGGCTTGTTCTTCGGCGAACTGAAAGAAAATGGCTCAGGCTGAAGTGGAATTTCCCTTTTTTGCTCGCCATTGTCCGGCAAAGTTTTCCTTTTGCCATACTGGTTTTGATGATGACTTTTTACAACCGCATTGACAGTGTGATGCTGGAGCGATTGCTTGATGATGGTGCGAGGTACAGCGGGGTTTATGCTTCTGCTTACCGTTTGCTTGATGCCACCAACATGATTGCCTATTTGTTTGCCGTATTGTTGCTGCCGATCTTTGCCAGAATGATTAAGCAAAAACAATCTGTTGAGGAACTGATCCGCCTGTCATATACCCTGATTACGGTTCCTGCAGTAATTATTGCGGTTGCTGCTTTGTTTTATTCCGGGGAAATCATGGCGTTTCTTTACCCGATCCACGCGATGGAAACTGAAGTGGCTTTTTCTGACCGCATACATGAATCTGCCATGGTGTTTGCTATTTTGATGGCTTGTTTCCTGGCAACTTCAACCACTTATATTTTTGGCACATTGTTAACCGCCAACGGGAGTTTGCGGCAAATGAACCTCATTGCCCTTGGTGGCATGCTGTTGAACATTGCACTGAATTTCCTGATGATTCCGGTTTACCAGGCAACTGGTTCTGCCATTGCCAGTCTGTTTACGCAGGTCATGGTGGCCCTCCTGCAGGTTTGGGTTGTTAAGCGCCTGTTTGGCCTGCACAGCAATTATTCCTTTCTTTTCCGGCTGGTGATTTATGCAGCAGGGGTGGTTTCAATCGGGGCTGTTTCTGTCCTGGCACCCTTTGCCTGGCAGTTGAATATTGTGATTATGGCCCTGGGTGCGTTCGGACTGGCATTGGCGATCAAGCTCATCAGCCTGAGGCAGATCTATCAGCTTATCCGGTTTGGTGAAGGGTAAAAGCCACTTGTTTTTTGTTTATTTTTGCCGGAGTTTTTCAAATAACCTCCCATACACATCGTTACAGAATAGTAAACAAATAAAAACCATACATAATATGAACCCTGATCAAAAAGCCTTTGATTCCTCCAATGTATTTTTGTTTATCATTCGCTGGTGGAAGCATTTGTTTGTTATTTGCATGGTAGCAGCCATTGCGGCTGTAATTTTTTCTGCCCCCGCTTTTATTACTCCGAAGTTTCAGTCGTCGGTGATTATGTTTCCGACCACTTCGGGAAGTTTGTCAAGGACGGTACTGGTGGGAGCGGAATGGGCACGCCAGGACTTCCTTGATTACGGCGATGTGGAAGAGGCAGAAAGAACCCTTCAGGTACTGGAATCAGGTAGCGTGCGGGATCGCGTCATTGATCGCTTTGATCTGATGTTGCATTATGACATCCCGGCAGATGCAAGTTACCCCCGGTCAAAGATCACAGAAGAATATAACAGCAACATTTCATTCCGGCGTACCCAGTATGGAGCCGTTGAGATCAGGGTGCGGGACAAAGACCCTGCCATGGCTGCTGATATTGCCAATGAACTGGCTGCCCTTGGGGATACGGTGCAGAACGAGTTGCGCCGGGAAAGGGCTGAGCTTGCTTATGAGGTGGCCAAAACCCAGTACGAGAATCTCCAGGCTCAGGTCAGGGAAGTCGAAGACTCACTGAGGCACATCATGGAACTCGGAATCTACGACATGGAAGGGCAGTCGGCAATGCTCACGCGTCAGCTGGCAAAAGACCTTTCGGATGACAACCGGGAGGGTGTGGCCCGCCTGGAGGAACGGTTGCAGCTGTTGAGCGAGCACGGCGGGTCTTTTGTACGCCATACCTCCTTCCTGGATGATATCAGTGAACCCCTGATCTCCAGTCAGCGACGGTACCAGGAGGCCAAAGCCGATCTGGAGAACTTTGTTCCTTTCAAATTTGTGCTCGACAGGGCTTACGAGTCTGAGCGAAAGGTGTATCCCGTTCGCTGGCTGATCGTGTTTTTGTCGGTGTTCGGTGCCGGCTTTGCGGGTGTCATGATTCTGATGGTCTATGAGAACCTTCGTAACAAGGGAATCATTAAGGATACGAAAACAAAAACTCCAAAAACCTCCTGATCAGGTGCTTAAAGAAATCAGGCTTCAGTGGTTGTATGGAGGCAGCCTTGTGTTTATTGCCCTGAACATTGCTTTGATGGTTCAGGGGATTTATTGGCTGCCGGCCCTTCCTGTGGCGCTTGGCATCATGCTGATGTTTTTCTTTTCCCTGGATAAGCTGATCCTGTTGCTCGTTTTCCTGACGCCCTTTTCGTTTAAATACATACATGAGGATTTGGAGTTTACAATTGATATCCCCACCGAGCCGGTAATTGTGGCCATCATGCTGCTTTTTTTTCTCAGGCTGCTGTATGAGGGAACCTACGACAAGCGGGTTTTGCGCCATCCGGTAACGATATTTCTCATAATCAATCTTTTTTGGATGCTGGTGACTACCGTTACCAGCGAAATTCCACTGGTGTCATTTAAGTTTTTTATTTCCCGACTGTGGTTTGTCACCACTTTCTTTTTTATTGGGGTTTATTTGTTCCGTGAGCGGATCAATATGCACCGCTTTATGTGGCTTTTCGGATCGGCCCTGGCCGTGGTGGTAGCAATGGCAACTTACAACCATTATCTTCACGGCTTTGAGCGACAGGTGGGATATGCAATGGTTCAGCCCTTTTTTAACGACCACACACATTACGGGGCAGTACTGGCCCTGGTTGCACCGTTTTTTATTGTGATGGCCTTTAACCGCAGCAGCAGCGTTTTGCGCAGGCGGGCAGCCCTCATGGTGTTCCTCTTGTTTTGTGCGGGCATTTTATTCAGCTACAGCCGGGCCTCCTGGCTCAGCCTGATCGTGGCAGCCGCTGGTTTTATTATCCTGGCTCTTCGTTTGCAGTTTCGGTTCATTCTTGCCGGACTCATTCTGTTGCTGGGGTTCTTTGCACTGTATCAGACCGAAATCGTGATGCGCCTTGAGCGCAATCAGCAGGAATCATCCGGTGACTTTTCGGAGCATGTGCAATCCATCACCAACATCACCTCAGATGCATCCAACCTGGAGCGGATCAATCGGTGGAGATCAGCCTGGCGCATGTACCAGGAAAGGCCGGTTGTTGGCTGGGGGCCCGGAACATATCAGTTTGTGTATGCCCCATTCCAACGCTCTGAAGACTATACAATCATTACCACCCATTTTGGAGACCTGGGGAATGCGCACAGTGAATACATCGGACCGCTTTCCGAAAGCGGCCTTCCCGGAATGCTTTCATTTATTGCCCTGGGGTTGGCCGTGCTGGCCACGGGAGTGAAGTTATACAAGAAAGCGCCTGACCGGGAAATGCGTTTAATTGCCCTCGGGTTAACCCTGGGGTTTATCACATACCTGACACACGGGTTGTTGAATAATTTCCTGGATACAGACAAGGCTTCTGTTCCTTTCTGGGGGATGATGGCCATACTGGTTGCCATGGATGTGTACTTTCCCAAACGGGGACATAAAGCATGAAATTTTTCTGTGAACCCATCGGCTTTTTTCTCAGGCTTGATCTGAACACACAAAGCACATAAGGTTTTTTTGTAAACCGCTTGATTATCTTTTAATTTTGTGGCCGAACAAAAATAAACTGACATTATGGAAACCATTAACACGTTATTGAATCACCGTACCATCCGCAAATATAAAACAGACCCCATTGACGAACGGGTGCTGAATGAGGTGCTTGAAGCCGGTTTTCGCGCCTCCACCACTGGCAATATGCAGGTTTACAGCGTCATTGTGTCCAAAGACGATCAAAAGCGCAAGGAGCTGTGCAAGCTTCACTTTGGTCAGCAAATGGTGGAGCAGGCCCCTGTCTTACTCACGTTCTGTGCTGACTTTAACCGGTTCAATAAATGGTGCCGTCAAAGAGATGCAGACCCCGGTTATGACAACTTTCTTTCTTTTTTTACAGCCTCAATAGATGCCCTGCTTGTTTCACAGAATGTGGCGGTAGCTGCAGAGGCTCACGGGCTTGGTATCTGTTACCTTGGTACCACCACTTACCAGGCAGATAAACTGATCGACTTTTTTGATTTGCCTGAAGGGGTTGTTCCAGTTACCACCCTGGTGGTCGGATATCCTGATGAAGATCCGGAGCAGGTGGATCGTTTACCCGCTGAAGGGGTCGTTCATCAAGAAAAATACAAAGATTACAGCAAGGAGGATATTGATAAGATTTATCATGAAAAGGAGCGTCTCCCCATGACCGCTGACCTGATCAAAGAAAACCAGCTGGAGAACCTGGCACAGATTTTTACCCTGAAACGTTATACAAAAAAGGACAATATCCATTTCAGCAAAGTTATGCTGGATGTGCTGCACAAGCAGGGATTCATGAATCATGAGGGCTGATCTGCCCGCATGATCTCCCCGCTTTTATGGAAAAAACTCACAAAAAAACCGGTACCCCTCATTCTGACCACAGTCATGGGACCGGTTTTTTAATTCTGATCACACTCAGGGGAAACGGATTCCTTCAATCTGACTGACCGCCAGCTCAGGAATGGTAGAACCGTAATGGCTGTTGATTGCCCTGATAAAATCATTGGCCACAATGGCACTTCCCCGCTTGCTGAGGTGGATTCCGTCCAGGGAGAAGATCCCTCCGGTAATGAAAGATGCATCAAAGGCAATCCCGTCCAGGTATATGCCTTTACCTGCTTCATGTAACCTTTGGTGCATATCCACATGAGCAAGTCCTTTGGCCCCGGCTGTTTCTACGATTACCTTGTTGAATGCTGACGTAGCTTCAGTAATCTCTTCAACCTGTGATTCAGACAAATAGTGGGTTTCAGGTAAAGGGGTTTGGCTACCCCAGCCTTCCTGTGTGATCATTTCCAGTGCGGTCAGCAGCACGAGTTCACCCTCTTTAAGCTGCCTGATCCCTGCCGGATGGGCGCTGTCTTCTGCCACCAGGGCATTCATTCCCGGAGAAAAACTTATATGGGGAGCCTCCTGGTATGCATTGTTGAGTTGGTCTACCATTTGCTGCTCCATAAGTGGAAGTGCATTGAACGGAACGGTTGTGAAAAATGGAATACTTGTAACATCCGGGATGTTGGCAACCACTCCGTCAGCACCTTCTTGTGTCAGCTCGGAAACCAGCATCTGGTAGGAAGTGGTGAATTCTTCCAGGGGGGTAATGTCATCACCCTGGCCACCGCTGGTTGCAAACCCAAGGATGTCGTTGTTCCCCGCCCATAAACTGAAAAAAGTCGGCTGCAGGGCTTTGGCGTCGGCTACGACACTACTCGTGGCCGGGTTGGCAGCGAAACGCCCGAAGTAAGGATTCTTGCCTGCATATCCATTAAACAACAAGTGCTGTACCTTTGCTCCAGGTACGCCAAGGTTGTGAAAAGGCCCTTCTGTGTCGAAAATATTTTCGTTGTTGGCAGGATCCGGGTTGCCCGGTGCCGGCACCGGCAACGGTGATCCATCAGCTTCGGCCAGTACCAATCTGTTTCCAAACCCTAGTTCATCTTTCATCAGGGGCTGGGAAAAAGAGGTCAGGCCGGTGTACATAAGCTGATTGGCCATGAGGTTGGCCAGGGAATGTTCCTGGCCGTTCCTGAATAACTCCCCGTCTTTAAAGCCCGCCGTCAGGGAGTTTCCGATGGCTGCATAAGTGTTAAAATCGGCTTCCCCGGAATGCGGCTCTGGCCTTTCAATTGAAGGTTCGCATGCGAAAAAAATCCAGGGCAGGAAAAATAAATACAGGAATTTACGTGCCTTATGGTTCATGTTTTTCTTATTGGATGATTGTTTCTGATCATTAGGATGAAATGCAGTTTGTATGATTCCGGATGCCGGTCATCCTGGGCGGACAAGTTTTACTCACCCGGGCTGCCGGCTGATTGTGGTAAACAGTGCCGGCAGTCAGATACCGTAACTGATTCCGATTCCCGGTATCACGGCTCGCGTGCTGTATGTGCCGCCGAAATTCTCCGGGCTGTAAGCCACCTCATTCTCTAGCCCTGCGATGAATAACAGGCTTGCATCAATGCTGAGTTTTGGTGTTGGCCTGAAAGTGAGCCCTCCTGAAAAAGCGAGGTTGTCCAGGCTGGGAGTTTCAGGTGAAAAATAATTTTCGTTTACAGGCGCAGGGTCGAAATAAGCCCCTGCCCGTACTAGCAGTTCCTGGTTTACGCGGTACTCGCCTCCTATTCTTGTGATGAGTGTATTGCTGTAGTTCCTGGGGTTGCGGCTGTCTGGCAGGGCAGGTGTATTGGTTTCAAAATCAAAGTGCAATTCTTCGTACACATCCCAGAATACATAATTCAGAGATATCCCTGCCATAAAGTCGCGTGTGAACTGGTATGACAACCCGAAGTCCAGGTTGGCCGGCAAGGGCAGGCTGACCGCCACCCTGTTTTCAGCGGGGAAATTCCCTGCAAGGGATGATGGTACGGTGAACAAAGCCTCAGCATCCTCAAGCTCCATGTCGGTATGTGAACGGTAACTGATCCCGGCTTGCAGTCCATCGGGATGGGAAAACTGGACGCCTGCATTGAAGCCATAATTGGCGGTGCTGCCTTTTATGTTGACAGTGCCTTCGCCATCCGGGCCGGCAACCGGCAACGCCTGTGCCATGTCCACAGAACCGAGGGCATAGACGAAACCTGCACCAACCGACAACATGTCGCTGATCCGGTAAGAAATCGTCGGCTGAATGGTGATGGCTTGCAGCGAAATATCTTTTATCAGAAAGCGGCCGGACCAGCCATCTTCCCATGAAAGGTTGTTTCCGTACGGGGTGTTAACTGCCACTCCGGCGGCAAGTCTATTGGATAGTCTGGCAGCTGCATAAAAGTAAAACGGGGTGCCGGGCGGGTTGTCCGTCTTTGCCTGGTAAACGGATGGATGGTCCATCCGGAAAGCTGTGTTGGCAAATATTCCACTGGCTCCCCCGAGAACACTTATCTGTTGCGGCATCATGGCAAGTCCCCCGGGATTAAAAAAGGCGGTGCTGGCATCCATGTGGAGGGAGGTCCCGATCAGGCCCATCCCTTTTTGTCGCTGTCCGTGCAGACTTACCTGGTAGCCTCCGGCCATTGACAGGGAAGCTGATATAAGCAGGAAAGCTGCTGCGGTAACAAAAAAACGAGTCATTGGGATTAATGGTTTGGTTAAGAATGACTTAAGAGTTGCCCGACCTGAACAATAAAATTACATTTGATCCGGCGGGTAAAAAACGACGCAATATATAAAAAAAACAAACACTTTAAACATATGTTTACAGCGATACAGAAATATTGAACGCTCCCGGAATTTTAAAGGAGGCCACAGTATTTGCAACGGATTATCCCTGCCCGGTGATTGGTGCTGTCAGCTATACTGAAAACTGCTCCCCCCGATGAACTCTCTGAGGATGGAGGTGGGCGGGATATCGAGTGGATTGATCGGGATAAGCAAAGACAGGATTCTGTTCAGCCTTTTTACTTCTTCACGTATCTGCTCATTTTCGGCCTTTTCAGGATCGGCAATGGCCGGTGCATAGTGGGCAAAAACAGCCAGTTCATATATCAGTGCAGAGTTGAAAATGGCATGCGCACTTTCCTGGAAGGGAAATATGCTATGGTACTCATTTTGCATGACGTCGGGCCACCGCCTGATGGTTTCGTTAAAACCATATCCCCGAAAAAGGTGATCACGTACAAGTCTGCGGATCAGTCTGTGATCAGAGGTGGACAATGGAAGGTGGTCGTGAATGTTCAATGTGCTGAGGGCAGACACATACAAACGGTAGGAGTTCAGGTCCGGGCCTTTATCCCACAATGCCGGGTTCAGACCGTGAATTCCTTCTACAATAACATATGTATCCGGACTGATCTTTGTGGGGTTTTCCCGGGGTGTGGCTCCCCGGCCATCAAAATGATACCTGGATAAATATACTTCCCGGCCATCAAACAGGTCGCGGATTTCTTTGTGAAACAGATCAAGATCCAATGCCGTGATTTGTTCAAAATTTTTCATGCCCGTAATCGGATCATCAGGGATTACGCTGTGGGGGAGGTAGTAATTGTCGAGTGACAGGATCAGCACCTCTTTTTTCATTATCTTCAATTCAATCGCCAAACGGTTGGCTGAAGTGGTTTTCCCGGAAGAGGTCGGTCCGGCCAGGAAAATGACCCTGGGGTTGTCCGGGTGGGTTACAATGTTTTCAGCAATCAAAGAAATACGCCGTGCCTGCCATGCTTCTGATAATTTGATGAATTCAGGAAGTCGCTCCTGCCGGATGATGTCATTCAGTTCTGCAAAACTGCCAATCCCCAGATGCATCATTGTTTCTTCTGTTTCCTCAAAACCGTAGAAATACTTGCTTGTTTCTGGTTTTGGCGGCATGACCCTTTCAAAAAAAGCCGGGTCGGCTATCAGGAAAAAGCCTTTGTGAAACGGGATGAGCCGAAAATCTTTCAGCCGCCTGTAGTTTTTCTGAATGTGATTGAGCAAAAGCTCCCCGAAACCATTCAGGTGAGCCAGACGAAGTCCTTCGGGTTCTGTTTCAAATGGCTTTGATTTGATAAGATGGATGACGTCTTTCCTCTGGCTGGCTTCAAAATAACGGAGGATCTTCTCCAGGGGCAGAACTTCATGTCTGAAGCTGTGTTCCTGTTCGATCATTTTCCGGATTCGGTCTGAAATTTCTTGTAGCTCCCGTTGGCTGACAGTGTGATTTTTGAAATAGCCATAAACCCCTCCGGGAATGCTATAGGCAATGTAAAACTGTTTGTTTTTGAGTACCATTCCCGCAGCCTTATTGAAAAGGACCAGCAAGGGCTCCATAAGATTCCGGAAAGATTGCTGCAGGGCTTCCGGTGGTTTGTGGCCTGTGTTATAAAGCCTTGTATTCGGGAGATTCATGTTGTGATGATGAGTAGATGCAAAGAAAAAAGACAGTTAGCCTGGCGAACAAAGATAAGGCTTTATCAAACATCAGAGTTTTGTCACATTTGACCGTTTTCAATTGTGATTTTTATTGTGAATTTGATAAAATTCATGTAGGTTTGCTTGCATAAGCAAGACCAAAAAGAAGTTCCATTAAAAAAACATATCCCCATGATTGACTTATCAACCACCTACATGGGCATTCAGCTCAAAAGTCCGCTGATTGTCGGCAGCTCTGGTTTGACAAAAAATATCGGCAACCTGGAGCAAATGGAGGAGAAAGGCGCAGGAGCTGTTGTCCTGAAATCTCTTTTTGAAGAGCAGATCAAATTCGAGATCCGGAAGGTTTTTTCTTATGAAGAGGCCCAGGGTGCTTATACCGAGGCGGAAGATTATATCAGGAACTATGCACGTGAACATACCCTGGATGAATACCTGAATTTGATCCAGGAGGCCAAAAAGAAGCTTTCGATCCCGGTAATTGCCAGCATCAATTGCTCGACCGCGCAGGAGTGGCCTGCTTTTGCCAAAAACATTCAAAAGGCCGGGGCCGATGCCCTGGAGTTGAATGTCTTTGTGCTGCCCGCCGACATAGAAAGAGAAGGCCGGGATTATGAACAATTGTATGTGGATGTGGCTGAAAATGTCAGGAAAGAAGTCAGTATTCCTGTTTCACTGAAAATTTCCAATTATTTTTCCGGTCTTGCGCATACGGTCAAAAAACTCAGCTGGACAGGTATCGAGGGAGTGGTATTGTTCAACCGTTTCTTTAATCCGGATGTGGATACAGAGTCATTCAGGATCACCCCCGGCCACCTCTATAGTGAGCCCGAAGAGATCACCCACTCATTGCGATGGATTGGAATCCTTTCCGGACAGCTCCAGACAGACCTTTGTGCATCTACCGGCGTGCACGACGGAAAAGGCGTCATTAAACAACTGCTTGTTGGTGCAAGGGCTGTTCAGGTTTGTTCTACACTCTATAAAAATGGCCTGGACCAGCTGGATGTGATCCGGAACGAAATGCTGGAATGGATGGAGCAGCACAACTACACAAAGATTTCCGATTTTCAGGGTCGCATGAGCCAGAAAATGACCGAAAACCCCGCAGCATTTCTCCGCGTGCAGTTTATGAAGCATTTTGCGGGGATTGAATAAATCCAGGGATTGAGAATGCGAATGTAAGGATTTACCGGGGCAATCACCCCTGAATGTGTTGCTAAAGGCCGGGGTTCCGGCCTTTAGATTTTTTAACACCCATGTCTTTGTATGCAATAAAATATATTGATATCTTTATACCTTCAAAAGTTTATCGCTTTGCGCTTTGTAAGTGTTTGAATATCAACTAAAAAACAAATTATATGGCAAATAAAACAAAACTTCTGTCTTTGGGAATTGCGCTGGCTGTTGTTTTACTGGTGTTTTTGGGTCATTCTTTAACAGGTTCGGGAACATCCGTTGAAGAAGCATCTTCAAGCGAAAAATCCGAACATGTGGTGATTCTGGACACGGATGGATTTGATGAAGCCATAGCGGAAGGAGTGGTTCTTGTGGACTTCTGGGCCACCTGGTGTCCGCCTTGCCGCATTCAGGGTCCGATTATTGAAGAGCTGGCCGAAAAAACCGGTGACAGGGCCACCATTTCAAAACTTGATGTGGATGACCATGGAAGCATTGCCTCCCGTTACGGAATCAGCAGTATACCAACCCTGCTGATTTTTAAGGATGGAGAAGAAGTGGAACGCTTCACGGGTGTCCAGCAAAAGGAAACCTTGCTGGCCGTCATAGAAAACCACCTCTGATTTGTAATTAATCAAGTAATCACAATAAAGTCTCACTAAATTCACTATGGAAAATTTAACCAAGGAAAATTTCAAAAACAAAGTATTCGATTTTGAGAATAACAAGGAATGGGCGTTTGCCGGTGACAAGCCGTGCATTATTGATTTTTATGCCGACTGGTGTGCCCCCTGCCGGGCTCTGACTCCTGTCATGGAGGAGCTTTCCAAAGAATATGAAGGCAAGGTGGATATCTACAAGATCGATACCGAGAAGGAACAGGAGCTGGCCGGTATGTTTGGCATCCGCAGCATTCCGTCTATTTTATTTGTTCCGAAAGATGGTCAGCCCCAGATGGCTACAGGTGCACTGCCCAAAGAAACCATCGAAAAAGCCATCAAAGATGTGCTGGCTGTGGAGGCCTGACCTGTAAATCTGATCCATATGGAAACTGAAAATACGGTCAAACAAGCCAATTCGGGGCAGGAGAAAAAGCAACTCCTGCCCCGTTATTTCTCCCGTGCAAAGTACCTGATGTTTATCGGGCTGTTTACCTTTGCCGGGGCAGCAGGCGGCTATCTGTACTATGCCCTGGTCGGTTGCAATACCGGTTCGTGCGCCATTACCTCAAATCCTTACATGAGTATTGCATGGGGCGGACTGCTGGGGTATCTGCTTCCTGATTTTTTTGTAAAGGAAAAGAAGAGGTAGGTCGTTCTGCATGACAACGGCCTTGCAGGTGATCCCCTCCGGTATCTTTGGTGGTACTCTCTTTGGTTTGGGCGTACTATCTTTGGTGGTGTTGAAAGACAGTCTTTTGCTACTTTGGCGCTTTTCTTATCAGATAGGCTCCGAGTAATCCGAAAAAGATGTTGGGGATCCATGCGGCCATCATGGGATGAAGGTTGCCCTGGGTGGCAAAGGTTGTGGTTACCTGCATAAACAGGATAAAGGTAAAACTCAGGGCGATTCCTGCCCCCAGATGCAGTCCGATCCCGCCTCTGACCTTTTGGCTGGAAAGTGCCACTCCGATCAGGGTTAGCACCAGTGTGGAAAACGGGAAAGCCATCCGCCGATGTCGTTCCACTTCATAAAAGCTGACAGCTTCAGAGCCTTTTAGTCTTTCGTTGGCGATGAACTCATTCAGCTCCCTGAAATTCATGGTTTCCATATCTTTCAGGTTCTGGATGAAGTCTTGGGGTGTGAGGGGAAGAACGGTGTCGAGTGTTCTGCCAAAGCTGAGCTCTTCCTCCAAACCATGTATTTCACGAATGTTATAGTTTTCAATACGCCATTTGTCGTCTTCCTCATCGTACCGGGCCAGATCAGCAAACAGCTTGTATTGGAGTTCTCCCTTTTCAATCTTTTCCAATGAGAAGTGATAACCTGTGTGTGTCCTTTCGTTGAAAGACTCCAGGTAGATAAAAATACCCGGACGGATCTGCATGTGGATGTGGCGGCCTGCCGACAGGTCGGGCGACCTGACATATACATATTCAAACTCAAGCCTTTTCTCGTTTGCCGCCGGAATCATTACATTGGAGAGATACACCGACACAAGTGCCAGCAGCATTGCCGATATCATATATGGAACCAGCATGCGCCGGAAACTGACACCTGAGCTCAAAATGGCGATAATTTCCGTGTTGAAAGCCATTCTGGATGTAAAAAAGACCACCGCAATGAAGGTGAACAGCGGGCTGAACAAATTGATGAAATATGGAATAAAGTTGACGTAGTAAACAAAAATAATGTCGTAAAGGGGTGCCTGATTCTCAATGAAGTTGTCAATCTTTTCCGACAGGTCAAAAATGACCACGATGAGAATGATCAGGGTGATGGCATAGACAAAGGTTCCCAGGAACTTTTTGATGATATAGATGTCCAGTTTTTTCAGCATGCCGGCGGGGCCCCTGTTGGTGTTTTTTTTATTCAGTTTTTTATTGGAAAACGGGGCAAATATACCCTTATTTTACAATCTCTGTGCCAAATCTCCGGTGATGGAGCGCCTCCAACTGTCAAAGGTGTTGTTCATGATCTGTTCCCTGGCTTCCTCTGCCAGCCGGATAAAGAAGCGTAGGTTGTGCAGGGTAGCGATCATGGGCCCGAGCATCTCCCCGGCTACGAACAGGTGTCTTAAATAGGCTTTTGAGTAGCGGCTGTCAACGAATGCATCTCCCTGCGGGTCTATCGGGCTGAAGTCGTGCTGCCATTTTTTGTTCCGGATGTTGATGATTCCTTTCCGGGTAAACAGCATGCCGTTTCGTGCGTTTCGTGTGGGCATCACACAGTCAAACATGTCGACCCCGAGGGCGATACATTCTATAATGTTTTGCGGGGTGCCCACCCCCATCAGGTAACGGGGTTTGTCCGGAGGCAGAATGTCACAGACGAGCTCAGTCATTTCATACATCATTTCAGCAGGTTCACCCACCGACAGTCCGCCGATGGCATTGCCGTCTCTGTTGCAGTCTCTGACAAAAGAGGCTGATTCTCTGCGAAGGTCCTTATAGGTACTACCCTGTACAATGGGGAAAAGGCTTTGTGAATAATCATATACCGGCTCTGCCTTGTCAAAATGAGTACAGCAGCGTTTCAGCCAGTCGTGGGTCAGGTGCATGGATTGCCTGGCATAGCTGTAGTCACATGGGTAGGGTGTGCACTCATCGAAAGCCATGATAATATCTGCCCCGATCGTTTGCTGTATATCCATGACCTTTTCCGGGGTAAAGGTATGTCTTGAACCGTCAATGTGCGATTGAAACTGCACCCCCTCATGGTTGATTTTTCTGCGGTCTGTCAGGGAGTACACCTGGTATCCGCCGCTGTCGGTGAGCACCGGTTTATTCCAGGACATAAAACGGTGTATGCCACCTGCCTCATGTAGCACCTCCAGCCCGGGCCGGAGGAAAAGATGGTAGGTATTGCCCAGGATGATATCCGGGCGGACTTCGTTTTCCAGATCCTGATGATGAATTGCCTTAACTGTGGCGGCTGTGCCGACAGGCATGAATGCCGGGGTTCTGATATCGCCGTGAGCTGTGGAAAGAACCCCTGCTCTTGCCTTGCTGCCATTGTCGCGTGCCCAAATGCCAAACTTCATAGGGGAGTGCTATTTTTTGTCAAAGATAGGAACTATTCCCTTAGATTGTGGTACTTTTGTCTCCCAGTAAATCTCCAGACATACTATGATCTCTATACCTGGAACGATTCAAGGCACCCATCTGCCCTGGGAATGGCTGTTGTTTTCTTTATTTGCACTGGTTTCGGCGATTCACCTCTGGTGGCATTGGTATTATTACCGGCGCGTATCGTTTGCTGATCCGGCAGGCGATTGTTCGGATGTCCCAGTGAAACCTGTGTCGGTGGTGCTGACTGCCCGCAATGAATATGGCAATCTCAGGCGTCATCTGCCCATGCTGCTCAAGCAGGATCACCCTGAATTTGAGGTGGTCGTGGTCAATGATGCGTCCAGTGATGAAACAGATCAATTATTGCGTGAGTTGCAGCGGGATCATTCCTGCCTGAAGGTGATCAACCTCAACAGCAGCGTCAGTTTTTTGCAAGGGAAAAAACTTCCCCTTTCGGTGGGCATACGCTCAGCCAAATATGAGCTGTTGCTGCTTACAGAGGCTTCCTGTTACCCGGCCGATAAGACCTGGATCAGGCGGATGACCTCCCGGCTTGAACAGGATAAGGAGATCGCACTTGGTTACGGGTCCTTTGAGAAAAAATCGGGCTTGCTGAACCGTCTGATCCGGCTCGACAACCTGACCACAGCACTAGATTATTTGGGAATGGCCGCAGCAGGGCGACCCTTCATGGGATCCGGCCGGAACCTTGCATACACCCGTTCGCTGTTTTACCGGCACAAAGGCTTCACCTCCCATTATAAAATTCCGGCAGGCGATGATGACTTGTTTGTCAATCGTGCTGCCCGAAAAGACAATACGGTTGTTGAGATGGATCCGGCTGCCCATACGGTTTCGGTGGCAGACACAACGTTTGCCGGATGGCTTCGCCGCAAAAAGCAGCAACTAAGCAGTCGCAGGTATTATCGAAAGCCTGACAGGCGTATGCTCAGGCTGCATAACTTTGCCCATTTGTTGTTTTATCCATTGTTTGCCGGAAGTTTGGCAGCATCGGGGATATCCACAGCAGGATTCCTCACGCTGGGGCTTTTTTTCCTACGGACAATCAGCCATATGGTTGTCATCAGGGCAGGGGCAAAAACACTCGGGGAAGGTAAAATTTGTTTATTTTCGCTTCCGGGTGAGCTGATGCTGATGGGGTGTTCATTGCTTATGCCCCTGTCTGCAGTTTGGATGAAAAAGAATACATGGAAGTAGAAAGGCAACATACAGAAAAAGCCAGACGCGATTTGCAGCTTGTGCGCAATGCGGCCCAACATGGTTGCCAGCAGTCGTTTGCTCAACTCATGCAGATTTACCGGGATACGATTTTCTACATGTTGCTAAAGATGACCGGCAATTCTCAGGATGCGGAAGACCTGACCATTGAAACTTTCGGGAAAGCATTTATCAACATCCGGCAGTACAATGAGAAATATGCTTTCAGCACCTGGCTGTTTAAAATTGCATCCAACCACTGTGTGGATTTTATCAGGAAAAAGAAAAAAAACGTGCTGAACCGGGAAGCCAATGAAAATCTGGATGACCCTGACGACAAGTTCAATTTTGTGGTGGAGATGATCAACCCTGAAGAGCGTTTTATAAAAAGCCAGAAGGTTGAGTTGATCCGGCAGGTGGTGGAAACTTTGAAACCCAGGTACCGGACCCTTATTGTAAAGCGTTATTTTGATGAGCGTTCTTATGAAGAGATCGCCGAAGAACTTGATTTACCCCTGGGGACCGTGAAGGCCCAGCTATTCAGAGCCAGGGAGTTTCTTTACAATGCTCTGAAGAATATGAAAGAGAAGTTTTATTAATCATTAAACCCATACACATGCGCGCTTTATTGTTTCGTTTTTTTGTGGCGGGTCTTTTTCTGGTTGCAGGAAAAACCGCTTTTGCACAGGTTGAATATCATGTGCACGACACCATAGAAGACATCAAGGTGGAGTACCGCTGGCAGCGGGAGCGTTTTTTTGGAAGTGACCCGAATGCTGTCCTGAATATGCGGCTTACCAACCTGAGTGACGATTATGTGGTTTTCTCCTTCGTTCCTGCTTACTACCGTGACGGGGTTATCATGTTTGAGGCCGATGAGTTTACCATTTGCCTGGCCCCGGGTGAATCCCTCAGAGGCGGACGTGCCGGGCTGCGCTTTGTGGCAGACGAAATTACCATGTCGATGGTGGAGCAGGAGTGGTTTTCATGGGATATCTCTTATGTGAGTGCTGAAATAGTCGATGACTGTGGTGACTGGGAAAATGACTAGTCCCTGAAGCTTTATTATATTATTTTTTTCAAAGATCAATTGTATATGTCCAAATCCGATTTCCAACAAGCCATACTGCAGGGGATTCCTGATGAATTACCCGCTCCCAAACCCTATGATCCTTCGGTAAATCATGCTCCGCGGCGCAAAGAGATCCTTACTTCCTCTGAGAAGCGGCTGGCGGTAAAAAATGCCCTGCGGTACTTTCCGGAAAAATTCCATGCAATACTTGCTAAGGAGTTTGCAGAGGAACTTGAAACGTATGGAAGGATTTACATGTACCGCTTCCGGCCTGATTACCCCATCCATGCCAGACGCATGGAAGATTTTCCACACCGGTCGAAGCAGGCTGCTGCCATCATGCTGATGCTGAGCAATAACCTGGATTATGCGGTGGCCCAGCACCCGCAAGAGCTGATTACATATGGGGGCAACGGAGCGGTATTCCAGAACTGGGCCCAGTACCTGCTTACGATGCAATACCTGGCTGAAATGACCGATGAACAGACCCTGGTATTGTACAGCGGCCATCCGATGGGACTTTTTCCTTCCCATCCTGAAGCTCCGCGTGCGGTGGTGACCAACGGGATGATGATCCCAAATTATTCTTCCCCTGATGACTGGGAGCGTTTCAATGCCCTTGGCGTTACGCAATACGGGCAGATGACGGCCGGATCTTTCATGTACATAGGCCCTCAGGGTATTGTGCATGGCACAACAATCACGGTGTTGAATGCCGGAAGAATGGTGTCTGCCCGGGGAGAAGGGCTTGCGGGGAAAGTTTTTGTGACCAGCGGCCTGGGGGGCATGTCGGGAGCTCAGCCGAAGGCCGCAGTAATAGCCGGAGCCATTGGTGTGGTGGCAGAAATTAACCCGAAGGCTACGGAGGTTCGCCACTCACAGGGATGGGTGGACGAAGTGTATGAGGATCTCGATGAAATGATATCGCGAATCCGGGAAGCCAGAAAAAACAAGGAAGCCGTATCATTGGCCTACCAGGGAAATGTGGTGGATCTTTGGGAAAAACTGGCGGATTCGGACATTGAGGTTGAGCTGGGATCAGACCAGACATCCCTGCACAATCCTCATGCCGGGGGTTATTATCCGGCAGGGTTGAGCTTTGAGGAAGCCAATAAAATGATGGCACGGAATCCGGAACTTTTCAGGGAAAAGGTAAAGGCCTCTCTGGTTCGTCAAGTGAATGCCATCAACAAAATGGTTGCAAGGGGGATGTATTTCTGGGATTACGGCAATGCCTTCCTGCTGGAAGCAGGTCGTGCCGGGGCAGATGTTTTTAAAGACGACCAGTCGTTTCGTTACCCCTCTTATGTGCAGGATATCATGGGGCCAATGTGCTTTGACTACGGCTTCGGACCGTTCAGATGGGTCTGTGCTTCTTCAGACCCGGAAGATCTGCGCACCACCGATCGCATCGCGGCTGATGAGATCCGTCATATGATGCAGGAGGCACCCGCGGAGATCAGGCAGCAGCTTGCAGACAACCTCCGGTGGATTGAGCAGGCAGAGGAAAACAAACTTGTTGTAGGTTCCCAGGCCCGGATCCTGTATGCCGATGGTGAAGGCCGGATACGCATTGCAAGGGCTTTCAATAAAGCCATTCGCGATGGAAGACTCAACGGACCGGTCATTCTCGGGCGCGACCATCATGATGTAAGCGGAACCGACAGCCCTTATCGGGAAACCTCCAATATCTATGACGGTTCACAGTTCACCGCCGATATGGCTGTGCATAATGTGATCGGAGACAGCTTCCGGGGAGCCACCTGGGTGTCTGTGCACAATGGCGGAGGTGTTGGCTGGGGTGAAGTGATTAACGGTGGATTCGGTCTTGTTCTGGATGGGAGTGAAGCCGCTGATCGCAGATTGGAAAATATGTTGTTCTGGGATGTGAATAATGGCATTGCCCGTCGCAGCTGGGCGCGGAACAAAGAAGCTGTTTTTGCCATTAAACGTGCCATGGAAGCTGAGCCCAGGCTGAAAGTTACCCTGCCCAATGTACCGGAAGAGGATTTGCTGAACGGCTTGTTCGGTGACTGAAAAAAGTCAGTTTCAGTTGCGGAAGTGCACAGGTTAGTTATTGAAACTTCAATAACCACGAATGGCCTGAAGGATTAATCTTCGGGAGGGGTTTCTTCCTGCTGCACTGGTTCTTCCTCCTCAGGGAGTTCTTCCTCAGGGAGTTCTTCTTCAAGAGGAACTTCTTCCGGAGTGTCTTCCGGTAGTGCGGGATCTTCCATGAATTCGTCTATATCCAGCATTTGCTCCTCTTCCGATTCCATTACACTGAGCCGGTTAAGCATCATTTCATGGATCAGATCCATTTCCCTTCTGTCGAGCAGGTAGCACTCAAGGGCGGCTTCAAACTCTGCGGGGTCGACTCCATGGCGGTTAAACAAGCCGGCATAATAATAGGCTGAAGAGTCTCTGACCCCCCTTTGTACATGCTGGTATTCAACCAAAAAAGCCTCCAGAAGATACATGTCACTGAGGACATCAACCATGGTTTCCCTGGGTAGCAGTTTGTCGCAATCATCCCGGCCCGGAGCCCTGAAAAAATTACAGGATGAAGACCACAGCATGACGGCTGTCAGGCCGCATATGGCAATGAATCTGAAATTTCCGGATACGCGCGTCATACTCAAAGTTTTTGCAGACACCTTAAAGATGCGGGTTCTAACGTGAAAATTGCAACGCCTCTCCCTTAATCTCATCATGGATCGTGCCATTCTCATAAACGAGATGACCATTCACAAAAGTATATTTTACCGTTGCTTTTAGTTCCTTCCCTTCCAGTGGAGACCATCCGCATTTATACAGGATGTTTTCTCTTTGAACAGTGAATGGGGTGCCCGGGTCAATGGCCACGAGGTCAGCAGCGTATCCTTCCCGGATAAACCCCCTGTTTGCCACATTGAAGCAGACAGCAGGGTTGTGACACATGATTGTCGCAATTGTTTCAAGCGGGATCTGCTGCCTTTCTGCAAGGGTAACCATGGCCGGCAGTGCATGCTGTACCATGGGGCCGCCTGAAGGGCAATTCAGGTAACTGTTGCTTTTTTCTTCCAGGGTATGGGGTGCATGATCAGTGGCGACCACGTCAATATAACCTTTTCTGATGCCATCAATCAGGGCCATCCTGTCTTCACGGAATTTAATGGCAGGGTTCCATTTGATCAGGCCTCCCTTGTCCGCATAATCCTCTGCTGAGAACCAAAGATGGTGGACGCATACTTCTGCAGTGATCTGTTTTTCCGCCAGGGGTGTGCTGTTTTCAAGCATCCTGAGTTCATTGGCAGTGCTCAGATGCAGAAGGTGGAGCCTGGTTCCGTATTTTTCTGCCAGTGAAACTGCCAGCCGGGACGACCGCTCGCAAGCCAGATGGCTCCGGATCCGCAAATGCATGGCCATGGGGATGTCATCTCCATAAGTAGCTTTTGCTGCTTCCATTTGTTTTCTGATGGTCTCCTCATCTTCACAGTGAACCGCAACGGGAAGTTTTACATTGCGAAATATATCGTTCAGGGCGTACGGGTCATCCACCAGCATATTCCCGGTCGAAGACCCCATAAATATTTTAATTCCGCAGACATGTTTTGGGTCGGCAGCCATGAGCTCCGGTTTATTGGTATTGGTGGCGCCCATGTAAAAGGAGTAATTGGCGAGGCTTTTTGCCTGCCCCAGCCTGAACTTTTCTTCCAGCAACTCGTTGGAGGTGGTTTGCGGATTGGTGTTGGGCATTTCCATGAAGCTGGTGATGCCACCTGCCACCGCGGCCCCTGACTCTGTACCTATGTCGCCTTTGTGCGTCAGCCCGGGTTCCCTGAAATGGACCTGATCATCAATGACACCCGGAAACAGGAGCATGTTTTCCAGGTCAATCGACCGGCCGGTTTCTTCATTGAACCTTCCCTGGTGTCCGCCCGGGTAAATTTTGCCGATCGACTTATTTTCGATAACCAGGTCTCCGCGAAAAGTCCGTCCTTCGTTGATGATCTGAGCGTTTTTCAGCAGCAATGGTGTTCCCCGCATAATCTGTCTATTGGTTTAAGAAATAAAAAACATGAACAGCTTTGTGAACAGCGGGTCAGGAGGGTTTCTGATACTTTTTCGGGTTCATAATACTATTCCACCTGAGCTTAATTACGCCCAAAACGGCCTCCTGGAAAATCCCGGAGCTCATTTTTGATTCTCCCTGGGTACGGTCAGTAAACACGATGGATACTTCCGAAATTTTAAAGCCCATTTTCCATGCGGTGAATTTCATCTCGATCTGAAATGCATATCCGGTGAATCTGACGCTGTTCAGGTCAATGGCTTCCAGTACTTCCCGCCTGTAGCATTTAAAACCGGCTGTGGTGTCGTGTACAGGCATTCCGGTGATTATCCGTACGTAAATCGATGCAAAATAGGACATCAACACCCTGCCCATGGGCCAGTTCACCACATTCACTCCGTCAATATAGCGGGATCCGATGGCCAGGTCATATCCGCTTTCTGCGCATTCCCGGTAAAGTCGTACCAGATCCTCAGGGTTGTGTGAGAGATCCGCATCCATTTCGAAGATGAACTGGTATTCACGTTGGAGGGCCCACTTGAACCCGTGAATATAAGCAGTGCCGAGCCCGAGTTTTCCCTTTCTTGATTCCAGAAAAAGTTTATCCGGGTAAGTTTCCATGAGTTCTCTGACCAGACCCGCAGTGCCATCGGGCGAATTGTCGTCGACGATCAGCACGTGGAATTCTTTGGGAAGGGAGAAAACAATTTGAAGAACCTTCTCAATGTTTTTCCGTTCGTTGTAGGTGGGAATAATAACAAGACTGTCGCTCACTTCTGCCATTTTTTTAACGGTAACACCGGCCTTGCAGCCCCGGTTGATTACAATGCGAATGGTATTTTCCGCTAAATTCAATTTCAAAAGTACGTTTTTTTGGCCAACATATGGCCACCACCTCTCTGATTTTATTGTTTATTGGCTGCACTTTATGGTTATTTTTGCCTGCATGGAAAGACCGGTGATTTATTTTGACAATGCCGCCACCACCCGGCCCGATCAGGGGGTGCTGGACGATGTCATTGCCTGCATGAAAGAAGAATACGGCAATCCCTCGTCATTGCATGCTCCGGGGAGAATAGCCAGGGTCAGGATCGAAGAATCCCGGCGTACCATCGCTCGTTTGCTGAATGTTTCACCGGCCGAAATATTCTTTACATCCGGGGGGACGGAAGCGAACAATGCCATATTGCAGGGTTGTTGCCTGGGACTTGGTTATTCCCACGTTATTACCAGCCCGGTTGAGCATCCGGCCGTACTTAAACCACTGGCTTTCCTGGCCGAAAAGGGAATACAGGTACACTACCTGCAGGTTGATCAGGCCGGGCATATCGATCTGCGTCACCTGGAGGAGTTGCTTGGCAGGTTCCCGCATTCTCTGGTCAGCCTGATGCATGCCAACAATGAGACCGGGAATCTGTTGCCGGTGAAATCTGTGGCTTCATTGTGTGCCGGGGCCGGCGCGTTGTTTCATTCCGATACTGTGCAAACAGTCGGTAAGTTTGACATGGACATGCAAAAGCTGGGGATGGATTTTGCTGTGGGAAGTGCGCATAAATTTTATGGGATGAAGGGAACCGGCTTTATGTATGTGCGCTCCGGTAATTTTTTCCCTCCTTATTTACTCGGAGGAGGGCAGGAGCGAAACATGCGGGCTGGTACTGAGAATATCTATGGCATTGTGGGAATGGCACGGGCCCTCGAACTGGCCCAACAGCGTATGGAAGAAGACCAGCAGCATTGCAGGGAACTGAAAGAAGCCTGCATTCAAATGCTTCTCGAAAAGATTCCTGATATCCGGTTTAACGGAGATGCGCAAGGGCGTTCATTGCAAACAATTCTCAATGTTTCTTTGCCGGCAGTGGAGGATGCCGAAATGCTGCTTCCCAGCCTGGATATTGAGGGAGTTTGTGTATCTTCGGGAAGCGCCTGCAGTTCCGGAAGCAGTCAGCGGTCACATGTAATGGAAGCCCTTGGTGCTGATGAATCAAGGCCTTCACTGCGTATATCGTTTGGAAGGTACAATACCATGGGAGAGGTGCAAAAACTGGTTCAGGTTCTGGGAAAAATCGCCCACTCCTGAAAAAGTTGCCACGGGAATGCAGTTTTTTGGTAAAATGCGTATTTTTGGATGACACCGATAAAAAATGCCTGATTATGCCTGATCGTACTGTACCAAAATCCGCAACCCGGCCCGCAGGTAAAAGAAAGCGCATCAAGTACCGGCAGGTGGGCTTTAAACTGACCGATGGACAAAAAAAGGCCCTGGAACACTATTGCAGGGTGCATAAGGTAACCCCGGTCCGTTTTATAAAAAGCCTGGTAAATAATCATGTGGCCAGGTATCGGCCGGGCGACCCGCCTCCGTCCTATGCTACTGAAAATCAGCTTGACCTGTTTGAGGAGGAGGGGATTCGGGATTAATTAAAGTCTACAATGGTAATTCCGGCACCTCCGCGATCGGGGTGTTCATCCCTGTAACGATTCACCTGTGGTACCGATGCCAGGAACTTTCTGATTGCCGGTCGCAGCACCCCGTCTCCCTTGCCATGAATAATTCGGATCTGTGGCATGCCGAGCAAGAATGCATCATCAATATGGCTTTGAAGTGCTTTAATCGCTTCTTCTGATTTTTTTCCGCGCAAATCAATATCCGGGTTGAATTTGGTTGCCTTTTCGTGGATGTCAAATGACAGGTTGCTGTGTCCTTTTGCTGTTTTCCTTTTGGCTGTTCCTTTTTTCAGCTTTACCAGGTCTGGCAATGAGGTTCTCAGTTTGATGCTGCCGAACACCACCAGGGCTTGCTTCCCTGAGACTTCCGCTACCTCTCCCTGGCTTTGCTGTCCTTTGATTTTTACCACATCCCCAACTTCTATCGGCGTGGAATCTATCTCATCAGCCGGAGGTCGGGGTTGTTTCTTCTTTTTCGTTTTTCCGGATGCGGCTTCCGGCAGTGCCTCAAGATTTTTTTTCTGTTCCCTGCTGAATTTTTCCAGTTTGCTCCGGGCTTCCCTTGTCTTGTCCTTTTCTGCCCCAGCCTCTTTTATTTCACGGATTGTATTCTCAATCATTCTGTTGCTTCCGGCAAGAATATCTTTTGCTTCCCTGCGGGCATCCCTTATAATCTCGGTTTTACGTGCCTCCACCTCTCCGTGAAGCTTTTCGTATTTATCAATCAGCTCAGACAACAGATCATCTGCCTGCCGGAGCTGCTTTTCCTTGTTATCAAGTTCTTCCTTTCTGACCTCAAGATTCTGCAACTCCACATCAAAATCAAGATCCTGTTGCCCCGCGAGCAAAGAAGCGTTGTCGAGAATATAGCCGGGAAGTCCGATGTTTTTTGCAATTTCAAACGCGAAACTTGAACCGGGCGTACCCGTCTTGAGCTTGTAAAGCGGTCTGATTTTTTCCGTATCGAAGAGCATGGATCCGTTGACCATGCCCTCATGTTTCCCGGCCATGAGCTTCAGGTTTGCATAATGTGTGGTGATGACTCCCCTGGCCCTTATTGCATTCAGCTGGGCCAGAATCGCTTCTGCGATTGCACCACCGATACGCGGTTCAGTCCCTGCCCCGAACTCATCAATCAGGAACAGCGTTTTATCGTTGCTGTGTTCCAGAAAATATTTCATATTTACAAGGTGGGAACTGTAAGTGCTCAGGTCATTTTCCAATGATTGTTCATCGCCGATATCAATCAGCAGCTGATGAAAAATTCCTGCATTGGACTGGTCATCCATCGGTACAAGCAGTCCGCATTGCAGCATATACTGAAGCAGGCCGCAGGTTTTAAGGCAAACCGATTTGCCTCCCGCATTGGGTCCGGAAATAATTAGGATACGCTGATCATGGTTCAGGTCGATTGTCAGGGGAACCACCTCCTTTTTTTGTTTTTTATAAGCCATGAACAAAAGAGGGTGCCTTGCATTATACCATTGCAGCTGTGCGTGATCAGAAACCTTTGGCTTCATGGCTTCCATGTCAAGGGCAAGGTATGCTTTTGCCCGGATGAGATCCATTTGCCCCAGCATATTGTAGGCCTTCCTCAGGTCCGGGATCATGGGGCGCAGATGATCTGCGAAATTTTTCAGCAGGCGTACGATTTCCTGCCTTTCCTCTGCTTCCAGTTCACGGATCCTGTTGTTCATTTCAAACACTTCCTCGGGTTCCACAAAGGCTGTTTGACCAGTGGCTGAATGATCATGAATAAAGCCCCGCATTTTGCGTTTATAGGCAACCGGTACGGGGATCACCTGGCGGTTGTTGCGCAGTGCCAGTTCTTCGTCCTTCCTGATCCAGCCCTGCTGCTTCCCCTCATTTAAAATCCGCTGGATCTGCCTGTTTGCGTTCACATACAACTCATCTTTCTGTTTCCTGATAGTAGCCAGGGTTGGTGACGCGCTGGTTCTTACGTTGGCTTTTTCGTCAATCAGCTTGTCAATGGATCCGGGAAGCTGTTTTTCTATGTGAATCCCTTCTGTAAGTTCTGATAGCCGGGGATATGCGGGTAGTTCGTTTTCTTCGGTACGGGAAAGAAATGTGATGATCGCCAGGATGGTCTCTAAAGACAGTTTAATCTCCAGCAGTGCTTCCGGTTCTGCAAAGGTGTCTTCCGGGCGCAGGCGGTTAAATATCTCCTCGGGGTCGTAGTAGTTGGATCCGGGGAATTGTTTCCCTGCCAGGAGAATCTGCCGGAACTCCTCTGCCTGGCAAAGCTGCCGGTCAATGCTTTGCTTGTCGGTAAGAAAAGTTATTCCGGCCGCCTGTTTGCGTCCCAGACTGCTGAAGCAATGCTGGTCTAACATTTCCCGGATTTGGTCAAAGCCAGTCTTTTCCTCAAAATTTTCCGGAAAGGTCAGCCCCATATCAATGTGTCTTGTTTGTGGCAAAATTACATAAACCCCCTGACTATTCAGGGCGATACAAAGGTTTACCCGGTCGGTAAAAAAACCTGTCTGCCTCGGTAAAAAAAACCTGTCTGCCTCAGGGCAAACAGGTTTGGGAATGTAGCGGGGACGGGAGTTGAACCCGTGACCTTCGGGTTATGAATCCGACGCTCTAACCACCTGAGCTACCCCGCCGGCTAAAGGTGGTGCAAAATTATAAAACAATTTTAAAACACAATGGGTTTTCCGGAATTTTTCCGTTCTCTTTGCCTTCGTCGCAGGTTCGATATCTGAGTCATCAGCAATCCTGCGATGACGATCATCATTCCGGCTATTCTGCTGAGGTCAATAACTTCTTTCAGGAAAACAAAGGATGCAATTGCAGTAACCACGGGAATGAGGTTGGCAAATATGGCGGTACGGGCGATGCCAATTGCCCGGACTGCTGAGGTATAGAACATGAAAGCCAGGGTCGAACCAAAAATGGCCAGTGCAAGTATTGAAGCAACCACTTCCAGAGAGGGGCGGATGTGTAAGAAATCTTTGAAATCCATAATCAGAAACAGGGGAAGAAAAAAGACAGCGCCCAAAATGTTTTGTACCAGGATGATGGTAAAAGAGGAGTATTTTGCCGCCAGTTTTTTCAGAAAGACGATATTTATCAGAGCGGAAAAAACCGCAAAAAACAACCAAAAAATGCCGACAGGTGAAGCCGTAAAGGTAAAACCGGCATCCATGACCATGATCACCACTCCTGTGAACGAAACCAAAAACCCAAGAATATTAACAGCGGTGACTTTTTCACGGAAAGCCACGTAGGCCAGAATCGGTGAAAAAACAGGGATGGTGGCAATGATCACTGACGCCACGGTGGGAGATACATGGTATACCCCGAAATTTTCACCGATGAAAAAGCAAAACGGAGAGAAAAAGGAGAGGATGATGAAATTTTTGTAGTCGGCTTTTTGAACGCGCTCTCCCAGTTTTCTGATCCTGAAGATGGCCAGCATCAGAAGGGAAGACATGCTGAGCCGTAACAGCATAACGGTGATGGGTTCATAAGCTGTAAAAGCCACTTTTGTCCACACATAGGAAACACCCCAGAAGGCAACGGCCATGATGGCATAAAGGTAGATATGGAAGGGTGCTGGTTTCATGTTGAAGTGGCTGCGGTCGCCGGTTGTCAGACAAAGGCGGTGTTTAGTTATCCGGCAAAAGTAATCAATTGCCGGATAAGGTTAAAAACAGGTTTGCTCATTTATTTTTTTGTATATTGCATGTTAGCTGACCAAATGACACCGTCATGAGCGTTCTTAAAAAATTCTCCATGGAGTACGGGTTCAAAACCACCCCCAGGCTTTTGTATACTGCCATAGCCACACCTGAAGGGTTGTCCCGCTGGTTTGCCGATCTGGTTGATCTGGAGGATGATGTCTTCCACTTCAAATGGGAAGGGTCGGAACAAAAAGCCCGCCTTGTCGACTACAAGGAGAATGAGTTTATCAGGCTTCTCTGGCTCGATGATCCGGGTCAGGAGCATTTTCTGCAAATGGAAATTATCAGTGAACCTTTATCCTCAGGTGTTGCCCTGATCGTTACAGACCACGCAGAGGATGCTGATCTGGACTTCAGTCAGCGGGTGTGGGATGCCCAGGTGAAAAAATTGCAGCGGTTATTCAATGTCTGAGTTTGAGTAAGGTTGTTTCTCGTTGCAGTTATCAGGTACGGTAAACCAGTCTTTGATCCTGTCGGTTTTATTTGCTGGTGCTGACTTGTGAACGTATTCATTCTGTCTTGCCAGATAGATGTAATCTTTTATCCAGGTTTTGTGGTTTTTCCGGATCTGCTTCAGGGCCTCGATAATTTTGTCTGCCTCCTCATTGGTGGTGGTCGGGTGCAGCGAAATTCTGATCCACCCGGGTTTATCTGATAAATCCCCCGTATTGATCTTCTCGGTAATCATATGAGAACGTTCGTAATCCACATTGAGCAGGAAGTGTCCGTATGTTCCGGCGCAGGCGCATCCGCCCCTGACCTGGATGCCAAATCTGTCGCTTAGCAGCCTGACCACCAAATTGTAGTGGATGTGTTCGAAATAAAAGGAAACCACCGGCAGTCTTTTTTTAACGTTGGCAGCCATGATCCGGACATCTGGTATTCCTTCCAGCCCTGCGAAAAGAATATCAAGCAATTCTTCCTCTCGTTCGCGGATATTGGCGGTGCCCATCTGGTTTTTCAGGTCAATGCACAAAGCCGTGCGAATGGCCTGTAAAAAACCGGGGGTGCCCCCGTCTTCCCTTAATTCAATGTCGTCAATGTATTTATACTCCCCCCAGGGGTTGGTCCAGTCCACCGTTCCTCCTCCGGGATTGTCAGGAACCTTGCTGTTGTAAAATGCCGAATCAAAAATAAGCACACCCGAACTTCCCGGCCCGCCCAGAAATTTATGGGGCGAGAACATGATGGCATCCAGCTTTTTCATGGGGTCTTTCGGGTGCATGTCAATATCCGTATAAGGCGCTGATGCCGCATAATCGGCCACACATACCCCACCGTGGGTGTGCATGATCGCGGCCAGTTCATGTATGGGGGTTTCAATTCCGGTTACATTGCTGCAGGCCGTGAATGATCCGATCTTCATTTTGCGGTCACGGTATTTTTCAAGTTGCCTGTGAAGTTCGTCAGGGTCAATCAGCAGCCCCGGCCCCGGTTTGAGTTGCACCACATCCGCCATGGTTTCGAACCAGGATGTGTGGTTGCTGTGGTGTTCCATATGGGTGATAAAAACAACAGGCCTTTCAGATTCTTTGATGCAGCGCCTGCTGGATAATTCACCGCATGCCCTGAGTCCCAGCATGCGCTGAAATTTGTTGATCACTGTAGTCATGCCGCTGCCGGCGGTAATGATCACATCCTCAGGGCCTGCATTCACGTGCTTTTTGATCAGCTGATGGGCATGATGGTATGCGTTGGTCATCAGGGTACCTGTTTCACTGGCCCCGGTATGGGTGTTGGCCACAAAGGGCCCAAACCGCTCCATGAGGACTCTTTCCAAAGGAGCGTACAAGCGGCCACTGGCAATCCAGTCAGCATAAATTATCTTCTGCTCCCCGTAAGGGCTTTGTTATTTCTGATCTATTCCGACAATATGCTGCCTGTACTGGCTGAAATCCGCTTCTGACGCCGTCATATAGCCTGTTTTGGTCATACAAAAGTGCAAAAAAATGCTTAATTTTTTATCAGAACGCTATAAAAAGCTGCCAGTTAAGTAATTATAGAAATATAAATATTGGAACCATGCAGATGTTGTTAATGGATAAAGTCTTGTTGAACAAAAGCTTATGTTTTTTTGTACATATGTTTAGGTCAATACCAAACTGGAATAATTTTTGTACCTTTAAAATACAATTAACGCTGACTTTTGAATGGTTGTTTCCGGAGTAATCCGTGCCCCAAAACCCATTGATTATGAATTCATTGAAACAAATTCTTAT
>PWGY01000102.1 GCA_003554665.1 Bacteroidales bacterium | reverse complement strand
TTTCTTGCGCTTGATGGTTGACCATTTGCTGTGACCTGACATGGCTGATATCGTTTTTTGCAAAAATAAGCATTTCTGCTTCTTAAAATAAAAAAAGGGCCGGTAGTAAAACCGTCCCTTTCAAAACCAACAACAAACATGAAGCGAATATCATAAACTCAGAAGCCTGATCCCGATGCTGAAGGGATGAATGTCCGGGCCTCTGTCGTCTTTGAACATTGAATTCAACGAATAAGTGGCAAAAAAGTTCAGCCTTCCCCATCCGATCTGACCGATGGCATCTACCCGGATGGGAACCAGGTGAAAGTCTTCGCGTGCACGATCGCGCTGGCGGTCTCCGTCGGCATTGCGATACTCTACCTTGGTGTGGCTTCTGAGGCGGTATCCGCCCTGGATGCCCCCGGACACGTAAAACCGGTTGGAGCCTCCGCTTTCGCGGATCTGATATTCCATCATCAACGGAACATTGAGCTGGAACACCCGGAGTCTGTTGGTGCTGAGGCGGTATTCGGATGGCTTGTGGGCCAGACCTTCTTCCTCGTGCATAAGAATGACATTATTGGACAGGTGATAGTTGTTCCATTGAATACCAAGGCCGCTCACCAGTCCGAACATGCTTCTGGTGCCCCTGGCAAGTACAACGTTTTGATGAAACATGTTCAGGTTAACCTGTACAGATTTGTTATAGTCCAGATCCATGAAGCGATATTCAGCAGGCAGGCTGGTTTTGATTCCCGAATCGGTATATCCGTTGAGGCCGATATAAAGCCCGTTCCAGTTGTTTCTCCAGGTTCCCTGCCAACGCCTGACAGTGGGTCGCCCTCCTTCAGATACAACCACTTCAGTACCACCCACTCTGACAACGGTCGAATCTTTTTCCTTTGCTGTGTCGGTGTTGTTGGTCACTCCTCTTACAGAAGCGGTTCCGGAGGTTTTGTAGTCAGTGTCTGCCGGATTCCCTCTCACGGTGATGGTAGAGGTACCGCTGGCATTGGCAGTCAATTTGTCTTTTGCGGTAATCCTTACAGTTGAGGTGCCGGAACTCTTCACATCGGTGTAACTGGTCTCCAGGCCGTAGGCACGAACCCGGGATACGCCGCTTGCCTGAAGGGAGTGCTTTGTAGCCTCTCCGGCCAGGGTAATTCCGGTTGCACCACTGACTCCGGTGGTCAGATTTTCAGACACTACTTCCACGTTCATACTGGCTGCACCTGATACCTTTAGCTCCATGGCGGGTGCGGTGAGTACGTTTTGCCCTTTCATGGAGGAGGCCCCGGCGGCATGCAGGTACTCAAATGCAGGTGCAGTAATATGTACCTTCAGATCTTTCAGGTTGCGTTCCCGTCCGGTGTATTCTATGGTGAGCACATCGTCTTCCACCACAGTCCTGATCTTCTGCAGGTGTTCTTCCGGTGCCTCCACCTCAAGGCGGTAATTGCTTCCCTGAGTCAGGTAAACCTCAAATACGCTTCCTGCCGAGACCCCGGTGAACGAACCTACTTGTCTTTGCTCCTTGTTTTCAGCAACTTCTGCGGCCGGACTTCCTGTTGCAGGAAGCGTGGCGGAAAAGGCAAATATGGCTGACAACAGGAATAATTGGATTGTTTTCATGGTGTGATTTATTTAACAGTTATAGAATTCTGATTTTTGTTCGATATTCAAACGTAAGACGGATCTGTCAGCAAAAAGTTACAGGAGTTGTAAATAAAATTCGCACAGAAAATCAAAAATAAATGCAAAAAATAGTAAGTTCGCATGGTAGAATATTCATTAACCTAAACCAATCACTATGTACAAACATTTTTTCTTATTGATGATTGCCGCTTTTTTTATTGCTTCCTGCGGGCAGGCTCCCCGTGAAGAAGCCGAGGAAGCAGAGGCTGCAGAACTTCCTCCACAGGAGAGGGCTTTTATGGACAACCTGGCAAGTCTCTGTGGTCAGTCTTTCCCCGGTGAAGAGGCTTACCTGGCAGAAGGACGTGAGAGCTGGGAAGGTGACTTTGTTATGCATGTGACCGTTTGTGAAGATGACAGGGTGCATGTTCCCTTTCACGTGGGTGAAGATCAGTCACGCACCTGGATGTTTATCAATGAAGATGGCCGCCTGCGTTTCCGTCACGACCACCGTTATCCGGACGGAACTCCTGAGGAAAATACAATGTATGGAGGGTATTCTGACGGAGAGGGCACAGCCTTTGAACAGTATTTTCCAAAAGACGAATACTCAAGGGAGTTGCTTGACGGACATTATGGCCGTGAATGGCACGTGGTCATGGATGAGGCGATGACCACTTATTCCTACAGGTTGCTGTATGATGGAGAGATCGTCTTCCAGGCAGACTTTGACCTGACAAATCCATTATAGGATCAGGTCAGGAATATTCTTTGCCGGGCAGTTTAGATGAAAGCTGATCCAGCCTGTACCCGGCACTTACGGAATATCCCAACAGGACGACATAGAGGAGGAGTGGGCGTCGCATAAGTGATCGCGGGCTCCTCCTCTTTTTTTGTTGTTTATCCCCGGCTGCAAAGCAAGGCAGGCAACCCAGTGAAAACAGCCACTGAATCAATTGTTCATACTGCTCTTTGCTGTAAAAAACTGTTCCCTGATACTCGTTGACGCCCAGATATTTTCTGACGATCGGCTCATTCAGCATATCTTTAATAATGCCGGCCTTTTCTTTCATAACCGGATCCATTCCCGGTTTTTTCGCAGGCCGTCCTTTTGCCGGTTCGGCATGGGAGAAATCAAATAACTCATGTCCGTTGGCATGCAGAATTTTAAGTAGTTGGATGTCACGTTCAATATCAGCATGGCTCCGGCCAGTTCGTTGCAGAATTTGATGAAGTGGCCAGTCCAGCATCAGCGTGTCAAAAATATGTTTCTGCCATTCGCCATTTCCGACTGCCACGACCAGAGAATGTGCGGCCAGACTGGCCAACATCAGCATCCTGTTTTCCGGAATGGTATTTCCGCTGCCAAGTACAAACAGCTCCTCCGGCATTTGGAAGCCTGTATCTGCCAGCATGGGCCTGACCCATTCTGATTCCGCTTGCAGGAACCCGATGATCTCCGGTATGCCGTCAAGCAGGTTCATGAAGCATGCGGTTGCCTGGTCAGAGAGGTCTTCCTTTGCCCCTTCCCTGAACGCGAGCTTTGCGAAAGAGGAATATTTTTCCCTGATTTGTTTTGTTGTCAGTTGCTCGTTAAAAATTTCTTCAAAAGCCCTGTGAACAGGTGCCAGCCTTTGGCCTGCCAGTGTTCTTTTTACGTCAGCTACTCCTTTACCCTTGTATTTCCGGTAATAGTGTTCGATGGTACCGTCGGCATCCTCCATCTCATCAAAAGAAAGAAAAACCCTGTATTCAAATCCGCGCAACGGCCAGAACAAACCCTCGTGGTGCAGATCCTGCCCTTTGAAAAGAAACTCCTGTCCGGATATTTGTTCCCTGGCTACGTAAAAGGTTCTGTGGTCATCTTTGAACCCCAAAGCATCTGCCAGTCTTAAGCTGCTCATTTTTTTTCTGTTTCCTTCCTGATCAATCCTTGGAACGGAGGTGTGAATAAAGCCACTGGCCATTTCATATTTATTGTTGAACAAAACCAGGGCTCTTTCATGGCCATGCCGGTTGGTATAGGCAAATACATTTTCATTGATCCTGTTTCCGTGTTCCAGGTAATCATAAAACTGAAAATGTTTTACCTCGCTGAACAGGTAGCGTTTTCCCGCAAGCGGGAATATTTCCCTTTCATGTTTTTCGACCAGCCCCTGATCAGGGTCTTCGTGGTAGCGGGCATAACGGTATTCCATGCCGTATTTTTCCGTAAAGCCTTCCACCTGGCCGTGTGCAAACATGGGAAGTCCGGGCAGTGTATTCATCATTACGCAAACCCCAAAATATTTGTCTCCCGTTCCGAATTGCTGGATGGCAGTTTCCTCATCCGGGTTACTCATGAAGTTCACATAGCGCTTCAGAATTTCCGGCTCGAATTCAAGGGTGTTGGTAATGAGGTCCCGGTATTTTTCGTTCTCTTCATTTTTCAGCATGTGCATGAAGGCAGAGTTGTAGACCCTGTGCATCCCCAGTGTACGTACAAAATACCCCTCCATGAACCAGAACGCTTCTGCAAGCAGTAAGGTTTCGGGAAGTTCCTCGTTGATCCGGTCTACCACCTCACGCCAGAATTCTGTGGGAAACAGGCTGTCAAATTGCTTCTTTGACATGGCATGCTCAGCCCGTGACGGGATATCACCCCCTGTTCCCGGCCTTGGGTACCATAGCCTGGCAAAATGTTTTTTGGCGAGGGTCATGGCCGCATCAAACCGGATGATGGAAAACTTTTTGGCCACATCAAAAATTTTCTGCATGACGGCTTCCCTGACTTCAGCTTTGAGCATATCGAGCTGGGCTGTGTCGTTCCAGGGCATCATGGTGCCGTCGTTCCCGTGATAAATATAGCGAACGTCATGATGCTGCTTGTCGATGCGCTGAAACACAACCGCAGCATCTGATTTGCTGTAGTAGCCGTCTTCGATGCGAATTTCCACGTGGGGGTGGTCTGATAAGTTTTCCCCGGTAAAACGGTATCCTGGAAAAGGCGGGCTGTCTGACTGGATAAAGTATTCCGGGCGTTCGATGACCCATTTGGAAAAAATCCCCGTGTGATTGGGCACCATGTCACTGGCAAGCCTGATCCCCCTTTCCCGGGCCCTTTCGTTAAGGTTCAGGTAGGCTTCTTCCCCGCCAAGGTCAGTGGCTATCTCATAGTCGTATAACGCGTAGGCTGAGGCAATGGCGTCCTGATTGCCCATGCGGTGCTTGATCTTTCCGGATGCACTGCTTCGTTCCCAGAGCCCGATCAGCCATAAACCATTGAAATGTCGTCCGGCCAGGGTGTCAAGTTCCGCATCGGGTATCTGATCCAGCCGGTAAATGGCCTGCTGGTATTTTTTTGACAGCTGATCCAGCCATACATAAATGTTTTTGGCCAGCAACACAACCCGGGGCATCCAATGGGTGTCTTCTGTAAAACGCTCTGTTTCTGCATATTCTTCGGAGGTTCCTGCAGAGGCGTCATACCCGGATTTCCCAAGGTGCATGGTCCCGCCTTTTTGCCCGGCCTTATAGGCAGGAACCATCGTTGGCGGAGGCCCGCCGGGATGGCCTGGAGCAAGGTCCTCTTTCATCAGGTCTTTTCCCCGGAGAATCCTGGATGCCATCTCCCCGGGAAGAATATCTTTCCAGTGTTGCAGTATATAGTCAAGCTGCAGGCTGAGGTCATCCGGGAACCGGACAAACGGACTCCTGAGTAGTGTGATCAGGTCTGAGTGATCCGGTCCGTAGGGTGGCTGGGCATCAAAGAAGTCCTCCACCCCTTTGATCAGCTGCTCGAATTCGTTTTTTAACCCGAGATGATTCTTGTCAAAAAGAATCCTGATCTTTTTGGTGGCCCGGTTTTCATTGCTCAGTGATAAGAGCAGGGCTTCTTCGATCATGGCATGTAACACCTTGCGGCCTCTGTGTGAGCCCTTAAGGTATTCTTCTGCCGGAATGCTGCCATGGTAAACAGGGGAGGGAGGAAAAGTTCTGACAAAATCGGAAAGGACTTCGTTCAGGTTGTTTTCTCCTATGCGCCCGGATAGAAATAATTCTGCTTTTCTGAAAACATTCTTGCTGACATGCACGGCATATTGTGCAAGAATCACATGGGATATTTCATGGATCAGTCCGGCTGCATAGAGTTCGCCCGGATAAATCTGCTGTGCAGGGTTTCTGTCTTTGTTGAGTAAAAAGACCAGTTTCCTTACTGCGGCGGGATTGGAAAAAACGAAACGGCCATCACTTGAGAACAAGGTTTCATCAAGCTTATATTGATCTCTTATTCCCTTGTAGATATGCATTTCCGTGAAAAACGGAGTCGATGCATCCATGGGTTTGTCAGGCTGCATAGTTGTCAGGCTTTTAGAACATGGACAATATCAGCAGGCTGGTAAAAGGCACTGTAACGTTATCAAGCCCCTTTGAGCTGAAGGCTTCAACCAGTGCTGCTCCTACAGCTACGCTAATGGCTGCTATTATGGTATGGGTGCTGAAGTTTCCGACGAACCAGTGCAGGACATACACAGAAATGAGCAGGGCGGTAATAAAGAATACGGAAGTGCCCAGGTAGGTTTTGTTCAGTGAAAGCTTATGGATGATAATCTTTTTGACTTTTGCTCCGAAATGCATGCCCGTGAGGCCCGCCAGAGAGTCACTGACTCCCAGTATAAGAATCGGGATTATGAACAGTTTTGCGTCATTCAGCCAGACGGATATGGTGAATGCCCCGGCAATTGCAACAGGGAGTAATACCCCTCCGTAAGTTTGACGGCTGACTCCGTTGATCGACATGAGAAGTTTTTTCCTTTTGGCCACGATCATCACCACAAAGAAGATGGTGCCCATGACCAATACGTAAATATAAGAGTCGTATATCAGTGGAAAGGTCAGGGCGAGCAGTGAAGCACCACTGTGGGCAAACTTTCGGGTGTATTCCGTACGCACTTTCATGATGGTGTGCAAAATCTCTCCGGTGGCTAAAATGGCTCCGAAAGCGAAAGTGTAAAGAATGGCAAAAAATAACTCCTGGCTCATGATAATAACAAGTTTAAACAAAACACGGCGGCACCTCCTGGTAATAAACTGTCGAACCTGTCAAGGAATCCGCCATGCCCGGGCAATGAATTGCCAAAATCTTTGACCTTGTACTGACGCTTGAAATAGGATGCCAGAAGATCCCCCAACAAGGCAAATATAATGATGATCGCAGCAAAAAACAAGGCTGTTTGCCATTGACCCCCTGTAAGCTCACGGGTAATGATGGCTGTAAGTATTGCCATGGCAGAGCCTCCGGCTGTTCCGGAGATTGTTTTTTGCGGACTCACCAGGGGGATAAGTTTTTTCCCTCCGATTAGTTGCCCGCTGATCTGGCTGAAAGCATCAAAAACCGCCACCACGATAAATGTAAAAAACAGCAATGACTGATCAAGGAAGGTAAAAAGAAGAAACGGAATGGCCAGTGCAGTATAGATGCCAATGGAAACGAAAAGGAAACGACTTGTCTGCTGTGTTTGATTCCGGGCTGCGGTCCTTGCCAGTTCCATATATCCGGCTATCACAATCATTGAGCCGGCAATGGTGAACAGGGGCGGGCCAAAGTAGATGCTTCCGAAAAGTATGTGAATAATCAGGAAATAGGTACCAAACTTGGCCCAGGTCTCTTTTTTCTTCTCACGGGGCTTGTTTCTGCTTACCAGCGCAAACGCGACAGCTCCTAAAAAAAAGTATCCCAGTATGATTAGATAAATCAGTCCTTCCATATAAGGGGATTAGTCTGTTTTACCGGGATTGTGTTTACCCTGTTTTCTTTCTTTGAGTACCCAGTAGAGTCCTTTTGCATCGGTTTGCATTTTCGGGATAATCAGTTGAATGATGATGTGCTCCAGAAAGGCCAGGATTCCCCAGGTTACCATGAAGTAGTAAAATGGTGTGATAAAGCCGAAGGCAAACAGCATCACAAAAAATGTTCCCTGGATGTATCCTCCGATTTTCCAGGAATAAAGGTGCAGGCTGGGGAACCGCCCGAACTTGACCAGTGAAAGGCCCAGGGCTACAAAAAGCAGACCAATGAATGTGGAAAAACTCACCACATGAGGGGCAAAGTCAGCACGTTTGAAAACCCAGATTCCGAGGAATACCAGGAAATAGGTGCCCATATCCGCAATGGAGTCCAGCTTGGATCCAAACTCGGTCTGCTGGTTCAGCAGGCGTGCCAGTAATCCGTCCACCACATCACTTATAAGATTGATAACGATCAGTACGGCGAAAGCATTTTCGTATCCGGCAATTGCCAGATAGAGTATTACAGGGAAAGCCAGCAACCTGTAAAAGGAAACGGCGTTGGGTATGTTTATTTTGTCCTTAATTGTCACTGGTTGGAAGATAAAAGCAAAAGCCGTCGCCCGTATCGGAGGACTGACGGCTTCTGCAAATAAACAAAAACATTAATATATAAACAAATCTTCCCTGCTGAGTTTTGTCACCGGGCCGAATAAACGTTCCACCTCATCGAAGTCCACCATGTTTTCATCACCCAGTATCACGTAGGTTTTGGGTTTTTCCCGGATATAGTCCCTGTTGAATGCCACCACCTGATCCAGTGTCATTTCAGGGATCAGAC
>PWGY01000036.1 GCA_003554665.1 Bacteroidales bacterium | reverse complement strand
TGAGGAGCCATATGGAGGTAAATAAACCCGTCTTCGTAGCCGAAGTTGAAAGGAAGGACATAGGGTCTCCCTTCAGGGTCAGTCATGCCTACGTAACATGTGTCGCATTTGTCGATGATCTGTCGGATTTTTTCTTGGTTGTGGATCAGGTTTGTAGCCATGGCGTTTTGGTTAGTCGTGGCTGACGCCACTCCGGTTAGTCGGGGGCTATCGCCCCCTCCGGTTAGTCAGCGCGAAGCGCTGACGGTTGTTAGTTCGTCGTGGCTAACGCCACTCCAGTTAGTCGGGGCTGACGCCCCTCCGGTTAACGGGTGCTTCGCACCCTTGGTTGTTGGTACGTCGTGGCTGACGCCACTCCGGTTAGTCAGCGCGAAGCGCTGACGGTTGTTGGTTAATCGTGGCTTCGCCACTCTGGTTAACGGGTGCTCCGCACCCTTGGTTGTTGGTTCGTCGGGCCTTCGGCCCTCCGGTTGTTGGTTTAACGTACCAAATATAAGGGTCTTTTTTGTTTTGGTATTAACAGTATGGGGTTTACTGAAAAATTTTATCCTGCAAGCTGAACCAGGATCGGGTTTTTTCCAGGGGGGGGTTCATGTTTTTCCAGGATTGGGCTCTTGTTTTTCAGGGAGATAATTTCTGGACGGAGAGCACCATTATTTCTTTAGGTATCAAATGTTATGCAACTTACCAGCTAAAACCTTAAGTATGGCAAGGAATTTGATCATGTTTTTTTAAAAAACTAATAAAATAGTTGTAAAACTAAAAAATTAGTTATATTTGTACAGATCTTTTTGGAAAAGCAGGCTGTTGATATGGCCACCCGAAACGTATACAGGGCCGGAACCCAGCTCCCAGATAGCGAAACCCGGAAAGGCCAAATAACTGGCAAACAAGCACCCAGATAGCGACAACCAGAAAGGCAAAATACCGGCAAACCAGTAACAAGGCAGTGAATACCGGAACGCCGAAGTACCGGCAAACCAACAACCGGAGGGGCGTCAGCCCCGACAAACCGGAGGGGGCGAAGCCTCCGACGAACCAACAACCGTCAGCGCTTCGCGCTGACTAACTGGAGGGGCGTTAGCCCCGACCAACCAACAACCATCGTGGCGAAGCCACGATTAACCAAGGGTGCGAAGCACCCGTTAACTGGAGTGGCGAAGCCACGAAAAACTTACAGTCTATGAAAGAGCTAACTAAAGCAGAAGAGCAGGTAATGCAGATTCTATGGGACATCAAGTCCGGATTCATCAAGGATATTCTGGCGCACATGCCTGAGCCCAAACCCGCGTATACCACAGTGTCTACCATTGTACGGATCCTTGAAGAAAAGGGCTTCGTGGGGCATCGGGCTTATGGCAAAGCCCATGAGTATTTTCCACTTATAGATAAGCCTGCCTATACACGGGAGATGATGAAAGGGATTATGACAAGGTATTTTGGCAATTCACTGCGGCAGATGGTCTCGTTTTTTTCGCATGAAAAGGGGCTCACTGCTTCTGAACTCGAGGAATTGAAGCGCATCATCGACGATGAGATCAATAACAAGAAATAGGAATCATATCATGGAAACAATCGGCAGTTTGTTGTTCTGGACATCGCTTTACATGGCAATCATTGCGGTAGTATATGCCGTTTTTGTGCGTAAAGCCGGTACCCCTTCACAAAACAGGTGGTTTATGATCGCCGGGTTGTTGGCATCCCTGCTGTTTACTGGTGCAGGGCATTTTGCAGGCGTATTTTTTGCGGCCGGCGAGGAGGCCGGCAGGGCGATGATGTTGCCTGAGGTGGTTGTCAATGCCTCATCAGGGGCTTACTTTGGCCTTGAGAGTGCCCGCATTGGGGTATTTGAAATGATTGCAGCCCGCAGTATCCTTTTGTATTTTATTGTTGCAGTATCAGTCAGTTTGTTCCTTCGGATGTTTTTCAGTCTGATTTACCTGACCACCCGTGTTCGGTTTAGTCACAGCCTAATTATTGAGGGTTGTACAGTTTTTCCTGTTGAAAAGAGAATTGCTCCTTTTTCCTTTTTTGGCTATGTGTTCATTCCAGGGGAATTACTTGCAGGGCCTGAACTTCAGCAGATTATTCTGCACGAACGGGCCCATATCCGAAAAATGCACTCCCTGGATCTGATATTTGTGGAGCTTCTGACTGTGTTTTTCTGGTTCCATCCCGGTGTCTGGTATTTGCGCAAAGAAGTGAAAAACCAGCATGAGTTTGAAGCCGACCGTTATGTCCTGGATCATCTTGAGGATAAACACTCTTACCAGCAGCTTCTACTGGATGTATCCTTTCGGGGATTCAGCCTTCCTGTTACCAACCCGTTCAATTATCCATCCCTAAAAAAACGCATTATGATGATGAACAAAAAATTTGAGGGCTCCCGGAAAAGGGCCCTGGTCAGCATGTTACTTGCCCTTCCGTTGTTCGGGGCAGCCTTTCTTATCCATTCATGCAACGATGAGTCCAGAAAGCAGGAAATCGATGCAGAACTTGAAGCTGCTGTAAAGGAAGCGGCCTACGCCACGGATGTTATTTTTACCGTAGTGGAAAATCCGCCAGGCTTCCCGGGAGGGGAACAAGCCAGGCAACTATTCCTTGAGGAAACCCTGAGGTACCCCAATTCTGCCAGGGAGGAAGGAGTGCAGGGAACCGTGTTTGTGTCCTTTGTTGTGCGGCATAACGGGGCGATCACAGATGCCGAAATCCTTCGGGGGTTGCACCCTGACATTGATAAGGAGGTGCTGCGCGTAGTGAATAAAATGCCCCGCTGGGAACCGGGCGAGCAGCGTGGTGAGCAAGTGAGTGTGCGGTTTAATATGCCTGTTCGGTTTAGCTTGTTTACTGACGATGACTAAACTTCTGACAGTGTACCAGTAGAAAATACTGTCCGGGAAATCCTGGTCGTGATCGGAGAGGATCGGTATGTGCGAAGAGGTGATGCAATGTATGACCTGAATGACTTGATCGATCCAGCTGATGTGGCGTCTGTATCGACTGTCCGCGGACAGGAAGCCATGGACAAATTTGGTCATGAGCGGGTGGTTGTGATCACTCCCCGGGAGTAGATCAGGATGATGATCCGGTTAACGGGGCTGCTGCGCGGGTTCGGTTTTTCAGTCAGACAAGGTTGTGACGGGAAGGCGGAAGACGGAAGCAGCCCTGTTTTTATCTCAGCTCTGCCTTTACCTCAGGCCCGGATCGGATCAGGGAAGCGGATTGAGTTAGCGGTCTTTTTTTATATCACGCTCAGAATCTGAGAAAAGATGATCATCAGTACCAGGGCAAGCGGATAAACGGTTGCATAGCCCACTGAGGCGGCGTCTGATTCAGTTTTAGCATCGGCAGCAGCCAGTGCAGGGGTGCTGGTCATGCTTCCGGCAACCACACCAAGTAATGTGGCAAAATTGATTTTAAGCCCGTAATAACCGATCAGTGCCGTAATTACCATCGGAAGGGTGGTGATGGCCATCCCTGTATATAGCAATGTCCACCCATATTCCATCAGGGCTTCGGCAATATGGGCCCCGGCGTGAGTGCCCACGGTGGCCAAAAACATCAGCAACCCAAGTTTGCGCAGCAGGTTGTTTGCTCCGCCCGACATGGTCCAGATAATTGGCCCTGTTTTACCAATCTTGCTCAGAACAAGTGCAGCTGTCAGAACACCGCCGGTGATTCCCAGGGAGAATTCAAACAGTCCAAACACGGGGAAAACAATCGCTCCGAGCAGGGTTCCGATAATGATTCCGAGGCTTATGGGTAAAAAATTGGTTTCACTTAACTTTTTTTCGTTGTTTCCAAGTAATTTCATCACCTTCTGCATGTTTTCATCATCTGATGCCAGCAGGACTTTGTCTCCGAAACGCAGGGTGGTACTTCCCCTTGGAGAGATCTCTATTCCGCTGCGGCGGATGCGGGTAATGGTGGAATTGTAGTAAGCGGTCAGGTTAAGTGCATTCAGGCTTTTGTTGATTACATTTTTATTGGTCACCAACACCCAGTGTACTTTGTAACCCGCTGCTCTTGGTACAGCTTTGTCAGATTGCGGCCCGATCATCAGCTCCACCTTTTCGAGGGCCTCTTCAGTTCCTACAAATTTTACAATGTCACCAAGGTAAAGGCGGGTGTTTTCAGCTGGTGTGTAGATTTTGTCTTTATGCCGGACACGACTGATTACGGCGTGTGTCATGGTTCCCACTTCCAGCTCACGAATGGTCTTTCCGTCAATGTTTTTGTTCTCTACCACAAAATTTCGTTCCAGTACATCCGGATGCTCTTCATGGATCTTATCCAGGTATTGTTTCTCCTGTTCATTCATGTTGATGCGCAAAAAAACAGGAAGCAAATGTATGATCAGGATGGCCATGATGGCGCCCGCCGGGTAAACCACCCCATAACCGATTGAGGGGAGGGTAGATCCTGATACATCAATGGCTGCGGCCAGGCCGGAGGTGCTTGTCAGGGCTCCGTTAAATATTCCAACACCCAGGTGAGGATCAAGACCAAATAACCGGTTGAGGGAAAAACTCAAAAAGGCAGCCAGACTTACCAATAACAGGCAGACCCCGAGAAACTGTCTGCCGCTTTTTTTAAAGGCATCAAAAAAACCCGGACCCGCCTGTATCCCTACAGTAAAAATAAAAAACATCAGGCCAATGGTCTGGAAGGCTTCCGGAACCATGATGCCATAGTGCCCCATGACAAGGGCTACAAAAACGACAGCCGAAAGATCCAGGGAAAACCCCCGGAATTTTACTCCTCCCAGCATAATCCCCAATGTGATGATCAGAAAGAGTGCGAAATAGCCTTCATAAATCAAATCAAACATGGAAGAGGGAATTGAACAAAAAAAATTAGGTTGTGCATTCGAAACTACAAATTTAATGCTTCTTTGGTTTCGCGGAATATTCCTGTTGTTTTATTTTTACAGAACAGAATATGAAGTGCATGGTGATGAAAAAAGGAGAAACCCCGATTGTTGTTTTTTGGTTCAGGCGTGATTTACGTCTCAACGATAATAAAGGATTGTATCATGCCCTGAAAAGTGGCCGGAAGGTTTTACCTCTCTTTATTTTTGACGAATCCATCATTGATCCCCTGCCCAGGGATGACCCCCGGGTCAGCTTTATTTTTGAGTCGCTGACTTCCATCCATGATATCATCAGGAAAACCGGAGGAGGCATTTTGGTCAAAAAAGGCAGGCCACTGGAGGTATTTCAGGAACTGCTTTCAGCGTATCCGCTTGATGCGGTTTACTGCAATATGGATCATGAACCTTATGGCCGAAACAGGGATGGAGAAGTGGCACAATGGCTGAAAAATCAAGGGGTTGCTTTTTACAGCTTCTTTGATCATTTGCTGCTTCATCCGGAAAAGGTGATGAAGCAAGACGGATCGCCCTTTCAGGTGTTTACCCCTTACAGCAATCGATGGAAAAAGACCCTTCGGCCCGGTGACCTTGAACCCAATGAACCGGAAGAACTTCCATGGCATTTCCTGATCGGGGAGTCATTTGCAATACCTGATCTCGGGGAGTTTGGTTTTGCCCGTTCTTCCTTGAAGTTCCCACCATTAAAAATTGATAAGGATCTGATAAGGGCCTATGACCGAATGCGCGATTTTCCGTCAGCTGACGCCACTTCCAGGCTTGGGGTCCACCTTCGTTTTGGGACTTTGAGTATACGTAAACTGGGGAAAATTGCTGCGGATCTTAACGAAGTTTTTCTGGATGAACTGATTTGGCGTGACTTTTATGCCATGATCCTCTGGCACTTTCCTGACGTGGTACACCAGTCTTTTAAACCGGCATACGACCGGATTGAGTGGCGTAACAATGAAAAGGAGTTTTTGGCATGGAAAGAGGGCAAGACTGGCTACCCAATGGTGGATGCCGGTATGCGCCAGTTGAACCAGACCGGGTATATGCACAACAGGCTGCGTATGGTAACGGCCAGCTTTCTGACGAAACATCTCCTGATAGACTGGCGCTGGGGGGAAGCTTATTTTGCAGAAAAACTTCTCGACTACGAACTGTCTTCCAATAACGGAGGTTGGCAATGGAGTGCAGGCAGTGGCTGTGATGCTGCCCCGTATTTCCGCATATTCAATCCGTATAGCCAGCAGAAGAAGTTCGATCCCCGGGAGGAATTTGTCAGGAAATGGATCCCCGAACTGGATTCAAAAGACTATGTGCCGGAAATTGTCGGGCATAAAAAGGCAAGGGAAAGGTGCTTGCAGGTTTATAAACGTGCACTTGAACGGAACAAATAAATTATGGCCAATGAATGATCTGAAAAACTGCTTTGCCTCGCTGCCTTTCGGAGATATTGTCAGGGTACTTAGAAATGCAGATTTTTCGTTGCTGCCCGGACAAAAATCCCAGCTAACCATGGCACCGGCTTTGCGACGTGATGAGATCAGGCGTTTGGGCAAGGGGATGAATGCGGTCAGCAGTGGTGTGCTGATTCTGTTGTTTCCTGACAGGGAAAATCAGGCAAGCACGGTTTTTATACAACGGCCGGTTTATGATGGTGTGCACAGCGGTCAGATCTCTCTTCCCGGAGGCAGACGGGAAGAGTATGATCCGGATTTGCAAAATACAGCTCTCAGGGAGGCAAAAGAAGAAATTGGTATTAATCCCGACTCTGTTTAACTTTCCGGTAAGTTATCGGATCTGTACATTCCCCCCAGCAATTTTATCGTCAGTCCTTTTGTGGGCCTTTATCACCAAGAACCTTCATTTTTGCCAGACCCCAATGAGGTAGAACAGGTTATTCCCGTGAAGATGGCCGAGTTTTATCAGCCTGAAAATATCCGTGAGATACCCATTAGACTTACCGGCGGAGATTGTCTTCCGACCCCCTGTTATGATATAAACGGGCGGATCATCTGGGGTGCGACAGCAATGATTATGGCAGAGTTTTTAGCATTCATCAAACCTTTTCTGGATGAGTTCACTGGTCAATAAAAATGGACTTGCCTTAGCCATGATAATGAAAATTGCGCGAGCGTATCCGCTTTACTTTCTGGAATAAATTCACTAAATTTATGGTTGAATTGTTTCATGTCTTATGGTTTTATAAACAATGATCCTCAGGCTTACCATTATATCATTGTTGTGTATGGCCCCTTTTCAGATTGCCATTGCAGGGCAATCAGGATCGGGGTTTATTGAAGATTATCCCGAAAAATATGCCCGGAAATTTGTATACCTGTACGACGATGAGGGACAAAATTCCGGAATGGTCAAATATGGCCCTGGAGGGAAACGCTATGGCAGGGAAGTCTATAAGTATAATGATAAAGGATACCGGATTCTGGAAGCGGTGTACAACGGTGAAGGAAAAGTTGAAAAAAAAACCCGTTTTGATTATGATGACTACGGTAACCTGAAAGAACAAACCAGGATTGGTCCGGACAGTGTGATTCTGGCACGCGAAACATATTCCTATGATCACCGAATGAACCGGAAAGAATGGAGAAGTTATGCGGAAGAAGGGGAGCTGGAGTGGAAACGTACCTATGAATATACAAGTGATGACCGGAGGAAGGAAGAACGTCGCTATAACGGTAACAGGGAATTGGTTCAACGTTATATTTTTTCCTATGATGAGAATGGTTTCATGACGGAGCAGAATGTTTACGGTCCGCAGGGTGAGATACTATGGAGGTATATCTACCGGCATGATCAGAATGGTAACCGCATCGGTGTACTCTGGTATGACGATGATGACCAGTTACAGTGGATCAGGAGGTATGTGTACGATGCGAATGGAAACAGGGTCGAAGAAAGACGATATGAACCTTCAAGGTCATTTTTTTTCGGAAGGTGGACTTATCGTCTTACCTATCGTTTTTCCTTCAGGTACGACGATCACGGAAGGCAGATAGAAGAATCGGTTTATGACAATTATGACAACCTGTTGTGGCGAAGAAACTACGGGTATAACCGGGATGGGTTGTTGCAGGATTATGTATGGTATGATAGCCGGGGCAATGAGGAGATGCGTTACCTGATGCTTTACAATGACGACGGGCAACGCACCGGCTGGACCTGGTATGATGGCCGGGGGAACGTGGAGTGGCATCGTTCATATTACTATGATAAGAAAGGCAGGCTCAAAAGTGAGATATGGTATGGAGAAGTGTATTGAGAGGATTACTTATATCGGGGTTTTAATTGCCTGCTTTACTCATTTAACCGATAAAAAAAGGGAAGCCCGAAGGCCTCCCTTTTTTGTTCATTGCTTCTTTACCAGTGTTTTTATTTTACCGACTCAACGATGGCTTTAAAGGCATCCGGGTGGTTCATGGCCAAGTCGGCCAGTACCTTGCGGTTGATCTGAATGTTTTTATCATTCAGCTTGCCAATGAACTGGGAGTAGTTCATGCCGT
>PWGY01000078.1 GCA_003554665.1 Bacteroidales bacterium | reverse complement strand
CAGTTACTCCCTTCAATTATACCGGGATTATTCCCAGGCGCATCGAATAAAAAGCCATATTCCGGCAAGCCATTATGTACAACTTCAAAAAGATCCTCAAGTACATTTTTCCTTATTGGACAAGGGTTCTATTGAATGTTGTGTTCAACTTCCTGTCTGTGGTCTTCTCCCTGTTCACCCTCAACATGGTGATCCCGTTCATGAGCATCCTCTTCCAGACCCAGGAAGAAACCTATGAACTGATGCCCTTTCGGCTCGACTTTGACGCCCTGATCAATAACTTTTATTATTACCTGAACCTGCTCATCCACAGATACGGCGAAGTAACAACCCTGATTCTGCTTTGTGTGGTGGTCATCCTGGCAAGCCTGCTTAAAAACGGATTCAAATACCTTGCATTGTATCATCTGGCACCAGTCAGAAACGGTGTTGTCAGGGATCTGCGCAACGACATATACAGAAAAACACTCAATCTTCCCCTGGCTTATTATTCTCAGGAACGCAAGGGAGATATCATTTCAAGGATGACAAATGATGTTTACCAGATCGAGATCAGTATTATCAGCTCACTGGCAATGATATTCAGGGATCCCATTACCATTATTGTATATTTGGGTTGGTTGCTGGTAATGAGCCCGCAATTGACCCTGTTCGTACTTATATTGCTTCCAATTGCCGGATATATCATCGGAAGAATTGCCCGTTCGCTGAAACCAACGGCCTTGAAAAGCCAGTCCAAACTGGGTGTAATTTTATCTGTGACCGAAGAAACACTGTCAGGTCTGCGGATCATTAAAGCATTTAATGCAGAGAAAAAGATGACTGACCGTTTCCTGAGCCTCAACAGCTTATATACCCGGATCATGAATAAGTTATACAGGCGCCAGGATCTTGCTTCTCCCGTCAGTGAGTTTCTGGGCACCACAGTATTTATTACCATCATGTTTTTTGGCGGTTCACTTGTCCTCACGGGAGAAACATCCCTGAGACCGGAAATTTTTATCGGCTATCTTGCCATTTTCTCCCAAATCATCCAACCTTCAAAAACATTCACCAAGGCGTACTACAACATCCAGCGGGGCATGGCCTCATCCGACCGCATTGACAGTGTTCTTGGGGCAGAAGAATCCATTAAGGATTCGCCCCAGGCAAAACCCAAAACCGATTTCCATACAGAGATCTGTTTCCGCAACGTCAGTTTCAGGTATGAAGATCATGACGTGCTAAAAGACATCAATATATGCCTGCAAAAAGGTCAGAAGATTGCACTGGTAGGTCAGTCAGGGGCAGGGAAGTCCACATTTGTGGATTTGATTCCCCGCTTTTATGATACCACACAGGGCGAGATTGCCATTGACAATGTACCGGTAAAAGATCTTAGAATAAAAGATTTGAGGGCATTGATGGGGATTGTGAATCAGGAGCCCATCCTTTTCAACGACACCTTCTTCAATAACATTGCATTCGGATCAACCAACGCAACGGAAGAAGAGGTGATCCGGGCTGCAAGGATTGCCAATGCACACGAATTTATCACCCGGTCACCGCTTGGTTACTACACCAACATAGGCGACCGTGGCAACAAATTGTCAGGCGGCCAGCGTCAGCGCATCAGCATTGCGCGTGCCATCCTTAAAAATCCGCCCATCCTGATACTGGATGAGGCAACAAGTTCACTGGATACCGAGTCCGAGAAGCTTGTACAGGAGGCGCTGCTAAATGTAATGGAAAACAGGACATCCATTGTAATTGCACATCGTTTATCCACCATCATTCACGCCGACCTGATTTGTGTGATGCATGAAGGAAGAATTGTGGAAACGGGTACACACAGTCAGCTCCTGGAAAAAGACGGGATCTATAAGAAACTGCACAGCCTGCAAATGTTCTCTTAGGGATACGTACTGTTTCAAGAATAAAATAATGCGTAATTTTGATGAACCAAATCTTTTACATATGGATCTGAGTAAAATTTTGACCATTGCCGGAAAAAGCGGACTGTTTGAGGTGGTGTCACAAACAAGGAACGGGCTCATCGTTGAATCACTGACCGACGGCAAGAGACAACCTGTTTTTGCCACCAGCCGTTCCAGTATGCTGGAAGACATCAGCCTTTTTACAGATGAGGGAGATGTTCCGCTAAAGGATGTTCTGTGGAAAATTTTTCAGGCCACAGAAGGTCAGCCGGTTGAGAACCCGAAAAAAGAGCCCGAAAAAGCAACCAGGCTTTTTGAGGAGGTTCTCCCTGATTATGACAGAGACAGGGTTCATTTTTCAGATATCCGGAAAGTGTTTACCTGGTACAATATCTTGCTGGAGAAAGGCCTGATCACACAACCCGAAGAAGAAGAAAAAGAAAAAGAGGAAAAGCCTGCAGAAGAAGAGGGTCCGGCAGAAGAAAAACCTGGCAAAGAAGACAGCTCGGGCCAGAAATAAGGTACGATGTATCCTGGATTGATTCGCCCCATATTATTCCTGCTCCCCCCCGAACGGATTCACCGTATCGTGGCAGCTATTCTTCCCGCTCTTTTTTCCATCCCGGGCGTGGGATGGCTGGTTAGAAAAAATTTCCAGGTCAGCGATCCTTCACTGGAGCGAGAGGTTTTCGGGATCCGTTTTCCAAACCCCGTCGGCATAGCTGCCGGCTTTGACAAAGAGGCTGGACTCTATAACTCTTTGGCAAACTTTGGTTTCGGACACGTAGAAATTGGTACAGTTACCCCGGAAGGGCAAAAGGGAAATCCCAGACCCCGCCTCTTTCGGCTGCCCCAGGACAAAGCCCTGATTAACAGGATGGGGTTTAACAACCATGGGGTGAAGGCTTTTGTCAAGCGCATCAGAAAAAATAAGCCCGGGATTATCATCGGAGGAAACATCGGCAAAAACACCCAAACCCCCAACGAAAAGGCCATTGACGATTACTGTTATACTTTTGACCAACTTCATGATCTGGTAAACTATTTTGTGGTCAACGTCAGCTGCCCGAATATCAAGGGATTAAACAAGCTGCAGGACAAAGGGGAACTGCTTAAGATCCTGCATGCCATTCAGGAAATCAACCGTAGCAAAGCCACGCCCAAACCGGTGCTGCTAAAAATTGCCCCAGACCTGAACAAACCGCAGCTCGACGAAATCATCGAAATTGTGGCAGAAGCCGGTCTGGATGGCATTGTTGCCACCAATACATCCACCGGCAGAGAAAACCTGAAAACGAAGCCGGAGAAAGTTGAAGCCATCGGACAGGGTGGCCTGAGCGGAAAACCCATCCGTGACAAATCAACCGAAACGATCCGGTATCTGCACAAACAATCAGGAGGATCCATCCCCATTATCGGGGTGGGGGGAATACTTAATGCAGAAGACGCCCGGGAGAAACTGGAGGCAGGCGCATCCCTGGTTCAGGTTTACACAGGATTTATCTATACCGGGCCATCCATTGCAAGAAAAATCAACCGGGCCATCCTTCAGTAATCATCCAGCAAAAAGGTTAATCGGTTTAATCAACCCAAAAAACTGAACTTTGGCCAAGTTTTTGTTGTTATATGGGTGCAATGAAAATATTTACCAGACAACTGTTATTGTATTGTATCCTGCTGACCATCCTGACCCCTGCGATGGCATCCCCGGAATCTGGTTTCAGGTTTGAAAGCAGCCGAAACAGGGTAAGTCTGCCAATCACGGTAAGGAATAACCTGGCCGTTGTTCCCCTTTATATCAACGGAAACGGGCCGTTTCACTTTATTCTCGATACCGGGGTAAATACCACCATCCTCACAGAACCCCTTGTCGCTCACATGCTAGACCTCAATATCGACAGGGAGATCATGGTATACGGACTGGGAGGTGAAGGCGTTGTACCGGCAGCTCTTGCCACCGGTGTTACAATTGAAATGAGAAGGGGCATAACAGGATACAACAAGAACCTGCTGGTAATCCCTGAGGATATTCTGTCGTTTTCCGAAGTGTTCGGATTTCCCGTATACGGCATCATTGGTCACGATTTTTTCAGCCACTTCCCGGTTGAGATCAATTACAGCTCAGAAACCATGCGGGTTTACAAAGAATCCACCTACCGCACAAGGGGAAGGACAACCACCGTTCCCATTCGGCTGATCGACGGCAAACCATATATCCGGTCAAGCATTGTCAGCGAACAGGGAGACACACTGAACACCCACTTGTTGCTGGATCTGGGAGCCAGTCATCCGGTTTATCTCAACCAAAGATATCAGCACCTCTCAGGCCCGACCATTAAAGGATTTCTGGGCAAAGGCATCAGCGGGAACCTCATGGGTCATAAAGGCCGCGCCGAAAAGCTGCTGATCGGGGATGTGGAAATCAATAAGCCCGTAGTTGCCTATCCGGATGCAGAATTTCTGACCTTTTATGATGAGGAAATCAGCTGGGAGGGGATCATAGGCGGAGCCATCCTGAAAAGATTCACTGTGACCATTGACTACCAGGAAGGAAAACTGTTAATGAGGCGCAATCGGTTTCTGCAACAGCCCTTCAATACGAACCTGAGTGGCCTGGAGGTAATCGCCACGGGTCGTCGCATGAACAATTACAAAATTCATTATGTAAGACCGGGCTCTGTGAGTTACGAAGCAGGTATCATGCCCGGAGATGAAATTATTGCCATGAACTCACACAGGAGTCAGGAACTGAACATGGAAATTATCCTGGATGAGTTGTCAGCCCGGATAGGCCACTCCATTCATCTTGTAGTCCGCCGTGACGGTGAGATATTAAGGAAAAATTTTCGTTTGCGGGAAGACCTCCTGTAACCCGGCACCTATTCGTTCCGCAAATAAGGTTCAATTCTTTCCCTGCCTTTTTCCCGCCACTCAACAGGTATAATTTCCCAGTTTTCACGACTCTCAGGGGTGTAAGATTCTTTTTCCCTGAAAAAGTCAACCATATAACTGCGTAAGTCCTTATCGGTGGTAGAAAGAATACGGTCATTAAGTTCATCATGTGGAATTCCGGCACCATCTGTCAGGTGACCGCCTCCACCACTCCCGCGATAAGAATTGATGGCAACCACATAAACCGATTCAGGGTTGAAGTCGGTTCCATCTTCCATTTCAAGAATCTCAACCCGCTCCCCCACAGGCAAACTAACATCCACCGTATACCGAATGCCGGCAGCTGAATCAAAATTATAAGGAGGATTTCTAAGCAACCCCCTGCCACGGCGGTCATCGGGCACACGACCCAGGGCATCCTGGTGTACGTTTAAAAGGTAATCATCTTCGCCTTCCATTTCGTTCAGCCACAGACCATATGAGTACTCCAGGTAATCCAGTATCTCCACTCCGGAAAGTTCCATGGTATAAAGGTAGTTCTCGTACTCATACAACCTGAAAAAATCCCTCATACGCAACGGCCCCTGCCGGATGGTTTGATCAAAGGCAAGCGGTGCAGTGAATGAGAGATCAGCATCGGTTAAAGAAAGCTGAATATCATGTACCAGATCCGTAAAGGGCGCACTGCCAAATAATGCATCCATGGAATGCATCGGTTCGGTTAACTCCCCAACCCTTTCATTGGAATACCTGAGAATCTCACTGACATCATCCTCAAAGGTCCGGACAAATTCGCGGTATGGAACTACCCTGGAAGCGGAAATCATGTCTCCCTCCACGCCTTTAAGGGTAAAAGTGCGCCTGGCCTCGCGTTTGAAGGTAAGCTCCGCCAGAGCCAGATGCTCTGCAAAATGTCCGGGACCGAGTACCAGAACAGGGTCTCCGTCAACGTTGGTAACGGTTTGCACACGCCTGCGGTGATCATGGCCGGCAAAGATCACATCAAAACCAGGAACATTTTTGGCCACGTAACCGGATGCATGTTCCAGGGGATGGGAATCAGGGTCAGGATCAAGCGATCCGAATCCACTGTGAAACAAACCGACAATGGCATCGGGTTGCTCATTCTCACGGATATGATCAACCCAGTAAGCCGCAGACTCAACCATATCTTCAAATATCAGGCCTTCCCACAAATGCGGCGGAAGCCAGGTGGGAACACCGGTGGTGGTAAGCCCCAGTACAGCAATCCGGACACGTTCCCGTTCAATTACGGTATATGGTGTAAAATAAGGTTCTTCACTCTCCTCATCAAGCACATTGGCCCCGAGCCACGGAAAGTCAAACTCTTCTTTGAGCCGGTTATAAACCTCAGGGCCGGCTTCAATGTCATGGTTCCCGATGGTTGCTGCATCAAAACCCACATAATTCATCACACGGGCAATCAGGTTTTTATCTGATTCCTGAACAAAATTGGCATAATAAGCTGCCGGAGTGCCCTGAATCAGGTCTCCGTTGTCCAGCAGTATCAGGTTTGAACCCTGACGCTGGCTTATGGCCCTTTTCAAATAATGAATATGAGCAAGTGAAGAACTCGCGGGCTGGTTTCTGACAAAATCGTAGGAAAAAAAGCGGCCATGTACATCAGCTGTGGCAGCAACCTGGATTTTAATTTCCCTGCCTTCGGTTTTGGCAGAAAACAGCGTAAACGCCAGCAGAAAAAGAACGGGAAACCTTAGCAAAGACCTTTTCATGTTACTGACCCAAATATGCTTTTAACAATTTACTCCTTGAGGTATGCTTCAGGCGTCGAATCGCCTTTTCCTTAATCTGACGCACCCTTTCGCGGGTAAGATCAAATTTGGCGCCAATCTCATCAAGGGTCAGGCCATGATTCATTCCGATTCCGAAATACAGGTTGATCACATCCCGCTCCTTTTCTGTCAGGGTGGCGAGTGATCGCTGTATCTCTCTGGCCAGAGACTCCCTTACAAGGGTGGAGTCTGCATTGGGGGAGTCCTGATTTACGTATACATCAAGTAAACTGGCATCTTCGCCTTGTACAAGCGGTGCATCCACAGATACATGATGGGTGGATATCCTGAAAGACTCGGTGATTTTGTCTTCGTTTACTTCAAGGGCATTGGCAAGTTCTTCTGAAGAAGGGGGCCTTTCGTACTGCTGCTCAAGCCTGGAGGCTTCCTTTTTGATCTTATTCAGTGAACCCACCTGGTTCAGGGGTAGCCGCACAATCCTGGACTGCTCGGCAAGTGCCTGAAGGATGGACTGCCGGATCCACCATACAGCATAAGAAATAAATTTAAAACCCCTTGTTTCATCAAAACGTTTGGCGGCCTTAATAAGCCCGAGATTCCCCTCGTTGATCAGGTCGGGCAGGCTCAATCCCTGATTCTGGTATTGTTTGGCCACAGATACCACAAAACGAAGATTGGCCTTGGTCAGCTTCTCCAGGGCAACCTGATCGCCCTGCTTGATACGCTGTGCCAGCTGAACCTCTTCTTCAGCAGAAATCAGGGGAACTTTACCAATCTCCTGCAGGTATTTATCCAGTGACGCGGTATCGCGATTCGTAATTGACTTGGAAATCTTTAACTGTCGCATATGAAATTATATGGTTTTACTGATGATTTTTCTTACTGCTGAAATGATGATGCTGATATAAAACACCTCGGGGGCAAAAAGCCCCCAAAGGTACAAAAAATCCGGCATAGACGCAACAGGCCCTAGTCAAGACCAATGCCGTAATAGGCACGGGTTCCGTCCGGGTATACACCCTCTATCAGGACTCCGCCTGATTTATCCTCCAGGATTTCGGAAACATCATCGGGTTTACGAACCGGCTCGTTGGCTATACTGGTGATGATGAACCCACTACGGATGCCGGCATTTCGGATCAGCCCCTGGGAAACTGAAGTAACCTGTACCCCGTGATCCAGATTCAGCCGGTCAAGATCTTCAGCAGATGCCGTTTCAAAACGGGCACCAAGCATATCGGTTACCTCACGCCGGTCTCGTGTCACCCTTTCGAACTCTCCGTAAACATTTTTCAGGGTTGCACTGGTTTCCTTTTCCTGTCCGTTCCGGTAATATTTCACACGGACCTCATCACCGGGACGCTTGCGGGCAACCGTTTCAATGAGCGCTGAAGGGCTTCTGATGGTAGTATCATCAATGCCAATGATCACGTCACCTTCGCGCAATCCGGCTTCCTCGGCAGCACTGTTTTCGTTCACACTCTCCACAAATGCACCCTGGTTGATACCAATTTCAAGCTCATCCGCCCTCCTGCTGGTCAATTCAGAGATCTGGACGCCAAGCAATCCCCGCTGTACTTCTCCATATTCCATCAGGTCTTCTTTCACCTTCATGGCAATATTGGATGGAACAGCAAATGAATAACCGGCAAAGGTCCCTGTGGTAGAAGCAATGGCTGTGTTGATTCCGATCAGTTCCCCCCGGCTGTTGACCAATGCTCCACCGCTGTTACCCGGATTGACAGCGGCATCTGTCTGGATAAAGGACTCAATGGCCATTTCTTCCCTGAGAATATTGATGTTTCGTCCCTTGGCACTGACAATACCCGCAGTAACAGTCGATTCAAGGTTAAACGGGTT
>PWGY01000122.1 GCA_003554665.1 Bacteroidales bacterium | reverse complement strand
CGTTTGCAGCAAGCAAAATTAATGTATTTTTGCAGCCTAAAATAAGTTCACCATGGCAAAAAGCAAAAAGAAAAAAGACGACGACAAAAACATCGTAGCGGTTGAGGAAGCACTCAGCAAATCAGAACAATTTATAGAGCGCCACCAGAACACCATTATATATACCGTGGCTGCCATTGTAATCCTAATCGCAGGTTATATTGGCTATACCCGCTTTATTCTGGAGCCCCGCGAGCAGGAAGCCCGCTCAGAAATGTTTATGGCCCAGAGTTATTTTGAGCAGGAAGAATATGAGCTCGCACTGGAGGGGGATGGAGAGTACCCTGGATTCCTGGATATCATTTCCGGTTATCGCATGACCAGTGCATCAAACCTGGCCCGCTTTTATGCTGGTATCAGCCTGATCAGGCTTGGCGAGCTGGAAGAAGGAATTGACCAGTTGGATAGTTTCCGTAAACGGGATCACTTGCTTGGGGCAATGGCTTATGGTGCAATCGGTGACGCTTATTGGGAAATGGGTGAACTTAGAGATGCCGCACGCGCCTATAGACGGGCTTACAACTATAAAGACAACGAGCTGACCACTCCCCTTTTCCTCTTCAAAGCAGGAATGCTCTTTGAAGAGATGGGTGATTACGAAGAAGCCCTTAACCGCTATCAGAGAATCCACAGAGAATACAGTGACAGTCGCGAAGCCCGTGAAATAGAAAAATACATTGCAAGAGCCCAGGCAAAGAAGTAATTGAAAACCTGAACACCCGCATCATGTCCTCAAAAAAAAAGAACCTGTCCTCCTTTGAGGGAGAATCTCATACTGATGCCCGCGGGATGCGTATCGGCATTGCTACAGCCGCCTGGAACAAGGAAGTCACCGCGCCCCTGCTGCGGGGAGCACTCAGCACACTGGAAACACATGGTGTGGACAAGAAGGACATTCACCTTTATGAAGTTCCCGGCAGTTTCGAATTGCCCCAGGGAGCTTCCTTTATCATTGACGAATTGCAACCCGATGCCGTTATTTGCCTTGGATGTGTCATTCAGGGTGAAACCCGCCATTTTGAGTTTATTTCTCAGTCAGTGGCCGACGGCTGCATGAACCTTAGCCTTAAAACCAATGTACCCGTGATTTTCGGAGTGCTGACCACCGAGAACCATGATCAGGCCATTCAGCGTGCCGGTGGAAAACACGGTAACAAGGGAGATGAGGCAGCTTATACAGCCATTCGGATGGTACACATGAAACGCATGCTGAAAAAACAGAAAGGACAGCCTTCTTAAACCCGCATTGCACCATGCAGACCGACCGTTTGCGCATTGTTTTCATGGGAACCCCGGAACTGGCCTCCCACATACTAAGCATCATTCATCAAAATGGCCACCTGATTGCAGGAGTTGTTACTGCACCTGACCGTCCTGCCGGCCGGGGAAGAAAAATCCGGCATTCCCCCGTTAAAGAATACGCACTGAACAATGGGTTGCACCTGATGCAACCTGCCAATTTAAAATCCCAGGAATTTATTGATGAGTTAAGCAGCCTGAAGCCCGATCTGCAAGTGGTGGTGGCTTTTCGGATGCTGCCAAAGGCGGTATGGTCACTGCCAACCGTTGCCACCTTTAATATGCACGCTTCGCTTTTGCCTGATTACCGCGGAGCCGCCCCCATTAATCATGCCATCATCAATGGAGAGCGTGAGACCGGCGTAACCACCTTCATCATTGATGACAAAATCGATACAGGACATATTCTCTACAGGGAAAAAATTTCAATTGATGAATTTGAGACGGCCGGCAGCCTGCATGAAAAGGTTAAAGAAAAAGGGGGCCCGCTGGTATTAAAAACCATAGACGCATTGGCTAAGAATAAGGCAACCCCAATGAAACAGGACACCCTGGTCAGTGATCCCGGTCAATTGAACAAAGCACCAAAAATCTTTAAAGAAGATTGCCGCATTAAATGGGATCAAACCTGCCGTCAGATCGTCAATCACATCCATGGCCTCAGCCCTGTGCCGGGAGCATTTACAGACCACCCTCTCACAGAGAAGGAAACAATCCGCATAAAAGTTTTTGAAGCCAGGCCTGAAGAAAAAACGCATAACCATAAACCCGGAACACTTCTGACCGACAATAAAACCTTTATCCATTTTGCTGCAGCTGATGGATTTGTGAAAGTGCATGCTCTCCAGATTCCGGGAAAAAGACGGATGCAAACAGAAGAATTGCTTCGTGGCTTTAGTTTTCCAGCCTAAGTTAGCCTAAGATTGAGTGAAAAATTCCCCAAAATCACCTGAAAAGGCTTAAAAACCGGGAAAATCTTCCTCAGTTATTAACAAAAGCCCCATTTTTTTCAACAAAAAGTCAGATTTACCGCGTTAGACTTGCATTTTCTGGGAAATGACCTATATTTGCATTGGTTAATGGAAGCATCCGATTATTTTTTAACCAAAAAACAAAAAAGAGATGAACAAAGCAGAATTAATTGATGCAATTGCATCGGAAGCGAATCTTACGAAAGCAGACGCCAAAAGAGCACTTGACGCTTTCATTGATTCCACAACCAAGGCATTGAAGAAAGGTGACAGAGTAGCCCTGGTAGGCTTCGGTTCCTTCTCAGTTTCGAAAAGAGAGGCACGCAAAGGCCGTAACCCACAAAGCGGTAAAGAAATTACCATTCCCGCTAAAAAAGTGGTTAAATTCAAGGCCGGTGCTGAACTCGCTGACAAAGTGAAGTAAGGATCACCTTTAGAAATGTAGTAAAAGCCCCGGTATTTCTGCCGGGGCTTTTTTTATGGATTCATTTGATTATTTTTAACTTTGAGGGTAGCCTCAGGCCTCGCCGGATTAGTTGTGCTTAAAGAAACCCTCAGGCCTCAAAAAGTGAGATCAGTTCATCATTCAAAAATTCTACTGTATGAACACAGAAGATAAACTTTCCCAATTCAACGCCAGCGCAGTGGGAAACAAAAACAACAACATTTTTGGCCTGCCGTTTGAAGTGGAGGAATCCAGGCTGGTTTTCATCCCGGTTCCATGGGATGTTACCGTAACCAATACCCAGGGTGCCGCCCAGGGGCCCATGAACGTTTTTTCCAACTCTTTTCAGATCGATCTCTACGACCCTATGGTGCCTGGTGCCTGGAAAGCCGGAATGGCCATGGAGCAGGTAGACCCGGGTATAATCTCCACCAATCAGCAGGTCAGACTGCAGGCAGAACAGGTGATTCGTTTTCTTGAAGAGGGGGGCAACGCGGATGACAACAGACATATTCAGGAACTGACCAATTCGGTTAACAATGCCTGTGAAACACTTGCCCTTTCACTGGAAAAATCCACCCTGCAATATATGGATAACAATCAGCTGCCATTCATGATCGGGGGCGACCACAGTTGCAGCACCGGGCAGATACGGGCTCTGGCCAGGGAGAATGAATTCGGCATTCTGCAAATTGATGCCCATGCCGATATGCGCAAAGATTACCAGGGTTTTACCCATTCACATGCCTCCGTCATGCGCAATGCCCTGGAAACCAGCGGCGTGACCCAAATCGTCCAGGTAGGCATACGCGAATTGTGCAATGAGGAAGTGCAGGTCATCTCCCAGAACCACAAAAAAATCAAAACATATTTTGACCACCACCTGCACGAACGTCTTTTTGAAGGAGAAAACTGGTCGGATATTTGCCGGGAGATCATCGAAAAACTTCCGGATAACATTTATGTTTCTTTTGATGTGGACGGGCTGGAACCTTCTCTTTGTCCCGGCACAGGTACACCAGTTCCAGGCGGGTTGTCTTTCAATCAGGCCGTTTACCTTTTGGAAACAGCCATGAAATCGGGCAAACGGATCATCGGAGCTGATCTGGTGGAAACCGGATCTACCCCGCTCGACGGAATTGTATCATGCAGGATCATATACCGCATGGCAGGCATGATGATCAAGAGTAATGAATAAACACTTTGAAGCATATCCATCAAATGGAATTGTATCAAAAACAATTGCTTTTGAAACATCTGTCAGCCCACGTTACCGAAAAGCGGCTGGAAAAAATGACACGCATCCTGGCCTGGCGCACCCGCCATCTGACGATTGTGATGGAAGACATCTACCAGTCACAGAATGCCAGTGCCGTTCTCCGTTCGTGCGAGTGCTTTGGTATACAGGACGTACACATCATCGAAAACCGCAACACCTATGAAATCAATCCCGATGTGGCCCTTGGTTCTTCCAAATGGCTCAGCCTGAATAAATACAACCAGAAAGATTTCAATACCACTGCCTGTCTGACCGAGCTCAAAGATCAGGGATACCGTATTGTGGCAACCACCCCGCACAAAAATGACTTCCTGCTGGAAGAATTACCCGTGAACGATAAAACGGCCCTTGTTTTTGGCACAGAACTGGACGGACTTACGGATGAGGCCATGTCTATGTCTGATGCGTTTGTCAGAATTCCAATGCTGGGTTTCACCGAAAGCTTCAACATTTCCGTATCAGCTGCCATTTGCCTGTATCACCTTGCACCACGCATCCGGAAAACGGTCAGAAATTGGAGACTGACGGAAGAAGAAAAGACGGAGGTGATGATCGGCTGGTTGTTGCAGTCGGTACGCAACCCTGAGAACCTGCTGAATCACTATAAAAAGAAATTGGGAATTGAGAAGTTCACGATCTGAACTTTTTCTTTCAATTTCTACCAGGAGGGCCACCCGACGGTCGGAGTTCTGGTCCCTGACAAAGCAGCAATCAGTGCGTTTGATTACCGTGTAGACGTTTGATTACCGTGAAATTGCACCAACTGTCTGTAACGTTGGCCACGTTCTTCAAAATCCCTGAATGCATCATAGCTGGGCGCTGCAGGCGACAAAAGGCATGTTTTCCCTTCCGGGGTTTTTCCAAAAGCCTGATTGATTCCATCGTCAAAGTTTTCAGCCATGATACAATTTTTGTGCTGGAATCCTTTAAGCCCGGAGGCGATGGCCAGCATCCGCCGGCCAGCTTCCCCGGTAAATACAAGTATTTCTACACCAGAAGAGGCCAGAAACCGCATCAGCGGGCCATAAGCCACCCCACGATCTTTTCCGCCAAGAATCAGTACAGACACTTCAGGTAAAGCCCTCACTGCCGCCATGGTAGCCTCGGGGATGGTGGCGATTGAATCATTGTAAAACTTCTTTCGCTGCCAGCTACCGATATATTCCAGGCGATGTGGCAAACCTTTGAAGCCGCCCACAGCAGATGCAATTGTTTCAGCTGAAACACCCCGCAGAATAGCCGCCACGGCAGCAGCAGCAATATTTTTAAGGTTGTGCTTGCCGGGCAACAGGCGGTCCCGGCATATGTTTTTAATGATGAAAGGTTCATGACGGTCACCTGTAACCACCAACATATCATCTCCCTGGCAATATACCCCTCCGGCTTCACCTTCAGGTTCTTCAAGACGTATTGGCTTTGAAGAAACGATAGTACCGGGAATCAATTTACTCAATACAGGATTGGCAGGATCGTACAAAAAAAAATCATCACTGGCCTGCCACCTGAAAATATTCATTTTGGCTTCCTGGTAGGCGGAAAACGACCGGTAGTAATCCAGGTGTTCTTCGAAAATATTGAGCAATACAGCCACTGACGGTGATACAGTCAGGTTCTGCAGCTGATGACTGCTCAGTTCAAAAACCACTGTCACCCCTTCTTCCAAACTGTCCAGTAAGTCAAAACAGGGCGTTCCTATATTACCGGCCAGCATGGCTGGCTGGCCAGCTTCCCTGAAAATATGATACAACAGACTTGCAGTAGTACTTTTCCCCTTTGTACCTGTAATGCCCACCACCTGTTTTCGGAAAAAGGTAAGAAATAGTTCTGTCTGTGAAGTAACCCGTGCCCTGTGAGCAAGATTATCCAGCACATCAAAAGGAATTCCCGGTGAACGCACAATTACATCTGCATCTTTCAAGCCTTCCAGGTAATGATCACCAAGAAACCATTTTACAGAAGCATCTTCCGGAAATGATCCCGGATTCCGGGCCATGGGCCGTTGATCACAAACGATAAGAGGAAGCGATGGCAAATATCTTCGCAATCGATGATAAGTCGATTGCCCTTCGCGGCCAAAGCCAAGAATGGCCACACGTTTTCCTTCAAAAAAATCAATGAATCGTTGTTCGGTTGTCATACTGACCCGCAATAGGTTAAAGGATTTGCTGTTATTCACAGATCTGTTTTACACCCTTGCGAACAATTTGCTCAAAAGGTGGCTTCAAACAGTGTTTCCGGTCAAAGTCACATAGTAATTTTTTGATATCCCGATGCCTGTACTGTTCATACAGGGAGCTTGCCCGGTAATGATTCAGCAGAACGGGAAGTGCTCCCTCCTGTTCCATGGTCTGGTCTGTGGCATGTGACAGGGCCATATTCACTTCCTCAATTGTACCGACACATTCAAAAGGTTTCACACCAGCAGCACCGCTCAATTCTTCCAGAATACCAAGAAGGTTATCATCAGTAAAAAGATCTTTCCCAAAAATTCCGATTCGTTCAGTTGTTGTTAAAAACGGGGATAAAATGATGTAAGTAAAGAGGCATTTGGGGCAGACACAGCACCAGCTATCCGTCTTACTCCCAGCGTTACAGCTTTTAAACTTGTCAAAAAATTGCCGGTATCGGGAAAAAAGGGAAGCAATCTGCAGCTCATTCAGGGGCCGGAGAAAGCTGAAATAGTTGATCGTTTTGTCAAGATACAAAAACATGTAATGACGAAAATCCTGCTCAAAGTCAAGCGATTTGCTGTATTGGTGATTAATTCCGGTTCCCGGAATCGTTGGTTCACTGGCACTTGATTCATTTGACAGGGCAATATGCCCAATCCCTGCACTCCTGGCAACGAAAGCGGCAGAAAATGCCAGCATTGCGGAAAAGGGGGTATGACCGTTCAGAAATCCTTTTTCGTTTAAACGGAGCAAAAGAGGGTCAATTTCCCGGTGCATCACAATTCCGGTTTCTCCGGGAACGGCAGTTTCAAGCACTTGTTTTGTGGCACCTCTTGGGTTCACGACAAATGGAACAATCCTGTGTCCTGATATTTTAAGCAATTCAAGTGTAACCACTGAATCTTTACCTCCTCCTACCGGTACAAGAATAGCCCCCCCGGTGTTTTCAGGAATTTCAGAAGGCAATCCCGACAGGGGCCCGGAACCCTTTCCAAAAACAAATTCCACCATTTCAGGTCCGGGTATACCAATCCCGTTCATGTAAAAAAACTCCCCGAGGCCTTGTCGATAAAGGTTCTTCCACCAAGATTGCTCAACCGAGGATAAACGATGGGGCTCAATCAGGATCCTGGGTGAACAAAAGGCTTTCCAGTAACTCACCATTTCAATCATGCCCAGGTAAAAAGCCATGCTTTCCGGAACTTTTTCAAATGGTACACGACCCGCGTAGTCTCCCAGGTCAATAGTCCACCGGGGCCGGAAAACCACATCCGGCCCGGCTTCAAATTGAAAATCAATGTACAGTCCGCCGGACCACTGGCTCACTGAATAGTTTTTATAGGTAAAAACGGGGTATTTCTCCCTCAGTTCAAGGTACCTGTTCTTGTTGTCGCTTTTTTCCATTTGAACATTGGCAAAGTTTTTGGTGTTCTATAAATTGAACACAGTTCAAAATTAAGAAAATCCCCCAAGTGTGTTTAACTTTGGCCCGTAAATCGCTTTGGGGATCCATTGAAGAACTGAATATGATGAAAAGAAACCCAAACAAACCCGCCAGCGGAAAACTGTTGATCAGTGAACCTTCATTGCGCGATTTTTACTTCGGACGCAGTGTGGTTTTGCTGGTGGAACATAATACGAAAGAGGGCAGTATCGGACTAATCCTCAACAAACCCATTCACCTCAAGCTAAACCAGGTTGTAAAGGAATTTCCGGACAATGAGTTTCCGCTGTTTTTGGGCGGACCGGTTCATCCGGAACGACTTTTTTACGTACATACTTTGGGCGATAAAGTTCCGGGGAGCATAGAAATAATTCCGGGTCTCTTCTGGGGCGGAGAAATTGAAAAGGTCATGGATCTGATCAAACTCAATCTGGTCACTCCTGAAGACGTTCGTTTCTTCATTGGTTATGCCGGCTGGGAATCGAAGCAGCTTGACAATGAAATGAAAGATAAGTCATGGGTGGTCACCCAGTGCAGCCTGAAAACTGTGATGAGCAGACACCCGGAAAAACTCTGGAGCAATATGCTGAAGGAAATGGGCAACGATTATGCCATCTGGGCGAATTTCCCTTCCGACCCCATCCTCAACTAGATACAATATCAGTCTTTAGACCCTGGCTTCCTTACGGCGTTTCACTGACCAAAAACCAGCGAAATCACCTGATCCGGTTTCACCGTCTCTCCTTTGATAATACAGTGGGCCTGCAAATAATAAGGTTCCCTTTCCGTAAGCTTGG
>PWGY01000071.1 GCA_003554665.1 Bacteroidales bacterium | reverse complement strand
GGTCTGGGGTGAGGATACATCGGCATAATGGATGCCCAGGGCGCCAATCCCATAAATAACAAGCTCATCCTCCTTGTGAAGCAGATAATGAAAATTTCCGTTAAATTCCAGGTAAGTGAAATCAACGCCTGCGTGGGAATCCACAAACCAGTATGTCAGGTCTCCACCAACGCGCATGTCTTCGCTGAGAAAATAGGTCGCACCCACGCGAAGTCCGGGTTCCTCAATGGTAAAACCGTAGGCAAAACCCGCATTAACAGCGATCTGTCCCTCTTCCATATTGGGCTGGGCAGCCACCTGATTGGAAAACAAGCCCATGATGATCAGGGTGCTTAAAACCATTGCAAATTGTTTCACTTGTTTCATTTGTCTTTTCTTTTTGTTAGTAATTAAGTGGTTTATTATTGATTTTTTCTTTTAGGCGCCAGGATTGACCGGCATGCTCCGGTTCGCTGGTTTAATTCGCCGGGTTAAACCCGAAAACGATACCGGTAAGTGGTTTTGGTGCCCGGTATTACTTGTAAAGGTATATACTTTTTTCTGGTTTATACAAGTGTTTACGATATAAACAGATGCTTTTTTATTTTGTTTGATGCAGGGGTGTTTTTTTGGGGTAAAAAAAGAGGACACCGCCAGATGGGTTATAAAACCTGAAGTGTCCTCTTATTGTTGTGAAGGCCAGGGGCCATTGAAGGTCAGGCGATATGCAGCGTTTCATGACCTGCAAATGCCTCCATCCCTGTTTCCTTTTTACTTCTTTTCCTTCCGGAAGCACATGAACCAATCCAGACAGTACTGGTCATCCTCTTTGCTGTCAACACGGTCTTTGGCTGTTCCACAGGATCCCGGGGGAGGTACGATCACATCGTCACCGGGTTGCCAGTTGGCCGGGGTGGCAATCTGCTCCTTGTCTGCTTTCTGCATGGCTATGATCATCCGCTTGATCTCGTCCATATTGCGACCTGTGCTCAGCGGGTAATACAGGATGGCTCTTACTTTAGCTTCCGGATCCATGATGAATACTGCCCTTACTGCCTGGGTGGTGGAGGCATTGGGCTGCACCATGCCAAACTTCCTGGAAACATCCATCTTGAGGTCTTCAATTACCGGGAACATAACTTCCACGTCTTTCATGCCGTTGAACTCAATTTTCTCTTTGATGGTACGGAGCCAGGCTATGTGGGCGTAGATGCTGTCAATTGACAGTCCGATAAGCTCTGTGTTTAATTTGCGGAAATCTTCCTGCATGGTGGCAAAAGTCATAAACTCCGTGGTACACACGGGGGTGAAATCTGCAGGGTGACTGAAAAGAATAACCCATTTACCCTTGTAGTCTTCCGGAAAATTAATGGGCCCCATGGTGGTTTTGGCTTTGAATGAAGGGGCCGGATCACCGATCAGGGGTAATTTTGTTTGTTCTTGCTGGACTTGTTTGTTTTCTTCCATAATTATAAGTTTTTGAATCAGGTTGATGATTTAATAATATGATTAAATATGCACGATGCATACAGCAGTTGATTTTCATATGCGTATGCAGCAGATGCCAACTTAAGCGTATGCAGGTTATGCTTCAGCATGCATACGCCCCGGGTGGTTTTGTGTGTTCGTAAACCGTGTTCGTAAGCCCAAATTCCAGTGCGTCCCAGACCCAAATGCTATTGCTTTGTACGCCTGGATGATACTGCATGCCTTTGCAAAATATTTGCATGCTTCTGTACATTCAACAGGTCTATTCCGGATTTGTTCAACCAATTTCTCCATATGAAAAGCCATAAAAAGTTATATTTGCTACCTGATTGATATTTGTTCAATGATCCAAAACCTTTGCACTATGAAAAAACTGTTTACAATACTGATTTGTGTTCTATTGCCCTTTATCGCCTCGGCACAGGTGGTTGAGGATGCACGCTTGTTACGTTTTCCGGCCGTACACGGAGACCAGGTAGTGTTTTCCTATGCAGGTGATCTTTACACAGTAGGCCGGGATGGCGGGCTGGCCCGTAAAATGACCAGCCACCCGGGTTATGAGATGTTTGCCCGCTTCAGTCCTGACGGAGAGCATATTGCCTTTACCGGCCAGTATGACGGAAATACTGAAGTTTACCTGATGCCTGCAAGTGGAGGCGTCCCTGAGCGGCTAACTTACACTGCCACCCTTGGCCGTGACGACCTCTCCGACCGGATGGGGCCCAATAACATAGTAATGGGGTGGAAGGACAATGAAAATATTGTTTTCCGTACCCGTAAACGTTCCTTTAATGCTTTTAAAGGGGAGTTGTTCCTTGTGAATATCGATGGAGGGATGCCTGAACAGGTGCCGGTACCGGAGGGTGGATGGATCAGTTATGCGGATGACGGGGATCGTTTTGTTTACAACCGGGTTTTCAGGGAGTTCAGAACCTGGAAATATTATGAAGGCGGGATGGCAGATGATGTATGGCTGCATGACCTTTCTGACCGTTCAACGGTGAATTTGACCGAAAATCAGTCGCAGGATGTTTTTCCGATGTGGGTTGATGACAAGGTGTATTTTGTGTCGGACCGCGACGGACGTGCCAATTTGTTTGTGTATGACCTGACCAGTGAGCAGACCAGGAAAGTGACCCATTTCGAGGAGTTTGATGTCAAGTTCCCTTCACTGGGTGATGATGTGATCATTTTTGAAAATGGCGGGTATCTTTATCTTTTTGACCTTGCCACTGAGGCTGTGGAGCGACTGGAGATAAAAATTGCCGAAGATCTGGCCATGGGCCGCGATCAGCAAAAGGATGCTTCTGAGATGATCCGCAGTGCTTCGCTGGCACCTGACGGTAGCCGGATTGCCTTTGGTGCCCGCGGAGATGTATGGAGTGTGCCGGCAAGCAGCGGCATCACCCGCAATCTTACGGAAACTTCCGGCGTTCACGAACGCAACGTGGCCTGGTCTCCCGATGGCCGTTATATCGCCTATATCAGTGATGAAACCGGGGAGGATGAAATCTATATGAGGTCGCAATGTGGCCGGGAAGAACCAGTGCAGTTAACTTCAGATGCCGATACTTATAAATACAGTCTGAGTTGGTCACCGGATTCGGAAAAGATCATGTGGTCAGACAAGAAGCTCAGGCTGCAATATGTGGATATCGAATCAAAGGAGGTTACAATGGTGGACCAGGCTGAATCAGGGGAGATAAGGCAATATGACTGGTCGCCTGATGGCCGCTGGATTAGCTATACCCGCCCTGAACTGGAGCATTATAACAGGATTTTTGTTTTCGATACGGAAAGTCAGGACGGTTTTCCCGTGACTGATGGATGGTATGTGTCTTCCAGCCCCTCTTTCTGCGATCAGGGGAAATATTTGTTCTTTGTTTCGAACCGCGACTTTAATCCCATTTACAGCAGTGTGGAGTGGAACTTCGCCTACTCAACCATGAGCCGGATCTATTTTGTGACCCTTCGTGAGGATGTGCCCTCATTTCTGGAATACCGCAATGATGAGGTGAAGCTGAACGACGACAACAACAGCGGAGGCGGGAATGGAAATAATGATGAGCTGCGGGTGGAAATTGACCGTGAGAACATTAAACACCGGATTGCCGACCTGCCGGTTGATGTTGCCAGTTATGGAAATATTCAGACGGTGGGTAACAATATCTATTACATGAAGGGTTCAAACCTGATGATGTTCAATATGGAAAACCGCCGCGAAACTGAACTTGCCGGTATCAACGGATATGACATCAGTGCGGACAAAAGCAAAATGATGGTCCGTGCCAGGGGGCAGTACAGTGTGATCGACCTGCCGCATTCTTCTTTTTCGGTCAATGACTTTGTGGATCTCTCCAATATGAAAGTTTGGGTGAACCTCCGGGAAGAATGGATGCAGATATACGAGGAAACCTGGCGTCAGATGCGTGATTTCTTTTATGCACCCAATATGCATGGGGTAGATTGGGAGGCCATGAAGGAAAAATACCGCCCCCTGGTTGACTATGTGAACAACCGCCTGGATTTGACCTATGTGTTGGGCGAGCTTGTGGGTGAGCTGAACGTCGGTCATGCCTATGTCGGTGGTGGTGATGTGCCGGAAGTGGAGCGCATCCCCATGGGGTTGCTTGGTGCAGAATTGAGCCAGCATGAGTCAGGCTATTACCGGATTGACAGGATACTGAAAGGAGAGAACTGGCAGTCTTCACGAAGGTCGCCGCTGACCGAACTGGGCGTGGATGTGTCGGAAGGAGATTATATCATTGAAGTGAACGGACACTCAACCGACAGGATGAATAATATTTATGAGTCGTTGGTTGGTAAAGCCGGGCAGCAGGTGGAGCTGACCGTAAATGATTCACCCGGGGCTGATGGTGCCAGAAAGGTGATTGTCAAGCCCATAGCAGATGAGTCGGACCTCTACTACTATAACTGGGTGCAGGAAAACATCAGGAAAGTAAATGAGGCCACCGATGGCAGGGTGGGTTATATTCACGTACCGGATATGGGCCCTGCCGGATTGAACGAGTTTGTGAAACACTTTTATCCGCAGCTTCGTAAGGAGGCACTGATTATTGATGTGCGCGGAAACGGTGGTGGCAATGTGTCGCCCATGTTGATTGAGCGTTTGTCAAGGGAGCTGACCGGGTTGTCCATGGCCAGGAATCAGGCGCCGGGGACACGGCCCGCCCAGATCCACCTGGGGCCGAAGATCTGCCTGGTTGATAAGTATTCTGCTTCAGATGGTGATTTGTTCCCTTACCAGTTTAAGAAGCTTGGCCTTGGCCCCCTGATTGGTACCACAAGCTGGGGTGGGGTGGTTGGTATCCGCGGAACACTCCCGTTTATTGATGGTGCGACCCTTTCCAAACCCGAATTTGCACCCTATGACATTCACGGTGAAGAATGGATCATTGAAGGAATTGGGGTAGAGCCTGATATTTATGTGGAAAACGACCCGGCCAAGGAGTTTGATGGCATTGACCAGCAACTTCAGCGGGCCATTGAAGAGGCACTGGAACGCATGGAAGATTACGACCAGGAGATTCATCCGGTGCCTCCCTATCCGGTGAGAACCCCGTAAATCAGGCTGGTTCGGGGAAGTCGTCAACTGGATTGCCTGAATATATGATTGTGAGGGATGTATGTATGAATGTATGCGCAACATGCGGAACACACTGATGCAGGTATTGCGGGCGATGGGCCTGAAGCCGGGGAACCGGTTTCAGGCCCTCCGGCCCCGAAGCTCCGGCCCGAAGTCCCCGTTTTCAACCTTCGGACTCCGGGCCCCGACCTTCGGACTCCGGGCCCCAACCTTCGGACTTCCGGCTTCGGGTGCCGACCTTCGGGTTTCAAACTCCAACCTTCGGGCTTTCACCTTTGATCTTCCAGCTTCGACCTTTGGGCTGCCAGCTTCAACATTCGAACCTTCAGCCTCCACCTTCTAACCTCCAACTTCCAACCTCTAATTTCCAACTATGAAACACATCCCCAATACCATCACGCTGATTAACCTGTTTCTTGGTTGCGTAGCCATCGTAATCACCCTTCAGGGGCAACCCGGGGTGGCGGCTGTAGTTATCGGTTTGTGTGCACTCCTTGATTTTCTGGATGGTGCTGCGGCCAGGTTGCTTCGTGCAGGCTCCCCAATCGGACAGCAGCTGGATTCTCTGGCTGATCTGGTCAGCTTTGGGGTGGCTCCCGCCACTATTCTTTTCTTTTACTTGCAGGAGGCGTTTCAAAAGCCTCATCCTGAGCAGCCACATATCCTTTTGCCCTCGCTTGCATTCCTGGTTGCGGTTTTTTCCGGTCTCCGCCTGGCACGATTCAATATTGACGAGGAGCAGCAAAGTGATTTTCGTGGGTTACCCACACCTGCCAGTGCTTTGCTGATTGCCTCCATCCCCTTTGTGCTGACCTATGCCGATCCCGACAGCTTTGTTTTTCGGCTGCTTGAAGCGCTTACCACAAAATTGTGGTTTGGCCTCGGGCTGACCCTGATCATTTCCTGGCTGCTGGTTTCGCCGGTGCGGATGTTTTCTCTGAAAGTTAAATCCCTCGGCTGGAAAGATAACCGGTATATATATGTTTTTCTTGCCGGCTGCCTGCTGCTGCTGGTCATATTTGGATTGTCGGGAGTACCTTTGTTCCTGATTTTTTACCTACTTTTGTCGCTTGTTTATCATGTACAACAATATCATTGAGTTATGAAGTTTTGCGCAGAAATCAATGTGATGCCCCTTAAGGCTTTGCTGGATCCGCAGGGGAAAGCGATTACCGCCAGCATGAAAAATCTTGATCTCTCCCGGATCAGCAATGTGCGGGTGGGGAAGCATATCAGTCTTGAAGTGGAGGCTGAAACCCCTGTTGAAGCAAAGGACATGGTGGAAACGGCCTGTAAAAAGTTGTTGGCCAATCCGATTATGGAATATTATGAGTTTGAGCTGACGGAGTCGGGTTGCGACAAATAGGTGGTTCATTATGGCTGAATCGCACAATACCGGTGAGCAGGGAGAGGCAATTGCAGCCGCATACCTGGCATCCAAAGGATGGGATATCCTTGAGACCAACTGGTACTCCAGCCATCATGAAGCGGACATTATTGCCCGGAAGGATGATCTTTTGGTAATTGTTGAGGTCAAGACCCGGAAAACCGATTACTTCGGCAGTCCGGAGGGCTTTGTGAGCAAACAGAAACAGCGCAGGCTCATAAAAACAGCCAATCATTATGTTTCCCTGAACGGGCTGGATCTGGAGGTGCGCTTTGACATTATTTCCATTGTCTTGCAGTCACCACGCATCAACTTAAAACATTTGGAGGATGCGTTTTATCCACATTAAAATTTTTGTTTACAACAAAATATTTGTAAATTTGCGACCGCTTTTTGGGCGAATCTATTATTGTATTTAGTTTATAATCAGTTAAAAGAAAGAGGTAAACATGATTATTGTTCCTATAAAAGAAGGCGAAAACATTGACCGTGTCCTGAAGAAGATGAAGCGGAAGTTTGAGAAAACTGGTGTTCTCAGGGAACTCAGGGATCGTCAAAAGTATACCAAGCCTTCAGTTAAGAAAAGGGAAGAGAAGCTCAAGGCGATCTACATCCAGCAGTTGAGAAATCAGCAGGATAGCTAATCCGGCCGTTACCAGTAAATCTTTTCGCTTTTCAGGAGAAATTTTTGCAGAAGCTGTTTTTTTGGCATAACTTTAAGCAAGGGTTTCTTCTTTCTGTCATTATGGGCGTTTATTCTGAACAATTTCTTGAATATCTGTGTCAGGTAAGACGTTACTCTGAGCACACGCTCCTTGCATATCGCAATGATCTGGATCAATTTGAAAGGTACCTGAAAGACCAGTATGACACCGACTCCTGTCACCTGGCAGACCAGGGAATGGTCCGGTCGTGGTTTGCTTCACTTCGCAGGGCAGGGACGGCACGCAGTACTTTTAACAGGAAGCGTTCGGCCCTGCGTTCGCTTTTCAGCTATCTGAACAAGTCGGAAATTATCCATGATAACCCCATGGATAAGGTTGTGTCCCTGAAAAAGGAACGACGACTTCCGGTGTTTATGGATCAGGAGCAACTGGAGGATATTCTTGATCCGCGCCAGTTTGGGCAGGATTTCCAGGATTTGCGGGATCAGCTGATCCTCGAATTATTTTATACCACCGGAATACGCCGTGCTGAACTGATTGAATTGAAGCACACTGATGTGGATACCGAAAAGCAACAGATGCGTATTAAAGGAAAGGGAAACAAAGAGCGGTTGTTGCCACTTCTTGAACGCGTGGTGGATAGTTATCAGCGTTACTGTGAAGAAAAAGCCAAAGTTTTCGGTTGTGAGATTCCCTGGGTTTTTGTAACGGATAAAGGGGCGAAAACCTATCCTGTATTTGTATATCGGCGGGTGAATGCCTACCTTAGCCGTTTGACCACACTGGTAAAAAGAAGCCCGCATGTGTTGCGACATTCTTTTGCAACGCATATGCTCAATAACGGAGCTGACCTGAATGCGATCAAAGAGCTGCTTGGTCATGCGAGTCTTTCGGCCACCCAGGTTTACACCCACAACTCAATTGAGAAAATTAAAAATATTTATAAACAAGCCCATCCAAAGGCTTAAATCCTGGAGGAAATCATCATGAAAGTTAACATCAATTCAGTTCATTTTAAAGCAGATGCAAAACTGGAAGATTTTATCAGGGAAAAAACAGCCAAGCTTTCCACCCTGTTTGACGGAGTGCATGGTTGCGACGTGATCCTGCGCCTTGACGGCGCCTCAAATAATGAAAACAAGGTGGCAGAAATAAAGGTGATGATCCCCGGAAATGATCTTTTTGCCAAGAAGCAGGCCAAAAGTTTTGAAGAGGCCGTGGACAATTCCGTAGATGCCCTGAAGCGACAGGTGAAGAAGCACAAGGAAAAAATGAAGGGATTGTAACCCGGAAGAAATGCCAGAAAAAAAATTATATATTCTTTGGTAGGTTTTAAATCTTTTGTACATTTGCAGACCTTTTTGCAAGGTATTTCAATTGCAAAAACGCTGTTGCCGATGTAGCTCAGTTGGTCAGAGCAGCTGATTTGTAATCAGC